>MGEK01000040.1 GCA_001791325.1 Candidatus Uhrbacteria bacterium RIFCSPLOWO2_01_FULL_47_25 | reverse complement strand
GCGGGTAAAATCATAGAGAGGGTAAGTTGTGGCCACAACCACAAGCGCTCCCGTTTGTTTTTTTTGCTGATTGAGCATTGCTGATTTATTTCGTTTCAGTGCGCCGATAGTTATAGTGAAGATTATTAAGGCAAAAAAAACTAAAACAATAATTACACGTCGGGTATTCATATTGAATAATAGCTTTGTATATATTGGAGTGAAACTAACAGTCAGTATATCTAGCGGCTAGTTCAACGTCAATTGCCTCGTTAGAAGTCCGACTTAATGTGATTATCAATCTTTTGGCGATGAAGCAATCTCCTAACCGATTTAATCCTCTATAACCGCAGAGGCTAAAATTCTTGCAAGAATTTTAGCCTCCCAGGACTTCCAACGGGGTTGATTTATCGCGTAATTATTGGTAAACTCGCCACAGAATTGTTATTGCAGGGTAGCTCTCCGCCAGATGGTGGAGGTAGAGCAGCGGATACACCCCGCACTTTTTTGAGCCAGGGTAGCTCCCCAACGACTGCGGCATTGCCGAGTGTTGTGGTAAATAGTTTCCGCCAGAGGCGGATCCGCCGGGGGCGGAGGTTACCCGTCCGATCGAACGCGGTTCAGCCGTTCGGGCGGAGAGCGAAAGATACACCCCGCACCTTTCTTATGGCAGGGTAGCTCAGTTGGTTAGAGCGAGGGACTCATAAGCCCTAGGTCGCCGGTTCGATCCCGGCCCCTGCTAAAGGAAAGGTGCGGAGAGGTAAGCCCTAGGCATGTTTGCATAATCCCGCACGGTGGAACACTGGTTCGTTATCCACTAATAAACATTTGTTAATTTAATATGGATGAGCGAGAACATTATCCGTCTAATCCTGACATAGAAGAAACGCGCGATGGGGCCCTTCAGCGTTTTCGTATTCATACCGATTCTGAAGGGAATTTGGTTGATATTACACTGCAAAATAGTTCGTCAGAACGAAGAGGGTCGTCTACGGGTGGCGCGATTCTCGGGTCTCATTCTCCCGATGATGATTTTCATATAACACCATTTACCCCAAGAGAGTTTTGGCCAGAGGCCGAACTTGGACGCATTCAACAACTCTCGGCGGAAACCATTTCAGCCCTATTCCCTGAAGACATAAAAGAATTGAATCTTAATCGCGCTCGTGATGAGATAGCTCGTCTAGATTATGCATCATATAGATATTTTTTGAGGGACTTTGAAAATATGAATACTCGACGTCATGAATTACCGCCAGAAGCGATTGAGATGACCATGGAGCGCGGTTTTGCGCTTGCCAAAGAGCGTCAATTTAAAGAAACTGCGCTTTGGGAATTTTGCATTGACATTGATCAAGCCATTCAGCTGAACAGAGACTTTAATCGACAAAAACCCTCTGACCGTTCTTCAACAGATAAAGCATTTTTGTCTTTGCAGAATCTATACGCCAAATATCCAGAGCAAGCAGATAATTATTGGGAAGTTATGGGACAAAACGGGCAAACAATTGAGCCAAATTTATTGCTGGATGGTATTTCTAAGATGGATTATCGCCCTGATGTGTCCGATCATTTCAAATTTGAATCTCTGCATGCGCTCAATTATCTTTTGGCATTTAGCAATTATAGATCGGCGTTATTAAAGAAATTAGATTTTGACCGGGCGGACAATTTTGGACAAACCGGGCATTGGCTGGAACTTATTCGGAGCATCTATTACACCTCGCAAGACTGGGCTTTTTCTGAAGACAAAGTTCCAGCCCAGATTATACCAACATTAAAAAATGCGGTAAAACAGCAAAAGGGAAGTTACTTGCTCAATCGACGGGCTGGGCAGCTTTTAGAGGAGTTTCAAGGCCGTGGGCGGGAACGGGTCGGGTATGCAGTGGCCTTTGAAATATCACCCGGCCAACTCGCCGCCTATCGGCCAGACGGCCGGTTGGCGCTTCTTTCTCCTGAACAGCGAGCGGTCGCGGAGCAATTGATTGAATCGCGTCGTACACTTGACGAGCAAATGCGTCCGCCCCAAGAATTAATTGATGCCGCAGTAAAGCAAGGAGATGATTATGTTGAATGGACTCCACCACCAGAACTGCAACATCAATGGCGAGAATGGCGTCAGCAATACCAAAAATTTCTGGACTCTATTGCTGCTCTTACCCCTCTAGACGTGAGGGCATTTAGTATGGGCATAAAGAGTGAAGCTACGAAAGATGGCGATCAAAGTATGCAGGATATTCGTGACTTTGAGTACCTAATGACTCCAGTTATGAGAGCGCAAATAGAAAAAGACTTCGGTATCCAGCTTGCTACCCTAAGTCTTCCCGAACAGTATTATTTTTTGAAATTTGTCAAAACCAGAAATATGCAAAACGCTGGTTTGGTACAGTTATTTGCCTGGCGATTTGGGCGCGATGGATTACGTACCTTCTTATCACTAGAACACGATCAGGACATGGGCGATAAAATATTAGATTTAGCCGATAAGTATGACGAGGCTGATATCAAGCTAATTTTTCAAAAATACGGCGAGATTGTTGATGCCTCGACTCACCTTCGTGAATATCTACGTGATATATTTCATAAGGATATACAATATAGTGAAGGTGCAGTTGAAAAAATAATAGAGCGACTTTTGCAACGCGGTCGTGATCTCTTGATTAAGTATGCCGACAGCCATGTTGATAGTGAATCAATAACAAAAGAACTAGAACTATACCGAGCGGATATTCTTCTATTTGCCGACACCTTTAGGACATTGCGCGCCACGGGCAAGCTCTCAGAAGAGCAGCTATGGTTTCGTGACATAACTGACACAGAATTAACAACCAAAAGTTTTGACGAGCTTATAGATTCAGATAAAGCGATTATGCGGCAGATGTTTGTTGAGAATCGCGAGCGCGATGGATACCCTACTAAACTTATAGAGGCCACGCGGCAAAAATTTGAAAGCTATCTTGATAATCCAGAAGGTCAATTTTACCTGTTGACCCACAATGGAGAAATTGTCGCTTTTGTGCGTTTTGCGCCAGACCAATCAACGAAACGCGTCCATGTTGATTCTCTAAATGTCCGTCCACAGATTCGGCAATCTTCACTCGGTAGCGCCCTTCTTAAAGCAACCTTAGATCACTACAGCGCAGATGGTTACATCATTGATGGTGAAGCCTATACCAAAAATCCAATGTTGAAGCACTATCTTTCTGACTTTGGTTTTCATCAAGTCGGGGAGCCATACACCTACCCCGGCACCGAAGAGTTATTTGTTAAGCTTGAGCGACTGCCGGAGGTGAAGGTTGAGACGACGTCGGCGTCGTCAGAGAAACCACCGGTCTCGCCGCGACCCAAGCGAGCTCAAACAAAACGCGGTGCATCTGGTAAATTCTTTCGTCCTCAATAATGACGCCGATAAGAGTTTCTGGTTGCAGGGTAAGATAACTTATTTTACCATCATAAATTTGCATCACTGCCCGAATATGCTCTGGCGGTGTTGGCACCACTCTTACTTCGGTTAAGGCGTTGCGGTAGCGATCAGCGTGCGCCCGTACATAGGATTCATCAAAAGAGATCATGCGCTTGACAACGCCCAGACGTTTGCGCCGCGACACATATTCTTCATTTATTTTAGGGAAATATTCATTGGCGAGCGTATTGTCAATGTAAGAATATATTGTTTCATGCGAGGTCAGTGAATCTTCAAGCACTGTCCTTACGCCTTCGTCGCCTTCAAAAAATCGCACGTTCGGTCGGTGCATAATGAGGTTATAGGCGGATTTTAAAGAAGGGAGTGAACCCATGAGCGTTTGCTCCGCCTCTTTTAGCGATTGTTCATTAGTTTTTAACACACTCGCTAAGCGGTCAGGATTTTCCACTTGGAATACTTTACGCCCATGTTCCTCAAGTTCAGTGACAAGACCCTTGGCTTTCAGTCCATAAACGGCGTTGTAAGCACTACCGCGCTTCAAAGATACTTTATTTAAAATTTTTCCCATACCTGTTTTGCCCAAAGAAAGCAAAGTTTCATATACTTCGGCCTCCTTTTCTTCAAGGCCGATTTTTATGAGGAGGCTCTTATAGGTGGACATATTTTGGATTAATTATAGCGCATCATGATTTTATTGTCAACTGTAAATGACAATAATATCTAAATAATCACTATATTTTTTAGACTATTATCATTGATTTATATCAATTATATAATAATTATCATCAATATCTCTTGACATATTCTACCAGTATGCTATGATGGCTCGTTACGCTTGAAATGGGCGTAATAAGAACTTTAAGAAAATAATATTAAGGAGAGAGCGAACGACAGCGTTTCTGTCGTGAATTCAGCATTTTGGTCAAATGGTAAAGTGCTGGACACAGCCCAAAGCGGCTGCGAGAGCTCTTGCCTCAAGGATTCTCGCAGCCGCTTTTTGTGAGCATTGGAGAGAGAATGGGGCACGACAGCCCCGTACCATCCCGCCCATGGCGGATTGGTGCGGGGGAACGAACTAACGAATTCTTGCCCCGCTCCCTCTCCAAAAAAGAGGAGAGAAGTTCTTAAAAAAATTACGAGATTGCTGAAAGGCTAAGGTGAGGACAAAGAAACCACGCCAATGCCCCGCTTGACAGTTAAGGAGACTATCGAGCAGGCATCTCGCTATGACCAGTCAGAGTATTGAGCGTTGCCTGGAGAGACGAAGCCTCGCACTGTTGCGAAGCATCTAGTGCGGGGGAGGCGACCCTCGGTCGGACTGGCCACCATAGCAATGAGTGCACCCCGCCTGTCGGGCTTCGGCAACGGAGTCGGTGGACGGACGGGGATCACTCCTTGTCATGTCCTGCGAAGCTTTCTTGCCCTCCATAGCTTTAGCGAAGGAGTGGAGCGAAGCAGGGCTATCTCAAAAGGAGAGAGAAAAAGTTCTTTAAAATCAAATCAACAATAAATATCTTTGCGGTGAGCAACGTCAGTTAGGAGAATACCATTGGGTGCCATAAATTCAAACAGAGCTCGCCAATCACGGCCGATACGAAACGAATATACATTAGTCATCTTGCCAGATAGCGCTTTGGTATGAAGCAGGGGATGAAACGGGTCAATGCGGAGGAGTTCCATTTTCTCGGCGAGCTCTCTAGCCACTTCAGATGGCAACTTGCTAGCGGCTCTGCGAAAGCGACTCGTCGTTGCGAGTTCAGGCATGATTCTGTCGGATCTGTTTTAGAAATGACTTGGCGTCAGTGAAACGGTAGATTGGTTTGCTCTTGCGGACTCGTTGGTAACGGCGAACAAATTCAGGATTATACTCGCCCTCCGGATCGCGGCTTGTCAGGCCAATAACGAAGGAACGCAAAAGATTCACTTCCTGTTCCAAGCGATTCAGTCGGGCAGTGGTGCTTATTTTTGTTCTTGTTGCAGTAGCCATGTTGTTAGGTGATTCCGTGCACCACCATGATCGGCTCACGGTGTTTACGAAGACTGGTAAGGTAAGCGCCGATGGCGTCAGTGGCCATTGATTTAGCTTCTTCCACTGTGGCGCCGTAAGTAACACAGCCGGGAAGCGCCGGTACGGTCACGGTAAATCCGCCCTCTGGTTCTGGTTTGATGATTAGAGTGTAGTTGAGTTGTTTCATGATGAAATCGTATCACGGCGCGACACGCGTCGTCAACAAGCAAGTAATAATACAGACATTCTGTTCGGCCGATGTGTATCGGCCCTGATGAGCTCAAAAGAGCGAAAACAGAAAAAAGTTCTTTGACAGAGGTTGGTGAGGCGTGTTAGCAGCGCTACAAGCCAATCACAACATCACTGTTGTTCTGCGCAAGTGATCAATGAATACGCTTGGTAGCATGACCGGCAGCGATAGTTCAGCGCGGTGCGCAAGTTCGATGAATTCTCTGTCCAGCGTGACGAGTATATGCGATTTAGCAGTTAGCGCCGCTGCTAAAATTGGCGCATCACTTGTCGGTACAAGTTGGTGCGCGCGACGGACTGCCGCCAGTGTTGGTGATTTTGTGATGACGGGCGGCATAAGGAGGAATGTTGTCCAGGCCTGTCCGAGCAGTGGGAACTTCGTAGGAAGGTTGCGCTCCGCTTCGGCGACAACATCGGGAGAGATGACGATGGTAAGTTTTCCGGCGCGTCCCAGCGTGAGAACTGTGCCAGAGGCGCCGTGGGTAGAGTTGAGGCCGGCGAGAAGCGCGCTCGTGTCAACGAATACGCGCCACATTTTTGGCATACAATTCTCGCCAACGATCCTGACGAGTTTGTTTGGCCGCGCGCGTGATCGCTGTTTCTGGATATGGCAGAGAGCGGCGAACAGATTTCTTTAGAGAAGCGTAGGCCTCAAGTTTAAGCAAGGCAATCGCCTGCTCTAAGCGTGTGATTTTAGTTAGGAGTTGGTTGCCAGACATAGAATAGATAAGTTGATCGTATCACATCCTGTGAGCATTGGTCAACGTGCGAAGTGTTGGCATGGCCGCCCTTCGCCCCTCAACCGAAATCATAATTTGATAAAAAGATTGTGGTTTCGACAGAGGTTTATCTCGCACCTCCGCCAAAGGCGGATGGTGCGCGGAATACCATATATTCAGGCGACGCCGGCCACTGTCGGGAGACAGTAACGGGCGAGCCATCTTGCCAGGGTATTCGGGACATGAGCCCGCGCTACCCACGAAAGGAGGTGAAAAGATGGAGGTTCGTGTGCAGGGCCTTAAGGGAGAGCCAGTCGCCATAATAGGCGACTTCGGGCAACCAGATGAGTACGGCACCGCCTGCGATTTTTGCGGGTTGAGGGCGCCCAAAAACTGGGGCAGGTTAGCCAAGGAGGACGTGCCGACAAACGTACCGTGGAATTTCCGGTACGCGGCGCTAGACGCCTCAGCCATTTTGGAGGTCACACCTGATGAGTTAATCATTATGGTGACCAACGAGCGGCTCAGGCGGCTACCCTCCATGGTAGCCTGCAACAACTGCGAAGCGCTCCACGAGCGGAGGCTCCGGAAGGAGCTGGCTGCAGTGGGGCTAGCAGTTGTTTGCTAGTTCTCGCTCCACCGAAGCGAGTTGTGCTTCGGCGAGGTTGGGGTCAACCTCGTAGTGAAATAAAACCCCCGCCAGAACATGGCGTGAGAGGGGATCGCACCGAAGTGCTCCCAATGGCAGGAACTATAAGGTGCGGCGAGACCTCATGGGCAAAGTGGAATTAAATCATGCACTTTGCCCCTCAACTTCCCGCGCTAACCACAAGTTAGTTCGGGATGAGAGGAGAGCTTGTTCTTTAAAAGATGAATATGTTGACTGTTTATCCCGTACCAAAAAATTGGTGCGTGGGTAAATTCTCCAACCGTTGAGGTTACGGCTATCGTTAGGGTGATGAGCTTGTCGTCACTCAAGTGATGGTCGTAACCAACGGACCGCGGCAGGCCTGCCGCAAAAGGAGGTCAAAGATGAAAGTCGTTCTAGCCGGGCCCCCGCGGTCTGGCAAATCCTGCCTTCGGCAGGGTCTGAAGGACGCAGTGCGGCGCATTCCTGGAGCGCCGTACCCGTACGTCATAACCGCGTGCCCTGATGGGGAGGGCTCGTGGTTCCAGGAGACGGTGAACGCGGATCCCGAGTTGGCGGCGCAATGCAAGGCCGCCTACAAGGCCAAATTCACGCCGGAATTTGTCGAGCGGGTGGCCGCCAGCGTAGAGCGCTGTACCGAGGCGTTGACGCTCGTGGATATCGGCGGCATCCCTTCTGCCGAAAACGAGGCGATTTGCGCCTCGGCCACCCACGCGGTGCTCTTGGCGGGCGACCTCGGTCGC
>MGEK01000039.1 GCA_001791325.1 Candidatus Uhrbacteria bacterium RIFCSPLOWO2_01_FULL_47_25 | reverse complement strand
GCTGATGCTATTTACAAGTGTTTATAAAAATTTTTAATGTATAATTATGGATTACGCGCTTAGTTTAAGAAAACCAATTTTGAGTTTTAGCGACCTAATTTTATATTTTTGGGCTATCGCCTTAGTGATTGATTCATAATCAACATAGTTATAAATTATTTTTTTTATATCTTGCAATTATATGACACGAGAAGAAGAGCTTGAGATAAAAATTGCTCAAAAAATTCCCTTGATAAACCGTTCTGTTAAGAAAATTTACGCTATTTTAACGTTTGAAGTTGGCGGGGTAAGTTTATTGGGACTCCTTATTATTATATTAGTAATAACCCTTAATTTTCGTGTTTTGCAAAATAAACTTTTTGATGAGCTAAGAGTTAATCCCAAAGCAAAACGAGTAGGCCCGTTACAGTTAAAGAGTAATTATGTCGTGAGTTTAATTCCTGAATCAGGGGGCGCTATTCAGGCCCAGACTACGTCGGATAAACTTATTGACGGAGTCATAGGGACCCAAGCGGCGCCCGGAAATATAAATATTGATTATGTGGTGGATCTTGGAGGAAATGTGGAATTGAGCGAGGTCGTGCTATATTGGGGTACTATGGGAACTGATCCAAATTATATTAAGAACTGGAAACTAGAAGGAAGATTAGGCGTATCTGACGACAGTCCATGGATTCTCTTGGAGGATGGTGGTTTTCCACTTGCCTCAAGGTCAATTGTAAAAGTAGATAAAAAGGAACTCTCGCAACTTCGGGTTCAAGCCGAGGGATCTAATTATATTGGCATTTATGAACTTACCGTGAACGGAAAACGTATTAAATAAACACGCAATCTATGGATTATAAAGTATTGATTACCACTTCTGGGACAGGATCTCGCTTGGGTGGAATTCCGCAACACACAAATCCAGTGCTCGTAAGAGTTGGCCGTAAACCCGCCCTTGCTCATATTATTGATGCCTATCCGTCTGAAGTTGAGAGCGTTATTACCCTTGGACATTTTGGCCAACAGGTTAAAGATTTTGTTAAGCTCGCTTATCCTACTCGGAAGTTTGCCTTTGTTGAAGTTGATAAATATCAAGGACCGGGCAGTAGTCTAGGTTATTCTATGCTAAAAGCCAAGGATTATCTTCAATGCCCCTTCGTTTTTCATGCGAGCGATACTATTGTCAAAGAACCAGTATTGCCTCCGTCATCCAACTGGAGCGGCGGTTTTAAAGGAAACGATTCGGCAATCTATAGTTCGTTTCAGGTGAACGATAATTATATTAAAGAAATTAAAAACAAGGGCAATCTTGATTTTGATTATATTCATATTGGCTTAGTAGGAGTTCATGATTATCAGGAATTTTGGTCGCATCTTGAAAGACTCTATCTTGCTGACCTTAATGACGGAAGTTTAAATGATTGCCGAGTAATAAATGAGATGATTAAAAATGGCAAGGAGTTTGTTGTACGGCCGTTTGAAACATGGCATGATATTGGCAATACAGAAAGCCTTGAACACGCTCGGGAGTATTTCAGCGATGGTATTCCCGTTAATTCAAAGGATCATATCAGTAAAATCCTTGAAGAGATCGATTTTGTATTGGGCAAGATTGACATAGGGCAAACAGAGAGATTGGCACAGGCAGTTTTGAACGCTCAAACAATTGTCGCCTGCGGCGCGGGGCGGGTAGGTATGGCTGTACGTGGATTTACCATGCGCTTGGGGCATCTTGGATTACGAGCGTTTACCTTGGGAGATTCAGTGGTGCCCGCGATTGGGCAGGATGATCTATTTTTGGTCGCTTCTGGCTCTGGTGAGACGCAGACAATTTATGATCTTGTGACCCTCGCCAAGGATCGGGGAGCAAGAATAGCGCTTGTTACTGCGAATCCAGAGTCACGCATGGGTAAGCTCGCTGATATTGTGGTGGTGATTCCCGCCCCTTCAAAAACTAAGCCAATTGATGGGTTTAGGAGTATTCAGCCAATGACAACGTTAAATGAACAATGTTTAGGAATTTTTTTTGATGCTATAGTACTCCGCCTTATGCTTGAAACTGGTGAGATGCATGAAACTATGTGGTCACGGCATTCTAATCTTGAATAATATGGGAACTTCAGCTACACGGTCTTATACTTTAACAGCTTCGCTTATCTGCGCCAATATGTTGGAGTTAGGCGAAGAGATTAAGCGACTGGAAAAGGGCGGTATTGAATCACTCCATTTTGATGTCATGGATGCTTTGTTTGTGCCACGGTACGGATTACATCCCGAAATGCTTGCCGAAATTCGCTCAATAACTTCGTTGCCAATTCATGTTCACGCTATGGTTGAGGATATTGAGCCATACATCGAGACATTCGTAAAAGCCGGCGCAACGACTATTATGCCTCATGTAGAGTCGCACCGACACCTGCATCGCGCGCTAAAAAAAATACGCGACGCTGGTGCCAATGCCGGCGCGGCACTCAATCTCGCCACGCCGCTGAATGTGCTGGATTATGTCTTGGACGATATTCAAGTTGTGATGCTGATGGCTATTAACCCGGGAATAGTTGGACATAAGCTTATTCCAAGGGTACTAGACAAGATTAGCGATTTGAAAAAAAAATTTGCAGGGCGCGCGATTGAAATAGAGATTGATGGAGGAGTCACTCCTGAAAGCGCGCCAGAAATGGTGCGCCGCGGGGCGACACGACTCGTTTGCGGAAGTTCCACGATATTTAAGCAGGGTGAAAACGTAGCCGAAAGAATAAAAGACTTGCAAGAGACAATAGACGCTAATTTGAAATAAATCATGAATTATAAGGTGCTTATTACCACCTCTGGTACGGGTTCTCGTTTGGGCGATATCACAAAATATACCAACAAGGCGCTAGTAAGAGTGGGTAAAAAGCCGGCGCTTTCTTATATTATTGAGGCATATCAAAAAGAGGTTGAGCTTGTGATTACAGTTGGATATTTTCGTGATCATGTAAAAGAGTTTGTCAAACTTGCTTATCCAGATAGAAAAGTTACGTTTGTTGAGGTGGATAACTTTGAAGGTCCGGGTAGTAGTTTGGGTTATTCAATGTTGCATGCGAAAGAGCATTTACAATGTCCCTTTATTTTTCATGCCTGTGACACTATTGTGACTGAACCAATTCCGGCACTTGATCGAAATTGGATTGCCGGATTTTGTATTGAAAGAGCGATAGAGCAAGGTATGCCCTTGGCTCAATATCGGACACATAAGGTTGAGGGTGAACGTATTGTTAAACTTCTTGATAAGGGCGAGTCCGATTTTCAATCTATCCACATCGGTCTTGATGGTATTCAGGATTATCAAATGTTTTGGCAAATCTTGGAACAGTTGTATCAAAACAATCCTTTAGATCAATCTCTTTCCGAGGTGCATGTGCTGGATCAAATGTTGCACAAAGATGTGTCATTTGAGTGGGTGCCGTATAATGTATGGTTGGATATTGGCAACCAGACGAGTTTACAGTATGCTCGCAAGAATATTCCCGACAAGATCACTGTGCTTGATAAACTTGATGAATCAATTTTTATCTTTGATGATACATTTGTAATAAAGTTTTTTGCAAAAGAAGAAATGGTACGCGACAGGGTAGCGCGAGCAAGGGAACTTAAGGGTCTGGTGCCGGAAATAGAGGCAACCGGAAAGAATTTTTATCGGTATACCTTCGCGAAAGGGGAGCTATATCCTCGTGTGGTGACTCCTAGAGATTTTAGGCAATTTTTAGAATGGGCTGATCAAAATATTTGGCAAAAAGCGCATGAATTAGATGCTGACAAATTTCAGCAGATATGTTATGATTTTTATTCAACTAAGACCAAAGAGAGAGTATCTAAGTTTTTAGAGAAAAAAGGAATACAGGATCAGGCAGATGTTATAAACGGCGAGCACGTGCTTTCGGTTGCAGAGCTTCTTAGTAAGGTGGATTTTGACTGGTTGACTAGTACAAAGCAGTCGCGATTTCATGGTGATCTAGTTTTAGATAATATTATTAGAACACCGGGCGGCTATTGTCTGCTTGACTGGCGACAAAATTTTGGTGGACTTTTACAAGCAGGCGATATGTACTATGACCTTGGCAAACTGAATCATAATCTCACGGTTAACCATGACATCATAGATGCCAATCTTTTTACTATTGAAGATTCAAATGGGAATGTAACTTGTGATATCATGCGGCCGCATAAATTGGTGCTGTGTCAGGAAATTTTACATCAGTTTATTCTGGAGCACGGATATGATCTAAAGAAAGTAAAAATTCTTACCACGATTATCTGGCTTAATATGTCGCCACTACATCATCACCCTTTTGATCTTTTTTTGTTTTATTTTGGGAAGTTAAATTTATGGAAAGTTTTAAATCAGGACTAGTTGAAAAAGGGCAATTTGTACCAAAATATTTCGTAATAGATGTTGATGGCGTACTTACAGATGGGAAATTTTATTATACTGCGGAAGGAAAAGTAATGAAAAAATTCGGACCCGACGATGCTGACGCGTTGAGTATTTTACGCCACAAATTGACGATTCACATGATTTCCGGTGACAAGCGCGGTTTTCCAATCACTAAAAAGCGCATTGATGATATGAAGTATCCCCTTGATCTTGTTAGCACCTTTGATCGTATAAAATGGATGAAAGAACGATTTGATTTAAACAAAACAATTTTTATGGGAGATGGAATCTATGATGCGCTTGTATTTAAAGAAGTGGCATACAGCATTGCTCCCGCAAACGCGTTTTGTAAAACAAAGGCACTGGCGGACTTTGCAACCAACGCGCGTGGGTCCGAAGGTGCGGTAGCAGAAGCTTGTGTTCACATTTTGGAAAAGTTTTTTGACGGATTTGATGTATTTAAACTAACCTTTGAACGCGGTTCAGGCGCTTGGTCAGGACCGTCAGAGGCGCAGTAAATTATGAATTATATTATTCGGAATAAAAGCGTGATTACTAGCAAGGAGAATTTAGAACCATTGTATACATTTAAAAATTTCCCCGTATTTTTTGGTTGTGTTGATCATGATTCTAGAGAGGATGTGCGCGCGGATATGAGTTTTGCAATATGCCCCGAAACAGGCGTTATTCAAATTGACAAACTGCTTCCCCTTGAGGTGTTGTATCAAGCGCAGCATATGGACGGAACCGGACCCACTTGGCAGGCATTTTATAAGGATTTCACAAAGTACATCGCAAAACAGTCTCCAAAGAAAATTTTGGAAATCGGCGGAGGAAAAGGAACATTGGGAGAAGTCTTTGTTGAGGAAACGGACGATACCATATGGACAATTGTAGAACCCAATCCGCTTCGCGATTCTGATGAACGCATCAAAGTAATACCCGCGTTTTTTGATGAGCGTTTTCAATCAGAAGAACAGTATGATGCCGTCGTATTTTCTCATACCCTTGAGCATGCTTATGATCCGAATGAGTTTTTACGAGCCATTGCTTCATACCTGCCAGAGGGAGGAAGACTTATATTTGCGTATCCACAGCTTGACGTATGGCTTAAAAATAAATACACTACCGCCCTGAATTTTGAACACAATATGTTGCTGACTGATTATTTTGTTGATTACTTACTTGCGGTGCACGGTTTCCGGATTACTGACAAGCGGTTCTATCAGGAGCACAGTGTCTATTACACTGCGGAAAAAGTTGGCGAAGTGAATACCCTGCCCTTTCTAGAAAGCAAATATAATGAATATAAAGATCTATTTATGGAGTTTATTAGTTACCACACAACCATTGTTGGCCAATTAAATAAGCAGATAAATTCATTTGAAGGTGATGTATATCTTTTTGGAGGACATATCTTTTCACAGTACTTACTTGAATTTGGGCTACGTGGCGATAAAATTACTTGTATTCTTGATAATTCAAAACTTAAACAAGGTAAACGTCTCTATGGTTCCCGGCTTATGGTAGCGGATCCAGAGATACTGCGCGATGTCGAGAAACCGGCAGTGATCTTGAAAGTCGGGCCATATCGAGATGAAATTTTTAGACAACTCAAGGAGATCAATAAGAAGGTTGAAATTTTTGAATAACGTGTGCTTGCGGTATGTGGGTCTTTCAAAGTATAAATCTACTCGGAAATAGAATCATCAATCGAGCGCATGTGTTTGTATTTGGCAAAGATATTGGCAGTGATATGGTGCGCTTTGTCAGAAATATGAGTTACATGGGGTTGGGCGCTATCGTGTCAGGCGTCATATTGTTTGTGGTGCAGGTTGTCGCTGTCCGGGTTTTGGGTCCAGAAGAGTATGGCAAGGTGGCGCTTGTGTTTACTGCTGCGAATTTTTTACCACTCTTTATGCTTATGGGTCTTCAGGCAAGTGTTATAAAATATCTTCCAGAATACAAAGAGCAACAGAATATACAAACAATGGTTATATCAACAGGCGTGGCCGGCGGTATTTTTTTTATGGGTATTTTTGCTATTCTGTTCGTTGTTGCTCGTGATATGATGGCCCGCCTTTTTGACATTCCCTTCGGGATCGTTACCATTGCGATTGTGTACAGTGTCTTTACGGCTGTCAAACTTGGCGCTGAGTCTATTTTGAAAGGTATGCTTCAATTTCGCACGCAGGCGGTTATGGATGTTCTGTATTCAGTGATCACCTTTTTTGTTTTTTTTGGACTTTTTTTGAGTAAACGGTTGATGCTGACATTTGTTGATTATCTCATAACATTTTCTGTTGGGTTGTTGGTGTACGCCCTTACTGTCTTTATGCGTAACAAGCAATATATTAGAGTGTCATCTTTTGATAGAAAGACACTAAAAACTCTTCTCCACTATGGGTTTTATAGTATTGTGGGGTCTATCAGTTTATTTATTTTATGGGGCAGTGACCGTTTTTTTCTCAATAAATTTCTTGATATTAGAAGTGTCGGAATCTACGCAGTTTATTACGGGGCTTCATTGATGATTTTGGGACGTTTTATTTCTGTTTTTATGAAAGTATTTCTTCCTACAGCAAGTAGCAGTCAGGATAAAGCAGGTCTTGATAGAAAGCTTAACAGATTGATGAAGGTTACGTTTTTCCCTCTCTTTCTATTTAATGCTTTTATTATTTATATCTTGCTCCTGATCTATGGAAAAGATTATCCGGTGGACGTTGTATGGATTTTCCTTTTTGCGTTCAATGCAATTTTGTATACTTTTATTAACGCGAAGGGCTCTCTGTTAGTTTCAGAGGGTGTTCGTGGGCAAAGGTTTTACTCGGTTTGGTCTGTCAGTATGGCATTTCTGGTTTTTATTCTTAATCTTTTTATGATCCCCGCGTTTGGAATTGCAGGCGCGATCCTTTCAGTTATTATTGTTTCCTTGCTTTTTTTAATTGGTCTTTCTCTATACTCTAGGCGCATACTTGTTGATATGAACGGGTCCGGTAATGCTGCTGACATTGTTCGAATACTGGCTCCACACTGATATTAGTTTATGCAATCTGAATTAGTTTCTATTATTATTCCGACTCGAAATCGCAGCACCTTGCTTCCTTATGCGATACGTTCTGTGTTAGGCCAAACATATAAAAACATACAGGTTATTGTGCATGATAATAATTCTTCAGATGAAACACCGGAGGTGGTGAAGCCATATCTTATTGATCATCGCATGGAATATCATCGGGCCAATCGAGATCTTGCCATGGCTGAGAATTGGAACGCGGCCTTTCAATACGTCAAGGGGAATTATTTTGTCAGATTAGACGATGATAATGTTTTTAGTAGTAATTTTATTGAATCAGCCTTACGCGAGGTAACGCGGCTTGATTTGGATATCATGACGTTTTGTCCGTTGATTGTTCATTTAAATAAAAAATTATTTTATTTATTTCATCCAGAGGATAAAACTTATTTGCTTGATCAGTTTCAACTTTTTTATTTTGAATATTTTACTCTCACCGACTCTAACTATACACTTTACCGGCGTTCCGCCATACAGAAAATGCTATCGGACGACTTGATATATCGGGGAGCGTTAGCGGATCGGTTTATGAATTATTCCGCCGCGCATTATATGAATCAACTGGGACTCAAAGTCGGCATTAACTCATTGGTCAAGGGAGTTACCCGGTTTGATTATCGGCCAAGTTTCAAATCAGATTATCAGCTTACTTATACTGACTATGCAAAATTTAGCCCGGAAAGTATTAAGAGAGAGATGAATTGTCATAATAATTTTTATGCCCACCGTATTGCTACTGTGATGGAGTTTTTTGATGTTTATCAGAATGAAAAGCTTCAAAACTTTTTAGAAAACGCCATTACACCAGCGGCATTGCGAGGGGCAACGGCGGCCATGGGTCACATCTACCGTGTTAAAAGCGTCTATACGTTAAAGGAGTTATTTTTCTATATGCGGTATTTAATTTTTATTACTTGGCACCTGCTTATGCATCCTTTTTCCCGCATGGAAGGAAAATGTATCTGGGTATCCCTTGCCGTGCTTTGGCGGAAGGCCTTTTGGTGTTTTGGGCGATCTTTTGTCAATCTGGTTACGTGTGCAGAAAGGCAAGCCACGAATGTTGTCGAACCTTTATTTGGAGAACAGGTCATCAAAGAGGTATTAGGTGGCCGGAAAATCAATTCATATAAAGCGGCTTCAATACACGGTTCCTTGATGCAGTTATTAAAAAAGATTAGCGTAGCTTATGACTAACAAGGATACAACAAAAATCGTTCGTCAAAGGATAAATCCTAGTATCTTTGATTTTTGTTTTTTGACAACTCGTAGCCATCTCAAGGCGTTTCTGCGGTTTAAACAACTACTAAAGGAGACGAATGCGCCGCGAAAGTTTCTTGATTTGGGTTGTGGTTACAAACCATTCCAGCAGTTGCTTGGCGGAGTAAATATTGAAAAATACATCGGTGTAGATTTTGATCGTAATCGCTCGGCGGCTGATGTAGAGGCATCTATTGACCAGTTGCCTTTTGAAGACAATTCTTTTGATGCAGTTATCGCCAGCGAAGTTTTAGAGCATGCTCCACAATTAGAAAAAGCAGTTGGTGAGTTACGGCGGGTGGCAAAAAACGGTGCATTAGTGTATATTTCTACGCCATTCATTTTGGGCGAACACGGCGTGCCCTATGATTTTCAGCGCATTACAAGATATAAATATTTTGATCTATTCAAAAAAGATGAAATTGTACTTTTGCAAGAAACGAATCGAAGTTTAGCAACACCATTTTTTATCTGGAATGTTGTTTTGGAAAATATCGCAATATTCAAAATGATTCCTATTGTTCCTCATCTGAGCTATTGCGTGAATAATATCTTTGCTTTGATTGGCGAGGTTCTGGTTGATATTGCTGAATGGGTGGGCAGGCGAGTTTTTTCAAAAAGGCAAACATGGTTTGAGAGTTTATGGAAGAGTTATTTTTATACTATGCCGGGCGGATATGATGTTATTGTGAGAATTAAAAAATATGACCAAGGTGTGTTTGGTGTCTCTTTACGCGTATAAACTCTTCCATCCGCAAGATGAAAGAGCTTTATCTTTTGGCGGATCCGAGGTTCAGCAGTATCAGCTTGGCAAAGAGTTAGTGAAGGACAAAAATTTTGAAATCAGTTTTTTGGTTGGCGATTTTTATGACGGACAACCAGATGCTGAAAGGGTGAGGGTTGATGGAGGAGTGCTTACGCTATATAAGACCGCGCGATGCCATGGGAGAAATATGTTCATTGACGGCGTAGCGGATTTTTGGAGATTATATCGGGCGATGAAAAAAACATCTGCGGATGTTTATATGATTAGGGGTGGGGGGTCATTGGCTGGAAAAGTTGCCTTTCTTGCGAAAAAAATATTAAGGAGAAAATTTATTTATTCCTCTGCGCATGACAGAGATAGCAACCTTGATTTTTTTGATAAAAAACCTTGGTATGTTAATGTGTTGTTTAGATACGCTTTAAATAATGCTGACGCGGTAATTTGTCAGCATAAGGAACAGCAAGATGCGTTCAAGAAAAATTTTGGTATCACCGCAACTGTTATTCCGTCAATGTACGCAATAGAAGATGAATCACAAATTGGAGGCCGGGAGTCGCGAGAATATATACTATGGGTGGGACGTTTAGCGTCATGGAAACAGCCGGAAGTTTTTGTCCGGCTGGCAGAAAAGTTTCCTAAGGAGAAATTTTTATTCATCACTAACTCCGATACATCGCAGTTCAGGTATGCCACCAATCATATAGGTAATCTAGAAATAAAAAAGAATGTGCCATTTGAAGATACGGATTATTATTTCAAAAAAGCGAAAATATTTGTCAATACTTCCTCATCGGAGGGGTTTCCTAATACATTTGTGCAAGCGGCAAAAAATGGAACGCCCATTCTTTCATTGCAGGTTAACCCCGAGAGCATTCTAGGAAGATATGAGATAGGGAAATTGGCGAACGGAAGTTTTGAAAAACTAGTTAATGATTTGGCGAACATTTTAGACGACAAAAGAGCGTGGGATAAAATGTCAGAAAATGCATATATTTATGCAAAAGAGAATCACAATATTAGCAGGATCGCGGGGCAGTACGGGGCGCTCTTTGGTGATATAGTTATAGCCCATTAGCTAGTTGTATGAGATTAATCATTCTTAATCCCCATGTCAATTATTGTGGTAAGAGCGGTAAGATGGTATTTAATTGGCTATTTGGTTCTTCATGCCATTATATGCACACGATACTCTAGCCGTGCGAGTTCTCTCGCGCGGATGCTAGATTTTATTACTTTATGGTTAGTAAACACCAGTATGCTTTGGCGAAAAAGTTTTGAATAAGGCGGGGATATAGCTTCTGCAACAGTGCAAAGATTGGATTCCGGAAATACCACCTATTAGGGAAAGAAGGAAATGATTGTATAGAATATTGCCTTACTTTTGTTCGTGAGGCAACGAAGCGCTCCGCTTCTTGGTAGGAGAAAATCCATTTATGTCGATCGTTTGGTTTTATGGCAGGAAGGCCATAAAAACGCATTGGGCGATTGAACAGAAACATCAATCTGGTTATGATATCAAGATTATTCGGCAGGGAGATAATAACGAATTTTTTGCTTATTCTTAGCAAGTCATCAAAAACATCATAAAGGTTATCAAGATGCTCAAGAACATCGGCGCATACAACACAGTCAAAGGACTGGTCGGCGAAAGGTATTTTTTCTTTTTCGAGATTGACTATTTTGTCCGGTTTTCCGGCAATGTCTACTCCGTAGACTTTTGGACCTATGATATTTTTTAGATCATTATTCCAGCAGCCAACATCTAAGACGCGCGGGGCTTGTTGTAGAGCATCTCGGAAGCGCTGGGTGACAAATTTTGCACGATCTAACCTGTCGTTATGATTATAGAGTCCGTATGTTTCCATATTTATATAAGAGAATGGAAAATTTCCAAATAGTTTTCCGTCATAGTCTCTAAAGAGAAATATTGCCGTGCGTAATTAGCAATAGTATATTTATCATTCAGTAGTATCCTGCGCTGAAGAACATCTTCAATAATGTGCGCCATAGTTTTGTAATCACTGGGCGCGATTTGTTTAAAAAAATTTTGCAGATCATAAGGAATGAGTATCCCCATACCATCCGGCACAAGCTCTTTCATGGCACCTTTTTGAAAGGCAACGACCGGCAACCCGCACGCCAACGCCTCCAGTACGGCATTTGGGCAAGCAGAACGATCAGAAAACAAAAAAATATCTGCGCCGCGGAGATACGAGTGGAGCTCTTGGTTGGGAATTACGTCTAATAAAGAGATAAACGGCAAGTTAACTAAAGGCTTCAAGTTGGAAGTAATAGACCCTATGAGTATAAGTTTAATATCAAATTTGCCATGCAGAAGAGAACAGGTTTCAATGAGTGGTTGAATTTGTTCGCGGCGCCTGAAGTCTCCAATTGAAATGAGTATTATTTGTTTAGGGTTTGTTTTAAGTATATGTGACGGTCCGTCAGGTGAAAACATATCGGTATCAATGCCATTATAAATTATATTCCAAGGGGCGCGACTTTGCCCCAGAAACAGATTACAGCAGACTCTTGAATATTTGCTTTGATAAATTACATAATCCGCAAGATATTGATGAATAAATCTCATGCGAATATTGAGAAATAGATATTTTATTCCGTGTACGGCATAGTAGTACACTCCATCCAATCGCTGGACGATTTTTACACCTCTCTGCTTAGCTTTCCATATCTCTATTAGAGGGCGGCTCGTCATTACGAAAAATATGTCTGAGTGCTCTTTTGGGTTGTCTGTTATTTCAATGCCTTTGCCCTTAAGTTGGTTAATAAAATTTTTGACAAAGGTCGAACTGCCGCCAACATCATTTATTTTGAACGGAATACAAACTTTCATAACTTTCGTAGGCGCTTTTAATTTGATGGGGGATAAAGCTTTACAAATGAAGATGGGGAAGAATGCGAGGAAGTATATTTTGCAAAATTACAATCTTGATAGAAAAATTGAGAGAGAGAGTTGATAATTTATCGGACGCTTGTTGATGAATAGGTATTCGGGTGATATAGTAATAATGTTTTAGAATCTAATAAATCAATATGGGCTATTTCTTTTTAATCATTGCTCTTGTACTAAACGCCTCTGCCAATATGATGATAAAAGCGGGGTCAAATAATATACACCTATTTAGAGAATACGGGCTGATTTATGGTTTATTGAAAAACTATGTTGTTATTATTGGTATTGTTCTTTTTGCTATGAATATCATTTTCTATATTTTAGCTTTATCGAAAATAAATCTTTCCATCGCTTATCCAATCATGACCATTGGGGGACTCATTTTAATCACCATCATTTCTTATACATTTCTTAAAGAAACAATCACGCCTGTTCAGATGGGAGGAATCTTTATTTTAATTATTGGCATTATTCTTGTTTCAGGGAAAGTTTAAAGATGTTGCATATCATGAACAAACGCCTGAACGCCCAGGAGATCGTTCTGGTTCACAATGCCGAGTTTTTGCAATCTTTTGTACACAAAAACAATATCTTCAGAAGGATTTCCTCCAAGTTTAATAGTATCAAGAAGATCAATCACCTGGCCTATTTGTTTGTAGCAAGGAATTTCATCTATGAAATCATCCATGAAGTTATGCGCATTACGTTCCTGATATGCCGACGCTGATGTAAAGGCCAGTTTTGCCCTCATTGCCCAAATTCCACGTTGCGCTATGTATCCTCTCAAAATATCGCAAAAACGGAATGTCACAGAAATCGGTAAATAGAGATAAGGGAAACATGCTTTGAGCGTCCAAATTGTATTTTGAGAATTGAATGGGCAATATGTTCCCGGCTCTAAGGCTAATGGAGGACGTTTTTTGAAGGTAATAGGTTTGTTGATGATCAGGCGATAAATGGCATCGACGTCGGGATCTTTGTCAACCAAACCTTGCCATACAGCAATCTTATTTTGTTTGGCGTGATTAATCTTTGGACGAATAGAGCCCAGAATGCTGTTTAAGGGAAATCCGCGCGGCCAGATAAATTGGTTAGTAAAATACCGGTAGATATTAACTACCTTAGCCCCTGATAGGGTTTCTATCGAAGCAGTTTCATTAATGTCACTAGCCCAGTTTTCGTAGGGGAAATTGTCATCGTCAGAATCGGTAATCCATGTGGCACCCTGCTGTATGGCATAGAGATAGCCAAGATTTTTTCTAACGTAATGATTAAATGGACAAACGTCATGAAATGAGAACTTTAATTTTTTTTGATCATCAACAGAAAGAAAGGTAATATTAGGAAAAGGATTTTTACGAAGAGGAGGGGTCTTTTTATCGCCCACTACAATAACATGCCAATCATGCAACTTTGAAAAAGCTTTAACAGCTGAAGTAATTCCATTAATGCTGGTAATTATAATAAATTTAGAAGGCATGTTTAGGCGCGGTTAGTGCGTCTTATGTCTTAAAAAATTTGGAATTAAATCAAGGCAAGTGTAGTCTAAACCCAATATTCTTGAATTTAATCCGTTATTCTCCAGGTCGGCTATTAGCATAATTTTGACAAGGTCCTTAAAGGTAACTTTTGGCTTCCATCCTAATTTTTCTCGAGATTTTGTTGGATCACCACAGAGTTCGTTCACTTCTGCGGGACGGAAATAATATGGATCAATTTCAACATATTTCTTCCAATCCAATCCAACAAGTTCAAAGGCATAGTTTAAAAATTCTTTAACGGAGTGAGTTTCTCCTGTAGCGATTACGTAATCATCGGGCTTTTCTTGCTGGAGCATTATCCACATGGCTTCTGTATATTCGGGGGCATATCCCCAATCGCGCTTTGCGTCCAAATCGCCTAGATACAGCTTATCCTGCTTTTTATTTAAAATATTCGCAATTGCTCGAGTAATTTTACGAGTAACAAAAGTTTCTCCGCGCCGCGGCGATTCGTGATTGAACAAGATGCCGGAACACGCGAACATATTATAACTTTCGCGGTAGTTAATTGTGATATGGTGAGAAAACACCTTAGAAACCGCATAAGGGCTTCTTGGGTGAAATGAAGTATTTTCAGATTGGGGAGGTGGGGACGATCCGTACATTTCACTTGAAGAAGCTTGATAAAACTTAGTCTTTAAACCAAGTGAACGAATAGCTTCTAGAATGGATAGTGTGCCAATAGCGTCAACCTGAGCCGTATATTCCGGTATATCAAAACTCACACGGACATGACTTTGCGCTCCGAGGTTATACAATTCATCCGGTTGAATTTTTTGAAGAATTTTCAAAATTCCGCTCATCCCCGTTAGATCTCCGTAATGGAGTCTAAAGTTGTAATCATCAACTTCATGGCGATCCTGGTAAATATGGTTCACCCGACTCGTATTGAACGAACTTGATCTTCGAATGACTCCGTTCACTTGGTATCCTTTATGCAGGAGGAGCTCTGCTAGATAAGAACCATCTTGACCGGTAATTCCCGTAATAAGGGCCACCTTTCTATTTTGATTGGACATTGGACTGGGGATTAATATTAATGTATTATACTTTTGTTAAGATACACTTATCGCAGTCAATAGGCAAGATGGCATTGCGTATTTTATGAAAAAGAACGATAAAATTTTTGTTGCCGGACACCGTGGTTTGGTTGGATCCGCTGTTGTCCAAAAGCTTAAAAATGAAGGCTATGATAATCTTATTCTTAAGACACGAAATGAGCTTGATTTAATCAATCAAGCAGCAGTTGCAGCTTTTTTTCAAAATGAAAGACCAGACTATGTCATTTTGGCGGCCGCCCATGTTGGCGGTATTCTGGCGAACCTGACTTATCAAGCTAATTTTTTGTACGATAATCTAATGATCCAGAGTAATGTTATCTGGAATGCTCATCAGTATGGTGTCAAAAAACTCCTTTTTTTGGGAAGCAGTTGCATTTATCCGCGCGACTGCCCGCAGCCAATTAGAGAAGAGTATCTTTTGGGAGGGAAGCTCGAAAGTACAAACGAGGGATATGCTATTGCCAAAATCGCAGGCATGAAATTATGCGAAAAAATTTATGAACAATATAGTAAACAGTTTATCAGTTGTATGCCAACAAATGTATATGGGACAAACGATAATTTTCATCCAGAACATTCACATGTGATCCCCGGATTAATTCAAAAAATCCATGCGGCAATGATTGAAAATAAGCCAGAAGTTAAACTATGGGGTAACGGAATGGTTAAGAGAGAGTTTCTGTACGCGGACGATCTTGCAGATGCCATTTATTTTATTATGCAATATTATGAAGATAAACTTTTTCTTAATGTCGGTACCGGTGAAGAGATAACCATAAAGGAAGTAGCTCATTTAATCGCGGAGTTGCTTGGCTATAAGGGCGCGTTAATTTTTGACAAGACACATCCCGACGGCACTCCTAGGAAACTGCTTGACCTGACTCGTCTTCACGCCTTGGGCTGGAAACACAAGATTTCTCTCAAGGAAGGTCTTGGCAAAGTCATTGATTATTATATCACCTATGGCGCCAACGCTCGTTTCTCCATTACCGAATGGTAGTTTACAAGTGAGGGGCGACGCGCGATCTGCTAAGCTGGGCATTGTTATTCCTCTTGCGAATGAAGAGAAGACGATCGATGAATTGCTCGCGCGCATTTTGAAGCAGGTGCCGCAAAATACGAATGTATTTTGCGTGCTTGATAAGATTTCTAATGATGAAACATTTAAAAAGATTCAGGAATGGGGAGAAAAAGATCCACGAGTGGTGCTTGTTTGGGCTCCTGAAGATCGTTGTGTAGTTGATGCATATTTTCGTGGGTATAAGGAAGCACTGCGAAACGAATGTGATTGGATTTTAGAGATGGATGGGGGCTTGAGTCATCAACCAGAAGAAATCCCTCTATTTTTAAGGGCTATGGAGCAGGGTTTTGATTATGTTGGAGGAAGCCGTTTCATGAAAGGAAGTAAGTACCTTAAACGCAGGGGTCGCTACCTCATTAGCTTGGTGGGAACTTGGTTAACCAATATTCTCTTGGGAACAAAGATGAAGGACATGACCAGTGGTTTTGAATGTTTTACGAGAGAGGCATTAGAGTACGTGGTAAAAGAAGGGGTCAAGAGCCGTGCGCATTTTTTTCAAACAGAGATACGCACTATGATGCATGATTTCAATTGGGTTGAAGTTCCTATTACTTATCGCAATCCTAGTAGCAAGGTTGGAGCGACAAATATCAATGAGGCCCTAAGAAATCTTTGGGTCCTGCGGAAAAAAAGAAAACCGGCAAAAGATTATACTCGCTAGTACAGCGGAGGTTTTTTATAATGAAGTTCAGGCTATGATTAACGAGCAACAGCTAATTTTGGGTGATAAACATGCCAAGTCGCGCGAGCACACTCTAGCATTCTCACTTTTTGCGTTATCTGCATTCTCACTTTTTTTAATTATGCTATTTGGATCAATGCGCGATACAGTGTTGCGATTTGTGCATGACGACGCATTTTATTATCTACGTATCGCTTCCAATTGGTATCAGTTAGGTTTTTCAACTTTTGACGGTATCAATCCGACCAATGGATATCATCCACTTTTACAATGGCTGCTTATCATTCCATCAGGTTGGTTTAGCGATATGGAGCTATTTATGCGTGTGTTGGCGGCATTTGGGGTCGCGCTCGTTTTTTTTGCCGGTGTGTTTGTGTATTGGACGCTTAAAGAAAACCATAATCAAGCTGCGTCGTTGGTTTGGTACTGGTTTGCTGGTTCATTAATTTTTGCGACTATATATGGTTTGGAGTCACCACTGGTAGTATTTATTCTTGCCGGATTAATTTATTACCTGCCAAGAATACATTCCCATTTGAATTTAAAAAGGGCGGCTCTATGCGGATTGCTATCAGGGCTACTTTTTCTTTCACGCCTTGATACGCTCGTTTGGGTAGGAGCTTTAGATTTAATCATCATGGGATTATTTATTAGATTTAAGGATAATCGAATGGAACTTTGGCGTCCGTTTCTTGTATTTTTATTATTTCAATTAGCTATTATTTCGGCATACTTCATTTATAATGTGACCGTTTGGGGTCATTGGTTAACTGTGAGTGCTATGGTGAAAGCGGGTCGTTCGTCACTATTTTCTTTGACAATTCCTCAAAGTATACTTTTTTTCTTGGCCATTATCATTACTATCATTGGATTAGTGATTTTAGTTCAGTTTTTGATTAGCTATCTACATAAAAATCCCTCGACACTACTATTCAAAATGGCGATACCGAGCTGGCTTTGTCTTTCCAATCTGCTTTATATGGTCCTTGTTGCAGCAAAGGGGAGTGCCGAAACATATAATTGGTATTTTGTCCCCGTTGTATTTTCTGGCGCGATTATCCTACCATATTCTATTGAAAATTATGATATATCTAAACTTAAGGTCTCTCGTCCCCTGGTTTCTAGATTGACTGTTGTTTTTTGCCTTACGTTATTGGCCGTTACCATCTACGGCAAAATGAACCATCCCAGCAGTTTTACAGGCGCTTATGACAGGGCGGTTGATCTTGCTAAACTACCCGAAGAATCAATTATTTTTGCATCAGGCGATTGCGGTATTCTCGGGACTCTTTCTCGTCAGCGCTGTCTTAATATGGATGGTTTAACGAATAGTTTTGAATTTCAAAGAGCCCTGCGCGATGACAGGTTGGCGGAGTGGCTAAGGAGCACTGGACTTAATGCTTATTTTACTGCCAAAGATGGAGATGTGATTACAACAGCAACTCTGCAAGTGCTTCCAGGGGTTGATGGTGTTGGTCGCAAGGTTCAAGTGCGGCTCATACCATGGCCTACCCCAGAGGCCGATACTTTGCGAGTAATTCGTTTGTACAAAATAGAAAGAATAGGCCCTCTCTAATAAATGGGTTTTGTGCTACATTAAAATTTTCTTAGGAAACGCTTAATCTTTTTCGGTACAAGAACGATTAAGAGAGGCTCAAGAAGGTAGAGATAATGCAGGGGATTTAGTTTATTCATATATTTCCACCGTGTTTTGAAACATTGCCACATCTGTTCTTTTTGTTTTCGATAGGAGATTGATTCATCCGACATAGTGCGTGTGCAGAGGTTGTCAGGGAGGTTAGTAGCTTTGGTAATTTTGAGAACACGGAACCAAAGCTCATAATCTTGACCATACTTTATATTTGGATCGTATCCGTCAGTTTTTTTGTATATATCGGTACGGATTATTATGCAGCTATGTGCAAACGGATTTTTTTTGATTATTGAGGCGCGTATTTGCGAATCAGTTAAAGGGACATTACTCCTCTTTTGTTGATTGGAAGGCAAGAAAATGTTCATATAATTGCAACCAATAAGTTCACATTCAGGGTGATCTGCAAGAAAGTTTATCTGTTTCTCTAATTTATCTGGCGCAAATGTATCGCCAGCATCAATTCGGGCGAGATATTCTCCGTGTGCTTCCTTGACTGCTCGGATAAGTGATTTAGTAAGACCGAGGTTTTGGTTGTTTTGAAGAATAGCTACTTGATCAGGGTAACGTTTTTGAAATAACATCATTATTGATAGCGTATTGTCCCCTGATGCATCATCAACAGCAACAAGTTCCCAATTTTTATATGTTTGTTGGGCTATACTTTTTAGTGTATCAGGCAGAAATATTTCGCCATTTCTGACCGCAATAAGAATACTGACCATAGACTAAAAACGACCGCCAGTGTATTGAACGTCGCAATGATGGTAAAATCGACAAGCATAGCGCCCTTCGGGCGGGGAGAGGTGCTCTCCAATGCCAAGCTCGAGAGATTGTTTTAGTAGTTGCTGGTAGCTTTGTTGTGTCCAGTTAGGATAGACGCGTCGTGAGGCAAAAGAGCTAATAAACGCTATGTTAATAACGAGAGCGGTTGTAATAGTGAGGAGTCCCCATTTAGAAATGTATAATTTGAGTTGAGGCAGGAAAGCAACAACAATGATGGGCAGAAGAAAAAATGAAATAGACATAATACGCCCGGGGTGGAGTTGGTATAAAGGGGTTCGCGTGAAATACTCATACGATACCATAAATAGACTCAAGCGTAGCAGTGTAAGAACGATTGGTATGAGGATAATGAATGAGAGTAAATTAGTTATTTCATTTGGTTTGGTTTTTGATTTAAAGAATGTAGCGGTGCTTAAAAACAGGAGAAGCAACACGATTGGCACATAGATATCAAATCCTTCTATGCCCTTATTTGGATTGATGACGAACAGGTTATTGATGATGTTAAGTGATGACCAAAACGCTGTTTTTGCCGTTTCTACTGTTTCGGGTAAAATATTTCCAGAAAAAGGTCCAGATGATCTTGCAATGATAAAGAAGAGAAAGGAGAGAATACTTCCGGCGTAGAGAAAAACATATCGTTTGAGAGACGTGTGATGGCGGTCAAAGCGATAAATAGAGAATAACAACACAAACGCAGCGAGCAGTATAAGGAGAAGACGGGGAAGTGATGCTAGTGTTCCAGAATAATCATTAAAAACAAGGTAAGCGATGGGTGGAGTTAGAAATGGCAGATAGAGCAGAAGCGCAAGAAGGCATAGGAGTAGTGGTTTATACCTCGGACGATATTGTTCAAGAATAAATAAGGTAATGGCAAGCGCAAGCCATATGGTGATACTGCTGTTTAATGTTATGCCTAGAAATAAGGTGGCAATGATTTTTGTAAATATTGTAGCGTCAAGATAGAGAATAACGAACGTGAATAAACCAAAAAAAATGAATATTAAGTGTTGATCCGCGTGACCAAAAAATGGCAGTACAAGGTTGGGGTTATTTAAGAAAAGAAGAGGAGCAAAAAATGCGTACCGAACATTGACTCGCCTTGCCAATATCAACGTGATGAGACCAGCTAATGGTAGCATCAGGAGATTAATGACACTCATACCATAGAAGGCCATATTATCCGTGAGTCCAGTTAGGATGTTAAAGTACGAAATAAAATAATGATACAGCTGTGAATGTGAAGATACCATTGCGGGGGTTTCAAAGTTTGGGAAATTGGTGAGTAAATAAACAGCGCGGCGATGGATGAGATCCCCGGTTATTGGCAGAGCGTCATTCAATAGCTGTTGTGAAATTTGTGGAATAATGAAGATCATAGAGAGGGCCAGTGTTAGTATCACTTGCAGACCTCTGTGTTCTGGTCGTAGGAAAGGTTTAATGTTCATAATTCAAGGAGTATTTTTTTGAACAGAAGAACTGTTTTGTTAATGTCGTATTTTTGCGCGCATTCCGCGTACGCTCGTTTATTCAAACGGTCGCGTAGAGTTGTTTGCTCAATTAGTTTAAGAAGCGCGTTGGAGAGCGCATTGATATTTCCTGGAGGGACGAGTAGAGCAGTTTCATTATGAGCGAGTATTTCAAGATTTTCTGGGATTGAGGTTGTTATGATGGGTTTTCGCGCCGCCATCGCTTCAAGAAGAGCGATTGATTTTCCCTCAAAGTACGTAGGGAGAACGAAGATATCAATGGTTTTAAGAATATTGGGAATGTCGTCCCTATATCCAGTGAATATAACATTTTCTGTTAAGTGAAGTTGGATAGTTAATTTTTCAAGTGATGCTCGTTCCTCTCCGCCACCAACAATGAGGAGTATAAGTTTTTTGCTATGCTTTTTTTGAAGAAGTTGATTAAATGCGAGCAGAAGATCGTGGTGGCCCTTGCCCTTCCGTAAGTTTGCGATTACTCCAAGGGTTAATGCGCCAGCAGGTACGTTGAGCGCATCTTTGATGACTTCATTATTTTCAGGCGCGTATTTGTTTAAATCAATAGCGTTAAAGATAACAGTTATTTTTGAAGAGGGAATATGCAATTCATTGACCAATTTATTTTTAAGCACATCAGACACTGCCACGTAATGAGTTACGAGAAAGCTTGTCATTTTATCGACGTGTTTGAGAAATTCCCATTGCAGAAGCGCGCCGTGCCTGAACGTAATTACTTTATTTATTCCCGCAAGAGGAGCCATAAGTCTTCCCAAAAGATCGGCATGTATTAAATAAGTTACAAGGATATCAGGACGAGCGGATTTGAGTGCGCGCCAAAGGCGCAAGGCCATTGGTATAAGATCAAGCCATCCTTTGTAGTTTAGATAAAAAACAGGAATTCCCATTTTTTGCAGTTTATCTCCTATATGGCCGTGGCCAATAACGCAATAAACAGTATGGCGTAAATCTTGGACCTGCAAGCGCGGCAAAGTATCCAAAAGAGTCTGCTCTGCCCCTCCGACATCTAGCCCGGTAATAAGATGCGCAATTTTCCTCATAGTCTTTATTTAACAAGATTGAGATAGCCATCCGCAGTTGGCGCGAGAATATCAATTAATCCATCTCCGTCAACATCTCCCAAAATTGGATCACCAACAGCGTTGTGTATATTAATAGACCATTCCAGTTTTCCACTTTCTCCTTCAAGAGCATAAAGCCAGCCATCATATCCCCCGACGACAATTTCCATTGCCGTATCGCCATCAATATCGGCAGTGACCACACTGCTTAGCTGGTTTATTATCGTTTGATCGTCCGCGGCAATAGCGCCGTTCATGAGCTTTATGGTCCATTCCGTATCTCCCGATAGTTCGTTTCTGGCAATAAGTTTACCATCCGCCGTGCCATTAATAAGAAGGGGGGACTTATTTTTGCCGCGATGTATAACTGTCGGCAGTGATAACAATTCTTGATTAACAAATTGATGGGGCGCGTGCCAAGTGATTTGTGAAACTCCATTTCCAGTTTTAAATCCAATAGTACTTTTACTATCACCAGCACTAACAAACTGAGCTACTCTGCCATTGAACTTGATAAAGATTGGAACCCCGCCATAGTCTGGAAAGTCCGGAGAAGCGATATTTACTCCAGGGAAGATTGTGGTGTCATCAGAAGGGGAAAGTATAACCATCTTAAATACGTTTGCGTTGAATATTATGTCTTCTTTTTTGTCACGATTGATATCCAGAACAATACTTGTGGCATTGGAATATGCTCCAAATTTGTCATTGTGAAAAAGAGTTGTGCCATCTTTCCCGTTGAGCACGAATGTTTCATAGGGATATGTGTGTAGGGGCGTACGGACAAATGCTACTACATCCTGCGTGCCGTCGTCGTTAAAATCGCCGTAAGAAAATCCAGTTATGTTGCTTGCGTCTGCGAATTCGTGTTCCCACAATATCTTATTGCGCGAATCAAGAAGCGCGATTTTAGGAACAGACAAGTAGTCGCGGACTATGAGTTCTTTTTTGCCATCATTATCATGGTCAAAGCTCAAAAGCTCTTGGGTGGAACCGCGATAGAGTGTAGTGACTATTGGCGCCTCGAGAACGTTTTTTATTTCCTGCAATTCATTTTTTGCGTTTATTGTCACAATTTCATTACGGCCGTCTCCATCACGGTCCGTGATAATGGCAACTTCGGTGCCGTGTGTATTTCCCCATTTACCCCACTGATTTTTATAGAAATTATTTAAGACAATAAAGTCTTTTTCCTTGATTTTTCTGGAGAAGTACCCTTTTTCAAGTCGGATGATTTTGTTGTCAATTTGAAACCAGAATGATGCGCGAGTCCATCTTCCCCTGTGTTTTATATCGCTCCCCAAGAAAGCAATATTTTGCGAGCGTTCAATAATATTTTCTTGTTTGGAAAGCTGAAAAAATATCCTTTCATTTATCCATCTTAATATCTTTTGTGCCATATTTTTTGTCGGACAAGCTTCAGACATTCGAATTAAATTGGTATTCTGATCTAACCGCGTAAACGTATATTGTTGTTGTATTTTGCATGACGAGGGGGTTTGAAAATAGTGTGGTTGCTTGGATCTATTGCTTTCTAGCGTTCTAATTGGCAGTTCGGGCGGAGCAAAAACTAGATCATTTTCGGGGAGCGCATAGGTGTTTACTGGTAGCAATTCTTGTTTTTGTTGTGGTTGTGGTGAGAATTCTATTAATGAAAAATTCAGCTCATTTTCTTTTTGGATTATCAAGTCTGATGAGCCGTCGCTATCTTTATTGAGTATATTTATGAGCTTACCAGCCTGTCGCCAGATTATCCCACCTGTTTCTAAATCGTAGATTTCAATATCCTTAGGACCAGCGTCCAATTTTAAGGTATTAATGACGATTTCTGGTTTTTGGTCTCCATTAATATCTACCAAGGGGCTAGCAAGATAACTTAGTCCATCGGGTACAATTTCTTTCACCCATATTTCGCGCACAGTATTGCCGTCCATTTTAAATACGCCGATCCCTTGGAACATGTAGTTCTCTGATCTCGGCCATCCTCCGACAATTACAAGACCTGGATTTTCACCCTCCAATATGGAGACGAAGTGATTTTTTCCGCCAGTTTCACCACTCTTTTCACCATAATCTAAACGATCAAGGATATTGCCATTTCGGTCTATAACTATAATAGGACGTAATCCTCGTCCGCCAGCTATAATGATTTCATCGTGCCCATCATTATTGAGGTCACCTATTATCATGGGGGAAAATGAAAATGGGTCGGAAATATAGTTAGGTATAGTTGTTTCCCAGAGGAGCTCAAAAGAATTATTCTTTGTCGCGTATACCCAAACCGTATTGGAGAAAGCAGGATGCCAAATAATTTCTTCAAAACCGTCGCGATTGATATCTTTTATTTTTACCGCCCCAATGCCATTTTGAATTATTGGTGATTCAGCCGCGATTTGTCCGGTTGTAATATTGATAAGGATGAGCTGACTCAGTGAGGAGAAAGGCGAGACGTTACCAGCGACAATGTATTGAATACGATTATCGCGAGAAAGGAATCCATAAATGCTTTGGATACTGCTTTGTGGACTTATCCAGTGTATGCCAAAGTTTTCAGTATATCGTATCAGCTTGCCATTATTGATTACTAAAATATCTATTTTGTTATCTTTATCAATATCTTGTATGACGATATGTTCCGGAAGCAATGTGCCGCCAAGTGGATAACGCCAGACAATTTTAGGATTTTGAATTACTCCCTTCCCCTCTATTGTTCCGGTGTGAAATTCATTCGCTCTCCATTGTGGCCATTGAGGTGCGGCCAAGATAATCTGTGGTGCAACAAAAAACAAGATGAAAGTCAGTATATAAGCCCTTCGCGCCATTTTTTTATGCATACGTATATGTATTACATCGTTGTGAACTATGCTTTGTATTTTAAAAAGTTTTGAAACCAAAGTTCCAGCGTGAGCAGGAGCCATATCCGGCGTCCTTCTTTCGCCACCTGGTGATGGCGACTAAGAAGTGACTCAACAGCGTTTTCTTTTAGTATTAGTTGGTTGAGTGCGTTGTTGTTGAGAAGTATTTCTTTTGCATATTCATAGAGAGAGGTATGAAACCAAAGATTAATCGGGATATTGAACCCCCTTTTTTTTCTATACATAACTTCTCTTGGTACCAATGGTTCAAGGAGTTTTTTGAAGATATATTTTTTTTCGCCATGTCTAATTTTCAGGGAAGAAGGTATTTGTGCAACGAGTTCCATAAATTCATGATCCAACAAAGGGGATCGTGCTTCAAGAGAGACCGACATTGAGGCGACATCAACTTTTGGGAGGAGATCGTTCGCAAGATAGGTATTGATATCAGTAAACAGCGCGGCATCAATCGGATCATACCTACGCGCCTGCATGTAATATTGCTCAAGGAATTTCCATGTAGGATGGCTTTCAAGCAGGCTAAGGTATTCGTTATTATACATAGTTTCCTTTTCTTGTTCATTCAAGTACGCAAGTAGTTCAGTGTGCATATACGCAGGCGACGAAAGAGACCCCTTTGTATAGATCATGCCATAACGAAGAAAAGCCGATTGATGCATGAATCTTGCTATTGTATCAACAATAAGATGATTTGTTTTCTTTATGAGATAAGGTAATTTATTGTATCGTGCAGCAATATGCATTACATGATACCAAGGGTACCCTGCAAAATTTTCATCCCCACCGTCTCCATTGAGTGCAACTGTCACATATTGTCGCGTCATTTGAGAGAGGTAAAAAGTGGGGAGAGCCGACGAGTCGGCGTACGGCTCTTCATAGTGATAAACTAATTTAGGCAGTACTTCAATCGCGTTAGGTTCAACAATGAATTCTTGGTGGTTTGTACCGTATCGTTCTGCCACCATTCTCGCATACGGAAGCTCGCTAAACGCCTTTTCGCTAAATCCAATAGAAAATGTTTTTACTGGTTGGGGAGAATTTTTAGCCATGAGCGCGACAATAGCAGAGGAATCTACTCCACCGGAAAGGAATGCACCAAGTGGGACATCAGCAATCATGCGGATTTTTACACATTCATTAAGCTTGGCGAGGATTCGTTCGCACCATTCTTCTTCTGAAAGATTAAGTTTTTTTGAATAATCAAGGTTCCAATAGCGAGTTGGTTCAGAGATTTTTGGCGTAGTTCCAAAAAGGTTAATAGTAAGATAATGGGCGGCCGGAAGTTTTTTAACATTTTTAAATCCAGTCATCGGATGCGGCACGTACTGGAAGGTGAGGTAGTGGTGAATCGCTTCAAAGTCCATCTCTCGAGGCACATCCGGCTCGCCAAGAAACGCTTTGAGCTCTGAAGCAAAAACAATAAAATCTTTGCCGATGTAGTACTTTAATGGTTTTTTCCCAACACGATCGCGGGCTAAAAAGAGTTTTTGCTTTCGTTCATCCCAGATTGCGAAAGCAAACATACCGCGCAGGTATTTAAGACAATTCTCGCCGTGTTCCTCCCAAAGATGGATGATGATTTCTGTGTCGGTATGGGATTTGAATTTGTGTCCTTGTTTTTCTAAATCATGACGAAGGGACTGAAAATTGTAGATTTCTCCATTGAACACAATCCAAACTGTTCCATCTTCGTTTGACATCGGTTGATGCCCGGCGGGAGAGAGGTCAATAATCGCAAGACGGCGGTGGCCAAGCCCAACATTGCCGCGCTGGTTTATATAAATGCCTTCACCATCAGGTCCACGGTGTTTGATTTTTTCGTTCATTCGATGGATCTCTTTTTCGGACACCCGCCCTCCATTGTGGAAGTATATTTTACCGGTAATTCCGCACATAGATTTTGTACAATTGACATTTAACAATTAACATTTGACCTTGGAGAATTAGTCTCATGTCACTTAGTTGGCCTTTCAAGAAGATTTTTTCTAAATGCTGTTAATTGGTTAGCAAGTTTTTCAGCGTTTCCTAAGTATTTTTGATGATCTTCTACTGTAATGTACTCATCATCCAGCGCAACGTCTAGACAAGCGACGACTTCGTTTAATGAAGTGTGTGAATTATTTAGATAATGAGCGAAGTCTTTATCTGTTCCTCGATCAGATCCTTCAGCGATATTGAGTAGGATTGAATCTAAGGCACGCCACAGTTGTGATATAAGACAAAACTGCTCTTCTTTTGGGAATTTGTCCTTGCTTAGTGATTTAATCTCCTTTCGGAATTCTCTCACATCTTGATAGATTTTAAATTGACGAAATCTAAATTTCTTCATAAAAAGGATTATTCTTCGTCAAATGTCAAATGTAAATAGTCACCTGTCAATTGTTAATTGTCAATTGTTCCATCACCCCTATATATTGTTCGGTGATTTTATCCCAATCAAAGTGTTCTTTAACGTATCGTTGCGCATTGCCGCCGAGATGTGTCCGTAAATTTTCGTCATTAGTCAGTGCGGCTAATTTTTCAGCAAGGGCATTGGGATTTTTGGAAGGGATCAATAGTCCATAGCTATCGTCGGGAATAATTTCATTGGTGCCGCCAACATCAGTCGCGATGATAGGCAAACCTGCGGCGGCTGCTTCTAGGACAGAGCGCGGCAGGCCTTCGGAATGAGAGGGATTCACAAAAATATCGGTTTGCCACAATATTTCCCGCACCTGTTCTTTCGTCATTTCTCCGAGGAAACGGATGTTATCATCAAGTTTAAGTTCATGGGTAAACCTCTCAAGTACGGGGCGGTACGTGCCGTCGCCCACAATATTTACTATAATGTTTTTAGGTTCTTGCTTTCTTACGTTCTTAATTTGCACCACCGCATGCAACAAATCTTGTACACCCTTAGAGTAGATGAGACGGCCGACAAAAGTGATTGATAGTTGACTTATGACTGATGACCCATGACTGATGACAGAGGGGTTTTGCCAAAATACTGTGTCCACCCCGTTGTAAATTTTTAATGGATTTTTAGCGCCGAGGTGCCTTAGAAACTGACAAGAAGCGTCTGAAACGCCTATTACCATATTTGAAAAACGAACAATAATCCAACCAAGCGTATGGTCTATTATGGCGGATATCCACGAAATAAGGCGTGAAGAAACAATGCTGTGAATTGCTCCTCGTTCAGTGTGGGCGATCGGGATATTTTTTATTTTACCAATAAAAAAACCGAGCCATGCTGTGGGGAAGAACCTGGTTTGGGTTGAGATGAGATCGGGTATAGGGGAGAGTGCAATTTTTAAAATTCGGAATGTTTTCGGAAAGGGCAGAGGAATGGGGAAAGTACTGTTGAGCCACTTTGGATTTACACAGGGAATTCGTTTTACTTCTATTCCGTCAATAATTTCCTGTTCGGCGCGCCGGTGGGTGTTACAAGCAAGGACAGTAACGGCCCATCCTTTTTGTGCAAGTCGTTTTGCTAGCTCATGCATACTTTCCGTATATCCGCCTTTGTAGGGATGATAAACCGCGGCGAAGATGAGGAGTTTATTCATACCCCATAGCGCTATTGATTTTTTTTAAAGTTGGCTAAGGCCGCTTTCCGCACGAACTCTTCTAGGCGTCTTTCTTGACGGTGCGTAACAGCGTAATTATGGAAACTAAGTAAAAACAATACAATAAACGCTATAAGCATTATGAGATCCATGGGGCGTTGGAGTCCTAGATATCCCACAACTGGCCGCACACTGTTAGGGAATATTGACACAAAAATGAAAGTGAGCCATATAGTGCTCCAAAGAAGTACCTCTTTTTTAGTAAAATTTGCTCGTTTGTAATAAAGGTAAGTAAGATGAATTGCGCCAAGTCCGACGACAACGCCAATGAGCTGTATGGTAATCATATTAGTTAGAAGTTAAAGAGTAAATTTCCAAATGACTATTTTGCCCAAAAGCATGAGCCCGTCAATGATAGTCATTCCTTTGTATGAGTCGTGGTAAATAGTTTTAATAGGAATTTCTTTATAGGGGAGATGATATTTGCCGGTACGGGCGGTAATCTCTGCGTCGGCATGGTAATTTTTTGAATCCCATCGGAGCAGTGGATACACTCTTGTTCTAAACGCGCGATAGCCGCATTGCATGTCACAAATACTCATCTGAAAGAGATAGCGCATTGAATATTCCAATAGTTTTGTGCCAGCTCGTCGGACAAAGGGCATCTCTCGCAAATCAGTGCGTGAGCCAAAAACTATTTCTACAGTGTCATCTTTTAGGATATCCAGGAATGTTGGAATACGAGACGGATCATGTTGGCCGTCTCCATCCATAAGAATAATTATATCTGCGCCTAGACATACTGCCGCATCACAGCCAGTTTTAATGGCGCCGGCTTTGCCGAGATTGACAATGTGATCAATGGTCAGCGCGCCCGCGTTTACCGCCTTGATTTTTGTATCATCTTTTGAGGCGTCATCCACGACAATTATTTGAGGCACATATTGCTTTGCCGAGCGTACCACTTCAGCAATATGTTCTTGCTCATTGTAAGCGGGAATAACTACTATCGGTTTCATGCAAGTGGTTGTTGTTTACGCCACTCGATATAGCGATTAACACCTGTCCAGATATCAACCCTTGGCTCAAACCCCAAGGAGCGCGCTTTGGTAATCTCGGCCGCCACAAAACTTTTTACTTCGCCTAGTCGTGATTCTTTATACTCTATATTGGTATTCAACTTCTTGGATACATATTCTGCGATTTCTTTGATTGAAGTTTCTTTACCGGTGCCGAAATTAATTGTTTCACCGGCCAGTTCTTTATGTTGGAAAACTAAATCATAGGCCCGAACTAAATCATCAATATTTAAATAATCTCGCGTCTGTGAGCCGTCGCCAAATATGGTAATTGACTCATTCTGTAGTGATTTTCTTACAAAAATTGCCACCGCGGCACCGCCCGGACCCTCTTTTTGACGTTCGCCGTATATATTAAACGGTCTTACGATTGTCACATTTATTCCATAAGTTTTGTAGTATGAAAAACAAAGGCGATCGGCGGCTGCTTTGCTGGCGGCATAGGGACTGTGCGGACGCAATTCGGTTTTTTCATTGACTAATATGTGTTCTGTGGGAGCTCCATAAACCTCACAGCTGCTGGCAAAGATAAGTCTATTGTCGTATTTTTTTACTGCCTCCAAGACATTATAGGTTCCATAGACATTGGTCGTTAAAAAGGCCTCCGGGTCTTTAATGGATTCATCAACGTTAATTCTAGCCGCTAGATGGAATACAACATCGTGGTCACGGACTGTTTTTTCCACTAACTCTCGATCGGTGATACTGCCCCAAACACAGTGCCATGGCAAATTGAATTGCTCTAAGAGAGTCTTGGCTCTATTAGAAAAAGTGTTGAGAATAGTGATTTCGTGTCCCTTTTTATGGAAGTGTTCGGCTAGGTGACTGCCCTGAAAACCCAAACCACCCGTGATGAGAATTCTCATAATTTTGGATGACGAATAAATTATTTTAGTGTATGCTGACTAAAACTATGCGCGCTTCTTATCGTTATTGGATATTTGCTTTGGCGTACTTCCTCATTATTGTTTTAGTAACGCCTCGCCAGATGGTCTGGTGGTATCGGGTCAGTTTTTTGTTGTTTGCGATTTTTTTGTTTTGGATGGCGCATTTTTGGGAGCAAGGTAAAAAAAATATTAAGGAATATCCTCAAGGTTTATTAGCTGGAATATTGATACTTCTTTTGAGTATAAGAATAGTGCCATTTTTTCATTGGGGCGAAACGCCTCTGGGGTATGATACAGGAATTTATTTGAGGGCATTTGAACAATATTTGGTTGGGACCAGACAAGCCGGACCGCTTTCACCGATTGTTCATATTTTATCAGCCCTTGGATTTTCGGTCAATGCGATGCTATATGGTTTTCTGGCGGTTTTTAATGTTTTATTGGGATTATCTCTCTATACGGCCGCTAAATCATTGTTCCGTAATCAAATTATTGCCCTGTCTGCCCTTTTAATTTTTGTTTTGTCTATTGCCCAGCACGAGGCCTATATTTGGATGTTTTATAGGATGATGATTTCCGTGATGCTGTTTATGGTGACCATTGCTCTGGTCTCGCGTCAGTCGTGGTTAGCTATTTTGACTGGCGGGTTTGCTGGCGCATTGCATCCGGCTACGTTTTTGGTGTTTGGGTTGGCATATGGTGTTTATACAATAGTGATGGTAGGTAGGTGGTTATGGTGGCGCCACCGTTTTATCAACTTGGATGGCAATAGAATAATTAAAAAAGTAATTGTCACTGGTCTTGGCATTTTGGCGCTTGCTATCCTTGTGAATTGGCACGAACTTCGCGGGTACCTTCCTTATATAATTGAACGTAAATTGCAATTGGCAAATTTTGAGCCATTTTTGAGTGCTGAACTTACGGGCTTGTATTTAAACTTTACAGCTTTTCGTTTAAGTACACTTTTTTACACCCCGCTGGCCCTGCTTGGTGCTTGGATGCTTTTGAAACGAGTCAAAATTTGGTGGATGACGGTATCAGCTAATGGCCTAATATTTCTCTTATCATTTTTTATCACTACTTTTATTCTCATATTAGGGCGTGTTGTATTTTATCAACGTTATCTTATTATTCTTGATCTTTTTATAATCATTTTTGCGAGCGTGGCCTTGGCGCAGTTGATTGAATATTTCAAAGATACACACTGGGGGCGTATTTTACTAGCGATTTTTGTAGTGGGATTTTCAGGAGTGATACTTTATTATAGTTGGACGCGGGAGCCGTGGATTTCGCCAGTAGAGCTCAAAGAACTTAATATGGCCTCGCACCAACTTGAACCAAATGCTTATGGAATGGCAACTGATGCATATTATACGCCATGGGTTTACGGGTATTTAACAGAGCGCACTATCGCTCCGGGGTATTTTATCAATTACTGGTCCCTTGAAGAGTGGGAAAAATTTTGGTATAAAGGAACAGACGACGAGCGCGTTGAATTGTTAAGACGTTATGGGGACGACCCAATTTATATTTTCGTCGGCTCAAGGCAGAATGAGAACAAGCCAATGAGAGAATTTTTAAATAAATATAGTAAGAGAATTAGTGCACATATATGGGAATACCAACCATTAAAAAACCTGCCATGAAATTGGCCACGGCAATTTTGGAAGTAAACGAAGTTAGTTTTAGATTTTATGTCTTTGGCTTAGCCGGACTTTTGATTGCTAATAAATTAACAAAGGGATGGCTTATGGACACTGGTCTTCTCATTGGCCCCTTGTATGCTTTTGTCGGCATAAGCGCGATTTTAAAATTTTTATATCATATTGACGGAATCAGACTGTGGTTGCGCGAGAAACGAAGTGATTTTAGGGGCGGCAAATTATTGATTAGGATTTTAGTTAGACTGATTATAAAAGCGGATACTGTTGTTGGATTTTTTAAGGAGCGAATTTTAAACGGTCAGACGTTAGTTCAAAGACTGTCCGTCTTATCAAGAACAGTTTTTTCTTGGTTTCTCATTTTGTATTTATGTTTACTCGTTATTGAAGAGTTTAAAACGAATTGGGCTTTGATCAATTTACAGCTTAAATTAAATACCTTATTTGTCTGGTTAATATTTGCGGGCATAGTTTCCGTGAGTTTGAATGTTCAAAAAGGCGGAACAATTACGCAGTTGCAAGAGAATAATTCTAGACAGCACATTGGCTGGAGAGAATGGGGGATTATTGGTATATTGACAGCAGGTGCAGGTTTAATCGTTTATTGGAAAGTTGGGGCGATGGGCTGGACAGGACTCGCCGTAGCCATTCTTTCCGCGTTATTGGTTTTGTTGATATCAATCTTAATCATGGTAGATAATTATTATGTCAGAGAAGATTAAAAAAAATCTCTTCGTTATTGGTGGTATTATTTTGAGTTTGTTGATTCTGTCTGCAGCTTTGAGCTCTTGGCTACCGTTTCGTGGAGCATTGCGGATTGTTTTCGGCACAGTATTTATGCTTTTTTTACCAGGATTTTTCATCATTGAGTTAGCTTTTCCGCGCCATGCGCCAACAGAGGAAAAACAACTTGATTGGATTGAGCGGTTTACATTATCATTTGCCCTGTCTATTGCCGTGGTGCCATTGATTGTCTATTTTTTAAATAAAGCGGGTGTAGCGATTACCGCCCGCAATATTTTTTTAGAAGTTGCAAGTTTCATTATTGTGCTGCTGGTGGTGATTATTTTCGTAGAATTACGCAAAAAGAGTTATACAAAAAGAATGGTATAAATCCATTGTCGTCACTATGATGGCAAGGTATGGCATTGCCACTCAAGCGTAGGCTTTATGTAGACGAGTGGTGTTATGTGCATAAGTGTTATTGTAAATTTGTCAAAACTATCATACTATAGAGTATGATAGTTTTGTATTTAATTTTTAGCTTAACGATACTTTTCTATGAGTAAATATTCACCCCATAATCGTTTATCGGACACAGCAGCCGGTGAAATTTTTATCCAGTTTTGCCGTTATCTTTCTGAATTGCGATCGCCTCAGGAGATGGCACAAGCTTTTGGTGATCTTCTTTCCAAACAGGAAGTAGCCATGATCGCCAAGCGTCTGCAAATTGCCATTCATCTTATTGATGGTCATAAATATTCTTATATTTGCAAGCAAATAAAGACGAGCCCGGCGACTGTCGCGAGAATAAATTTGTGGTTACAAGAAGCAGGGGAGGGGTTTCGCTTGCTTTATGAACGCGGAGCAAAATATCGAATAAAAAAGCGCCCCTCAAGCGTGTGGGAAAAAGAGCGGCGCTATGTTAGACGAAAATACCCTATGTATTTTTGGCCGCAGCTTCTTATGGAAGAGATTGCGCGGCAGGCTAATGCTCGCCAGCGCACTCGGATTTTAGGCGTTATGCGGTTGTTGGAGAGGAAAGGTAAGTTAACAAAAGACATTGAGGCGTTGCGTTCATTTCTTGAACGGTCCGAAACAGGCATTCGTCCTAGTAGTTCTTAATATTTTATTATTTAGTATACAGAAACTATCATACTATATAGTATGATAGTTATTGACTGATATTAGTTTGTGATTTTGCGATAATGAATTATTATGGGTAGTTTCAAGTAATATTTCGTGATAATTACTTCATCGCAAGAATATTGTTTTGACATGGTATAATAGGGTAACTATCTATGAAGCGATTATTATTTCATCGTATTTTTGCGGGGATTGTTGTGGGCGGACTTGCGGCTTTGCCCTTTCTGGCTTTGGCTCGCGAAGTTATGGTGCCAAGGGACACAGATGCTGTTGACTATCGTCCGGGTGAAGTGCTGGTTAAGCTTAAGGACAATAATGATGTTTTAAAATTTAATTTTACCGATGATGTGTTGGTGACAGATATTGCCGCCGCTTATTCGCAAAATCCGGACGTGGAATATGCCGAGCCGAATTACATTTATTCTCTCTCTGCTTTTGAGCCAAATGACGTCTATTATCCACAGCAGTGGCATTTACGGCAGATTGGCGCGCCTTTAGCTTGGGAAGTAACTACCGGCTCGCCGGATGTGGTGGTGGCGGTTTTGGATTCCGGCGTTGACATTAATCATCCTGATCTGAAACAAAATATCTGGACAAATCCGAGCGAGATCGCCGGTGACGGGGCTGACAATGACGCTAATGGTTATATTGACGATACGCAAGGATGGGATTTTGTGGACAATTTAAGCGATCCGCGTCCGGATGCCGCTCCTCCTTATAGTCGCACAGCCCTGCATCACGGCACTGTTGTAGCAGGCATTATCGCGGCCGTGGGTAATAACGTGGAGGGTGTGGCCGGTGTCGCTTGGCGAACACGTATTATGCCACTTAGGGTTTTAGACAGGCAAGGACAGGGAGACGTTGAAGATGTTGCGCGAGCCGTGGAATACGCCACCAATAACGGCGCGAGTATAATCAACCTGAGTTTTGTTGGCACTGGCGCGAGTCAGCGCTTGGAAGCGGCTCTAGCACGCGCTTATGCCGCCGGAGTTTTGATTGTGGTGGCGGCTGGTAATTCCGATGAATCAGGGGGGTTAAACCTGGACACATCGCCGCGTTATCCAATTTGTTACGACGTTAACAGCCGCTCCAACTGGATTTTGGGGGTGACGGCAACCGATACATTAGATCAGAGAGCGCCCTTTGCTAATTATGGAGAAAATTGTGTTGATATTTCAGCTCCAGGCTATTCTATTTTCAGCACGCAAGTTTACGATTTGGCAAAAAATTTAAGTGAGGCTTATGGCGGTGGCTGGTCCGGCACATCACTCGCCGCTCCAATGGTTGCCGGAACCGCGGCTTTAGTCAGGGCGCAAAATCGCAAGCTATCGCCAGCTGAAGTCGCGGTGGTTCTGATGGATAGCGCTGACAGCATTGTGGGAGTTAATCGCTCAGCGGCTAAATTAATGGGACGCGGTCGCTTGAACGTTGCTCGCGCCCTTAAGGGAGCGTCTACGCCGGGTATAAAACCGCCACAAGAAAACGTCGCCGAAGGTAGCCGTTTAATAACCATGCCCGCCAGCGTTATGGTGCCGGAGGTACGCATTTTTACTCTTCGTGGAGAAATAAAATCTAAATGGTTATCATTTGATGAGCGCGGTCGTGTCGGTGGATCAGTGGCTATCAGTGAAGCGGCGCGTTTGAAGCCGGAGGATAATCGGAAAGTAAAATTAAGCGGTATTATTCGTGGCGAACAAACAATTGTGGTTGGCGAGGGTTCTGGCGGGCGGGGGAGAGTGCGCACTTTTGATGTGGCTGGGAACGTGCAGTCGCAATGGTATGCTTTTGACGAACCGTTTAAGGGCGGCGTAATCGTGGCGGCTGGGGATATTTATGGCACAGGAGAGAGCAGTGTCGTTGTCGCGCCAATGTCTCAAGGCGGACCGCAGATCAGAATTTTTGAAAAAGGGGGACGCTTGCGCGGGCAGTTTTTTGCTTATGATAAAAAATTACGCGGTGGGTTTAGTGTGGCCGTGGCTGACATAGATGGGGACAAAAAATCGGAAATTATCGTAAGTAGTACGACCCAGTACTTACCAGTACGTGTGTTTAAAAATGGCGGAGAATTAGTCTCTGAATGGTTTCCTTATCCGACATTCAAAGGAGGAATCAATGTAGCCGCCGGCGATCTTGATGGCAGCGGCATAGCTAATATAGTGACCGCCCCAGTCGTCTTTGGAGGGCCGCAGATTATGATTTTTGACGGCGTGGGTCATTTGCTCGGTCAGTTTATGGTTTTGGACAGCAAGTTTCGCGGCGGTATTAATTTAGCCATTGGTGATACAGATGGAGATGGTAAGGGCGAAATTGCCATTGGCCCCGCTTCGCGGGGCGGACCGCAGGTGCGGCTGTTCACACCGCGCGGCAAGTTGCTTGGTCAATTTTTAGTCTATGACGAAAAATTTCGCGGCGGCGTGCGTTTGGCGATAATGCGATAACCCCGTTAGAAGTCTGATTCAGCACAATGTTCAATCTTTTATCCATGATACAATTCATTAACCAATTGAATACTATAATTACCGCAGAAGATAAAATTCTCTTAAGAATTTTATCTTCCCAGGACTTCTAACGGGGTATGATAAATTTTTTAAAGCAAATTATTAAATTCTCGTTTGTGGGGGGAATTTCAGCTGTTATTGATTTTAGCGTTTATTTCACGCTGACACGGGGAGTGCCGGTTTTTCGCACTTACTATGTAGCCGCCAGTATTTTGAGCTCAATTGGCGCTATTGCCGTAAATTATCTTATTAATAGGCGCTGGACTTTCAATGACCAGAGCGGTATATCAATCCGCCAATATAGTAAATATTTTACGGTTTACGGCCTCGGCGTGCTTTGGCACAACAGTCTTTTGGTTATTTTTGTAGAAGCGGCCAATATTCACGACTTAATAGCCAAGGTTTTGGCCGTGCTAATTGTCGGCTATGGCTGGAATTTCATGCTGGCTAAATTTTGGGTTTTTGGATATAATAGAGTCATTGAAAATCCCAATGACTAAATCCTCGGCCCTAGGCCGATCAGCCGTGGGCTGACAATATCAAATACTCTTACGAAATTACGAAATTATACGAAAGGTACGAAAAATGAATTGTTCTCATACTAAACGCAATTTCGTACGTTCGTAATTTTTCGTACTTTCGTATGTAATTTTTATTATGTCTAAACCAATTTTTGACAAGAAAAATATTTTAATAGTTAGCGTTGCGGGGCCTGCCCCGTACTACCTGATCGTACCTTATTAGTATTGTCTATTTATGTCAGCCAAACCTATTTTTGACAAGAAAAATATTTTAGTGGTGGGTGGTGCGGGGTTCATTGGCTCGCATCTTTGCGATGAATTGGTGCGCGACCACAAGGTCATCTGTCTTGATAATTTTATTACTGGCAGTGAACATAATATAGATCATTTACTGATGAATCCAAATTTTGAATTTGTCAGGCAAGATATTACCGAATCTTTAGCCTTGACAGACAAAGAGGCAGGACTAGAAAAATTTAAAGTAGCGTGGCAGGGAATTCAGGAAATTTATTATCTTGCTTCGCCGACGGCTGAAGGGGATTTTCAAAAATATCCAATTGAAACTTTGCTAGTCAATTCAGTAGGGCTTTATCATGCCTTGGAGTTAGCGAAAAATAATCAGGCTAAATTACTATATGCTTCCAGTGATTTAGTGTATGGCGAACCGACTGATGGCAATTGGCGTATGCATGAGGGGCGATTAGGCATCGTTGATCCCTTGGGGCCGCGCAGCCAATATATTGAAGGTAAAAGGTTTGGTGAAACATTGGTTACCGCCTATCATCGCAAGCATAATCTTAATGTTCGTATTGCTAGAGTTTTTAATACCTTTGGGCCGCGGATGAGATTCACTGATACGCGATTAATTGTTGAATTTACCCGCCGGGCTATAAATAGTGAACCAATTATAGTTTATGGCGGGGCTGAATCAAAGGGTTCATACTGTTTTGTTGATGATATAGTAAAGGGCTTAGTCAAGCTGATGGAACAAGGCGACGCCTCACCTGTTAATTTGGGGCAAGAACAAGAAGTGCCGATCGTGGATTTGGCACGCCAGATAGTGGAGTTGATTGGTTCCCACTCAACTGTTGAAGTTAAAGAAGAATTGCCGGTCAATTATTATCGCCAGCATTTGCCGGATATCAGTTTGGCTAAAGATAAATTGGGGTGGTTCCCCATTACTCTTTTGAAAGATGGCCTTGGACATACGGTGGAATTTCTTGAGGCGAGTAAAGGTTTGATTGATTTAGAAAAAGGAGCATAACAGCAGATATCCGGCTGGCCACTTGGGGCATTGTGGAAAAATATGAAAGTTATAGCGGTTCTGCCGGCCTACAATGAAGCAGCGGTAATCAGCGATGTGATTGCCCGGCTTAATGCGTTTGTTGATCGGGTGGTGGTGGTTGACGACGGCTCAAGTGATAGTACGGGCGATTTAGCTAAACGAGCCGGAGCGTTTGTTGTACGTCATTTGATAAATCGCGGGCAGGGCGCGGCCTTGGAAACCGGTACGCGTCTTGCTCTTGATTTTGGTGCTGATGTAATTATACATTTTGACGCTGATGGCCAGCATGACTCTAAAGATATTGCCGCTATGATAGCGCCGATTACTGAGAGGCAAATGGATGTGGTATTAGGATCGCGCTTTTTGGGTAAAGCTGTTTCTTTGCCGATTGGTCGACGTCTTATTTTGCACTTAGGTATTTTGTTTACTTGCTTTTTCTCCGGACTCAAACTTACTGATGTACATAATGGCTTTCGAGCGTTTTCCAGAGCGGCCGCTATGCAAATAAGTTTGACTCATGATGGCATGGCTCACGCTTCAGAGATTTTAGATATTATCGCCGACAAAAATTTAAGATACGTGGAAGTACCAGTGACGATTCATTACACTGCTTATTCGCTCGGCCGGGGGCAGGGGAGTGGCAATGCTGTACAAATTGTGTGGCGGCTTTTGATAAACAAATTTTTTTAACAGCGGTAATTGACTTTTAAATTTTGCGTTTTGAATTATACCCCATTAGAAAGCCGTCCGAATGTGTTAATTCCATCTCCTTAATCGCCAACGCTTTTATGATTATTTATCTAGCTACTTATCTTATTCAGCCCCGCCCCGCCAAGCGGGGGGCTGAGGAGGCTTTCTAACGGGGTATGCCCATCCAATGGATTATCATCGTCTTCATCCTGTTCGCCATTTTTAAAGCTTGGCGAGCTTACGCGGGTGGTGGATTAGACAGGCGCAAGCTGTTATGGTGGACAGTTTTTTGGCTGGCCGCGGCGGTCGTTATTTTATTGCCGCAGACGGCCACCCTTTTAGCCAATATACTTGGCGTTGGGCGGGGCGTTGATTTGGCTTTATATATTTCAGTGGTTGTCCTTTTTTACGTTTTGTTTGCGATGTCGCGTAAGGTGGATAGACTAGAAAAGAGTTTAACGGATTTAGTAAGAGAGATTGCTTTGAAGAACGCCAAACATGATCACGAACCAGACCAAAGATAATGATGTTCCAAAAGTCGGAGTGGTGATACCGTCATATAACAGTCGTAGTGATCTTGAATCGTGTCTCGGCAGCCTAAAATTTTCCACCTATTCAAATTTGTCCATGATCGTGGTTGACAATGCTTCTGGCGACGGTGCGGCCGGTTATGTGCGTTCCCATTGGCCAAATATATTATTGATTGAACAGTCTACTAATACTGGTTTTGCGCGCGCCTGTAATAGGGGAGTCAGTGAATTAAGAAAGATGAAGGTTAAATATGTCATGCTTCTTAATCAAGATACTACTGTTCACCCGCGCTGGGCCGAACCGCTGGTGGAATATCTGGAAAATCACGCCGAAGTTGCGGCTGTCCAGTCTTTACTTCTTAGGGCAGACGGTCGCAAAATTAACAGCGCGGGCAATCGTATTCATTTTTTAGGGTTTGGTTACACTGAAGGTGATGGTCGCTCGCTTGGCGATTCACGGGTACAAAAATTTTTGCGCGGACCCGTGGAAATTACTTATGCCTCTGGCGCGGCGGCAATGATAAGAATGGCCGCCATAGAAGAGTTGAGCTTATTTCAGGATGATTTTTTTATGTATCACGAGGATTTGGATTTTGGCTGGCGAGTGCGTCTGGCCGGATATAAAAGCGTGCTGGTGCCGGAGAGCCGTGTTTACCACCGTTATGAGTTTCATCGTTCCAGTAAAATTAAGTATGAATACGGTGAAAGAAACAGATTAATTGTTTTGTTAGAAAATTATCATATTTTGACTTTGTTTATGATATTGCCAGCTTGGTTGTTGATGGAAATTGGCGTCGTTACAATGAGCTTACTCAAAGGTTGGTGGGCAGAAAAGATTAGCGGGTATTTATATGTTATTAAAAATTTATCAGCCATACTGAAAACCAGAAAACTTCATCAAGCAATGCGTACTGTCAAAGAGCGGGCAGTGGTGGCTGGTTTTTCGGGAGTTATCGCTTACCAAGAGGAGCCTTCATTATTGCTGCGGGCTGTAAATCCTATATTTAACTTGTATTGGCGCATAGTTCGTTTGTTTATCGTATGGTAACGCGTGTCGCCTTTTTAACTTGCGTTTATCCGCCTTATCCGGGCGGTATGGGCATGGCCGCTAAAGGAATGGCTGAAGAGGCGCTAAGGCATGGCTATGAGGTTGAGGTTTTTGCCCCGCACCTTGTTACAAATATGCCACGGCCGTATCACGGTAATGAAAGAGTAAAAATTAATAATTTCCGATTGGTTCATGCCAATGAGAAAGGTGCGGGGGAAAAAATGGCGGCGGACGCCCAACTCCGCGGCGTGGTCAAGACGACCGAACTTGTTCCGTTAGTTAGATATGGCAATTCGGCAATTTTACCGCAGTTAATTTGGCGAATGCGTTCGTTTGATATTATCCATTTGTTTTATCCATTTTTTGGCGCGGCAGAGCTTTTACCAATTATAAGGCGAACGACTAAGGCAAAAATTATTGTTCATCACATTATGGATGCCGTGGCCGAAGGTTGGCTCGGTAAATTTTTTTCATGGCATCGCCGATATCTTCTGCCAACCATTTTGCGCCACAGCGATTTAGTGCTGGATATGTCAGAAGATTTTTTTCGGGGCAGTGATTTTGGGGCAACACGAAAACTTTGGGCTGAAGTGCCTATGGATTTTTTGCCTCTGGGAGTTGACACGAATTTATTTCAACCAGCCGAGAAAAAGAATCATGATGTGCAAGCCATCATTTTTGTCGGCGGGCTTGATCGGGCACATTATTTTAAAGGAATTCCAGTATTGCTGCGATCCTTAGAAATATTAAGAAAAAAGGGATTGAAATTTCGCTGTCTGATTGTTGGCGGAGGAGATATGAAAAAAGATTATGAGACACTAGCAGGTAAGCTGGGATTGCTGGAAGGAGCGGTAATCTTTGGTGGGCTTGTGCCGAACGAAAAATTACCGGATTATTATTGTTCAGCGGATATCTTTGTTATGCCTTCAACCGCCAGAGTGGAATCTTTTTGCATCGCCGCGGCCGAAGCACAGGCGTGCGGACTGCCGGCCATTGTGTCTGATTTTCCTGGAGTCAGAGTTACTATTGAAGACAGAGTTACTGGTTTTAGAGTACGGCCGGGCGATATTAAGGATTTAACGGAAAAACTCGCCACATTGCTCCAAGACACTAAATTACGTGAAGATATGGGAGTCAGGGGGCGAGAACGAATGGTGCAAAAATACGATTGGGAAGTGGTGGGGCGCAAGCTAGATGAGATTTATAGAAAACTAATTCCATACGAATCATGAATTATGAGGGAAGAAAGAATTATGCATTATTCTCTATTCATTATTCTTGGTAATTAGTGCGAAACGTAACCAAAATAGATGTTCATAAACAGTTTGAATAAATTATCATGTCTATGGTTAAAACGATATTCCACCTCTTTAAGATACATCGGAAAATGGTATTTGGAAACTCCTCGGTAGTTGTACAGGATATGCTTGGCATAACTCCAAAATCCCTCAATGCCGTTGATGTGGTTCTGGCCTTTGTGGGCAAAGACCTTGCCGTGGTTCAAGCGGTGGTGTTTGCCCCAGCGCTTCAAGGAGTTGTAGCTACGAAAGGTATCCGTGTAATAGACCGACCCCTTTCTCGTATGCTTCCTAATATGGGCCATCAATTCATCGGCCGTTACCCGTTCCACAACTTTGGTATAAACTCGTCCATCGCGCTCCAAAAGGCCGAAAACAATGCTTTTCCCGACGGCGCCTCTGCCGCGCTTCCCCTTCCTTCTGCCGCCGAAGTAAGCCTCATCAATCTCAATCTCTCCCTTGAGCTTGCCTGCTTCCAATTCAGCCACATGATAGATCGCTTCGCGCAAGCGTTGATAGACGCGGCTCACCACCTGATAATCAAGGCCGAGATCGCTCGCCACGCGATAGGCCGGCTGCTGTTGGTAGAAGCCGGTGATAATGCCAATCTCTTTGCGCAGGCGTTTGAGCGACTTCTGTTTTCCACAAGCCGCGTGCCGGCACTTCACATAGCCGCGCTGAGTTTTACAGACGTGAAAAGAACCGCAGAATATGCACTTTCTGCCCCTCAAAAAGTTGGCCGCACAGTTGAAAACATTCTTTTGCCCAGTAACCATAAGGGTATTCTAACACCTCGTGGTTACGAAACACACTAATTACCTTATTCTTTATTCAGCTAATTTAGTGCTTAGAATTTAGAAATTATTCTGTTGATATGAAGATTTGTGTCATTAGCGCTATTTTGCCGCCCTATAGTCGCGGTGGAGCCGAAAGCGTGGCTTTTGTTTCTATGCAGGCTTTTTCTGAACACGAAGTCTTTGCTATTAGCGCGGAGCCATTTGGTGGCTGGCACAGCATCTGGGGGCGGTGGGGCAATTTGACAAGGGGCAAAAGCCGTTCTTTGAGGGTATTTCGCTTTGCGCCCATCAATCTCTTTGCAATTTTCAACATTTCTAAACATAACGCCATAGTCAGATTATTGTGGCACGGGTTGGATATGTTTAATTTGCATACCTATTTTGTAGTGCGTAGTATTTTGAAGCGCGAGAAACCAGATTTGATTTTAACTCATAATCTTAAAGGATTAGGCTATACAGTTCCGGCGGCGATTCAGCATAGCAAAAATAAAACACATAGACCTCTTTGGTTTCATACTGTTCACGATCTTGGCGCTCTGCATCCAACCGGCCTTAAAATATACGGGCAAGAGAATTCGTTTACGCAAAAAATGCTACTCGTTAGCGTTTATGCTCGTCTTAACGCTTGGTTATTCGGCTCGCCAGATGTTATCATTTCACCTTCTGAATTTTTGCTAAAGGAATATCAAGACAAAGGCTTTTTCCCAAAGTCAAAAACTGCTATTATTCGCAATCCAGTAATTTCTGAAATAGTTTCATTGTCAACTAAGCAACCTCCTCCGCCTTTTAATTTTTTATATTTAGGTCAGATGGAAGTATACAAGGGTGTACGGCTATTGCTTGAGGTTTGGAAAAAATTTTCAGCTACGCACAAAGACGCTGAATTGGTTATTGCTGGTGATGGCAGTCTGAAATTAGAGGTAGAAAAAGCCGCCAAAACTCTCCGCAATGTGCGCTATGTCGGTTTTGTTGACGTTGTGCAAAAAGATGAAATATTATCCGCCGTTCATTATTTAGTATTACCAAGCCTAGCTTATGAAAATTCTCCAACCAGTATCGGTGAAAGTTTTGTAGCCGGCGTGCCGGTAATTGCTTCTCGAATAGGGGGAATCCCCGAATTAATCAAGAGTGGCGTTAACGGTTTCCTGTTTACGCCAGCCGATCTCTCGGCGCTGCTGGCCGCTATGGAGGAGGCGGTATCGGTGGATTACCGACAGCTTCAAGAGGGAGCTCGAAAATCCGCTCCAATTTTTTCAACAGAGCAATATCATGATGAGGTAATGAAAGTATATCAATCATTAATTAATTAACCGTTATTAACCGTTATACCCCGCGGCTTGCCGCGGGGATACCGCTTAGAAAACGGGATCCGAGGATTGCCTGGGGGTCCATACCATTGATTTTGCTTGTAAGTAGTAGATCATGGATATTTTTTCATATATACAAAACGTGACGATCGTCACAATTTGTATATATAAATTTTTATGATTAAATTGTTAAGTAATACCATCTTTAAACGATCTCTTTCTCTTAACCCTGTATTTTTTGGCTCAAAATCTTGGGTTAGCGTGTATCCATTGCGAAGCGGTTAATTAGAGATGGTATAAGTTTTTAGTCAGATGTTGAATTTGACCGCTGGTATTTGAAGATGTAAATTTTTCCGCCATCAATAATTTCCCAGCTGTCGGCTTCCTGCTTTGCCGAGACCGCGATCTTTTGCGAATCAGTCCAATAATCGTTAAGAACAAAATACGCTTCCTTAACGCCGACCATATTCATGGCTACTTCTACATTTTTACGGCTTGGTTCCTCATATACCATTTTTAAATAGTATTGATAAAGACTGCCGCCCGTGGGGATTGGATAAAAAAATATTTGTTCCGCGCTTTCCGCGTCACGTCTCGTGAAATATTTCTTGAAGCCAAGTTCTCGCAAGGCCGCGGCGCTTGTCGCCTGATTGGCCAGCACTATATATGGCTCTTTGGCTTTGTTTTCTATGGCGCGGACGGCCTTAATGTCGTGAACGCTGGGGCTATATCCGCGATCATAAGCGTAGCCGTCAAAACGCGGATAGGTGAGATAGACGCTAGCCGTGCGGAGAGTTGCTAGAACGAGCGCCCAAAATATTATTACCATGGGCGAAGCTTTCAAAAGCTTATTGAAAAATGCGATTAAAGCAAGGGCGGCGTAGGGCAGAAGAAAAAACATAGCCATTTCCCAAAGACGGTTGCCATACCACGTTCTCTCGTAGTCAATGAGATAACGAAAGGACAAAAAATTATTGAGGATCAATCCGTCAATAGCGAGAATGGCGGCTGTTAATAGGTGTGGCCAGGCCACCCTCAATTGTTTGGGGCGATAGCTTAAGATAATACCTATGGCGGCAAGAACCAGAATGATAATTGGTAGATTGAACTCAAAATGATAAACAGCGTCAAGTATTAGGTTGAACCGTTGTTCAAAGTAAATCCAGCCAGAGAACATCGGTACGACGCCTTGATTGAATACCGAAATTATATCGGGTATGGCGTTCAAATTTTTTCTTTCTTGAATCCAGAAAAGCAACGGTATTATAGCGCCAAGAACGACGGGGAGAACGGCGGTTAAATATCGTGAGTATGCTCTTCGTTCTTTGAGAATAGCACTTAGGGTGAGAAATATTATAGCTGGCAGGCCAGCCAGAGGATGAATAGTGGCGGCCACGAATGCCAGCCCCCAGAGCAGCCATTTAATATTTCTCCTTTCATCGCTTGGCCAAGCAAAACCAATGAAGATGATGGCTAACAGCGCTAGATTGCCCAGACCCTGCGGTGTCGTGTTGATAAACCACCTAAGGGGTATGGTTAAAAGAGCGAGACTAGACAAAAAAACGACTTTGCAATCGTTAGATAATTTGCTTAATGATAAAAATAAAATTGTCGGCAGAGTGATAGCGGCTATGACGGGCAAGAGTAGTTTGTCAAGGAAGATGACATTATTTTGAAAGATATAGGACAAACTAACCACCAAACCGTATTGACCCAAATAATACCATTGTCTTGGCAGAACGATTCCATTCTTTTTAATTAGTAATTCCGTGGCTTGATGCACAAATGGATCAAAGCCATAGCCGACTTCGTAAATAATTACAGCGACGATTAAAGAAATGGCGGTCAGCAGCACGAGAATTATCCAATGGTTGGATGAGGAGCGTTTGATAATGGCGCCAAAGCCGAAGGCCAACGCTAGAAGATTGGCAAGAAAAATTAGTGGAAAAAACGCTGGCGGCACGATTGTCCAAGGGGAGCGCAGAGCTTCATTAGTTTGGGATATAAAAAGAAGCGCTACAGTAATTGTTAAAATGGCAACTACAGCGATGATTAAGAAGTAATTGATCCACGCGCTAGGCCCGTTAAGTGTGGAGTGGGGGTCGCTTTCGGGCGCAGGTATTTCCTGTGTTATACTGTCATTGTCTGGCCGCGAGGGCGCAGTTAGTGGGGCGGGTTTTAGGGACGCTAAAGAGATTACTATAAGCGGCGCTAGCGCAATGATCACCATAACAGTGATGGATTCCAGATTCCATAAGCGATAGACAAGTCCGCTAAATCCAGCAAGAAAGGCGACCCAGAGAAGGGCTCCCGCTATTGTTTTAATGATTATTGATTGAGTGGATATTATTTGTTTGCCTAAATACCACCCACCTCCAACTAAGTAGCATGAGCCAAGCACTGCCCCCAGAATCGCTGATTGCCAAAAGAAATGGTTTATCGCGATAAAACCGCTTAGCCCCAAGGCCAAGAAGACGAAAGTTATATACATATTTTCATTGTACCAGTATTATTTAATTTATTGCTAGTTCTCGGTGCATTAAAAAATGTATAATCAAATATGATGATGGCAAAACGTGACAAAATTATTTTAGGAATTATTGCCGGCGCGGCGTTTATGGCTTATTCTTTTTTCCCCTGGGCGACAACAACTAGGGAGATAATACGCTTTAACTCCCCCGACGAAGCGGCCAATTATTTTTTTACAACACGCATTATCAACGCTCAACCAATAGCTGTTCCTGAACCCTTAAACGGTTTGGCAAATAACCTTATTCATCCTCGTTCAACAAGGGTGGTTAACGGCGCTATCGTGCCGGTTAGTTTTATCGGACTGCCTATTATTTACGGTATTATCGGCCTAGCTTTTGGCCGCGCCATATTGTCGTTTCTAACGCCATTATTTACAGTCTTGGCGCTCTTGGCGGCTTATGCGTGCTGGCGGCGATTATTTGGGTCGGCGACGGCATTATTGGCGACTACTCTTTTGGCCATTCATCCGGCTGTGTGGTATTACGCCAGTCGCGGTTTTTATCATAACGCGCTTTTTTTTGATTTTCTTATTTTTACTTGGTGGGGATATTGGCGCTGGCGAGAATCTAAGTGGCCTCAAGGATGGTTGGTATTTTGTTTGTTTGCTTTGGCCGCGGCTTTATTCGTTCGCACATCGGAAGCTTTATGGGTTTTGCCTATTGTTGGCGCCGCGATTATCATTGATCGTCGCGAGTTACGCCCGGCGCATTTATTTACTGCTTTGCTTACGGGCGGACTGTTAATCATATTTTGGTTTTGGCTGGCCATCTCTGTTTACGGTCAAGTTTGGCCGTTGGGTTATCAAGTGGCGAATGGACAAAACATAATTTCTTCTAAATTGCCTTTATTTATAAAGACATCGCTTTGGGTGGTGGTACCGTTTGGCTTTTCGCTCTTTAATATTGCCAGTAATTTTTTGCGTTATGTGGTAGTTTTATTTTTACCTTTTTGGTTATTGGTTGTGGGTGGATTTTTATATAATCGTGACCAAAAGATTAATCGTTCATATGTTTTAGCGGCCGGTTGGGTGACGCTTTGGCTGGCTATTTATTACGGAAGTTGGAATATTTCAGATACGGTTGGGGCGGGTGGTATAACAGTAGGCTCTTCCTATGTTCGTTATTGGTTGCCGCTTTACGCTATCTGGCTGCCCTATGCCGCCTTAGCGCTTTTGGCCATTCAGCGATATCTTAAAGGCCTTACCGGTCGGATTTGGCTCGCCGTCGTGATTTTACTTTTGGCCGGTGCAAGCTTTACCCAAGTATTTTTTGACTACCCGGAAGGTTTGACTTATGTGGCTGAACGTTTGCAAAAATACCGCCGCGCTATAATTACTACCGAGAGCGTGGTTGCTCCTAGCTCTGTTATTATTGGCGACCGCGCTGATAAAGTTTTTTCCCCTGAACGTCGGGTAATCATTTCAGACGGCCGTCCAGTTTTTTCCATTCCGCCAGTATTGGAGGCCGTTGTCCGCTTGGTTGAGGTTGTGCCGGTTTATTTTTATACGGTTGAGCAGCCGAATTTAGAGCTTAGGCAGAAATTACAACAATGGCGATTTAATTTACGCTCGCCGATAATGCTGCCGGATGGTGCCTTTCTCTATCGGTTAATTCGCCTATAAATTGTGTTGTCCAAAAAGATTGTTATTAGAAGTTTACCCCGCACCACAGAAAGCCATCCGTCCGAGGTGCCACATCAGCCGGCGGGCAGAGATAAAACCATGGATGAATTGGAAAATCAAACCCAAAGAGCAATACCCCAAGGCCACTGGTTTAAAATCGTGGTGCGGGGTTTACTTGTGCTCACGCCAGTCGCAGTCGTAGCTTGGTTAATATGGCGCGATTTTGCTCCGAATGGACAATTGTTTGTGGCGAACGATCTTAAGCATTATCACCCTTATATTTCATCGTTGTATCCTTTGGGTCGTTTAGGCGAGCCAGTGGCGATTGAGGGCGTGTGGAAACGGCAAGTCAACGCCGAGCCCGTGTATTTTGACGTTAGGTTGCCGCGCCGAATGGAGCAGGCAAGAGTGCGATTGCTGTATCAGACTAATGGTCCTTCGCCGCGCCTGGGTTTAAAAATCGGACAAATCGGTAATTGGTCTTATGATTTACAATCACTATCAACCATTTCCATGGCTGATAACTGGACGGCTGGCGAGGTCATATTTAGATTGGCGGGAGCTGCGGTTGAAGACGGCAGTCTGCGTTTTATGATTTCTGCTCCGACTGTAAATGACCAAGGAATCATGTTGGAGGTTAGGCGTGTTGAAGTAACACTGATTGATCAACCCTTGCAGTTGGCAGATTTGAGGGGCATCATCGGGCGCAAGGCGGAACGTTTCATCCAGTATGTTAGACAGCCATAATTATTCTTGGAAAGAAATCGTTAATGACGTTTTTGCCGCGTTATTTTTAACGACCCTTAGCTTTGTTTTGATTGAACTTGTTCGCCCGGGGTCAATCAGCTCGGCCATAAATATTTTTTTGCTGTTTATTATAAGCATTGGTTTGAGTTTGATTTTGGCGTTAGCTAATGGTCAGTCTAACCATCGTTTGCCGCGCTCGCTGTTTATATTGGCGGCGCTTCTTATCAGTGTTATAATAATGACAATTTCTGCGGTCGCGCCGTTGGAGAGATTTATTTTAGGGATAGTTAGTTTCGCGGCCATGCTGTTTTTTGCCTTCATTTTGTGATTTTAAAATTAGAGGTAATATGAGCGATTGCATTTTTTGCAAAATTATAGCCGGGGAGATACCGTCCGAAAAAGTGTACGAAGATGAACATGTTCTGGCTTTCTTGGATATTGCGCCGGTTAATCCTGGCCATACTTTAGTGATACCAAAAACACATTCCAGCGACTTCCTTGATACTACCGAGAGTTCTTTGATCGTCGTGGTCAAGGTCTTGCCCAAGATTGCTAAAGCCATTATGTGGGCCGTTGGCGCCGATGGTTTTAATATAGGCGTCAATAACGGAGCGGCGGCGGGGCAAATTGTGCCGCATATGCATTTTCACGTGATTCCTCGTTTGAGCGGTGACGGTTATAAATCATGGGGTCATCGAAAGTATGGTGAGGGCGAGGCGTTGAAAATTGCCGAACGCATTAGGACATCGGTGGAAAATTCAAGAACAATTAATTAAACAATTTAGTGGATTCAACATTTTCACCATCGGGTATTTGGGAAGGTGCTGGATAAACTATTTTAGATTTGGGGTTGTCAATATCGTGTCGGGGTGATAAAGTATTGCCGTTCTGATTTAGTATTTCTTTCAGTTTGGAATGAACAGTCACAACCACATACAGCAAAAGAAAAAAGGAGAGACTAATGAAAGTGTTAGGAATTGGTGGCGGTGGACGTGAGGCTGCGATGGCGCTAGCGATTGTGAGTTCGTCGAATTGTGGAGAACTCTACTGGGCTCCTGGCAACCCCGGTATCGCGCGGAATGCCGTGCTCTATCCAGTCGAGGCATCTGACGTAGTCGGTTTGATAGCACTGGCAGCTAGTCTGGGGCCCGATCTCGTGGTGGTTGGCCCAGAGAAACCATTGGCTGATGGTTTGGCCAATCGTTTGGTCGAGCTTCGGATTCCGTGCGCTGGGCCAAGCCGGGCGGCGGTCGGCCTCGTCGGGTAAGATGGGAGAGTTTTTCCCATAACGTGGAGGAGATGGGAGGGGAGTAATAGGACGACGTTGCCGTTGAGCGTTGAAATTATACGCTTGGCTGGTTAATGTCGTCCTGTTTGATATTTAGAGCTGGTTGCATTATCTACTACCATACTAGTATACTAGTATGGTGATATAGAGACGAGAGATGTATTGAGAGGTGGGTTCAACATTTTTACTATGGGGCATTTTGGAAAGTGTTAGATAAGCTATTTTGGATTTGAGGTTGTAATTTTCTTTAAAAAATAGTAAAGTAGGCGTGCTGTAAACCGGAAAACCCAGTAGACAAGGCTCGCGCCTTAACATTTTTATAACGTAAACCAGAAACCAAAACGAAAGAGAGGAGACAGACAACATGGCTATCTCGACAATAACCACCCTGCATCATCTTTACGCCTATCCCGCTGAGTTCCCCGTACAAGTCCTGACCCTAGCCCTTGAAGCTGCAGGCCTCCAGGAGGAAGTAATACACACCGAGTCATGTTTCAACATTGGAGCGACGGAGGCGTTGACAACAGAGGAAGTACTCGCTTTCACTAAACTGCCCGTCCGTCTGTTTAGAGAAATTGCTCGAACGCCGGATACGAGCTGGCTGTCCAGCTTCCCTTGGGTATTCGAGTTTGGTCCCAGACTAAACTTCGATACGCCCTACTCAAGTCAAGCCGTCAGGATCTGTCAGCGCTGCGGACTTGGCAAAATTCATCGCGTTGAGCTCTCGCATCGGTTCGCCTTGAACCGAGCACTTGATCCGGAGACAGCCGAACGTTTTGCCGCCGCCTTGTACGATCCCATGTTGGAAATGCCGTATCGTGAACCGCTCAAGAGCTTCGACCATGGCTTAGTTCGACAAGCCACCAAAGTGTATGCGGTGCGCGAACGTGGTGTAGAAGCACTACGCGAGTTCGAAAGAGACTGGGGCATCAAGTGGGACGAGTACGACGAAGCCCTGGCATTTGAACTGTCGTTGGAGCGCGACGAGAATCCAACCGACGCCTTTTTAATGATCGTGGCTCAATTGATTTCGGAACACTCAAGGCACGGTTACTACAAAGGTAAGAGAACACGCAACGGCCGGCTACTTCTACAAACCCTGATGCAAATCATCAAGGATCCGCTAATACTTCATCGAAGCAACTCAACCGTGGCCTTCGACTGTGATAGTTCTGCCATTCGGGGTGGCTTGACCGAAATGCTCATTCCGGAAAAACCGGGCGAGCCAAGCTCATGGGTTATTGTTACGCGCGACCTTGATGACACGTTGACGGCAGAAACCCACAACCACCCCTGCCGCATCTCCCCCCCAGCTGGCGCGGATACCGGCGTCGGTGGACGACAGGCGGACAATTATGTCACCCGACGTGGCGCAGATTTGGGAGTAGCGGGGGCAGGATATTGTACTGGCAATCTCTGTATCCCGGGCCACCTGCAACCGTGGGAAAAGGATGGATGGTCGTCCCGACCAGGATATCCAACGCCTCTCCAAATAATGCTGGGAGCCAGCCATGGCACCCGTCGTTACGGCAATGCTTCGGGCGAAGCGCTCACCTATGGCTTCGTTCGCACCCTCTTTGTTGTGACCCCAGACGGACAAGCTTGGGGGTGGGAAAAGCCGATCCTTTTCACGGTTGGCGCCGGTGTCATGAACCATGAAGATGTCGCGCCAGTTGAACCACAAGCGGGCATGCTCGTTGGTTACGTTGGCGGTCCGCGTTTCCGTCTCGGCATTGGCGGAGGAACCGCTTCGTCATCGGCCATCGGCTATGATGTCGATATGGCCATCCTTCTTCGTTCGGTACAGCGCGGCGACGCTTTGATGCGACGCTGTTTCGGTAACTTCTTCCGAACGTGCTTCTGGCTTGGCCGGCGCAATCCTGTACAAAAGTCTAGCGATTTGGGGGCGGGCGGCTTAAGCAACGGTCCACCAGAAATAGTGTATCCGGCCGGAGCGGTGTTCGACCTTGACCAGGTGCCGTGGGGAGACGATACCTTGAGTGATGTTGAAAGAGTAGGTAATGAAAGCCAGGAATCGGCTGTGATGCTTGCCTGGCCCACAGATTGGCCGCTCATCCAGGCCATCTGCCAACGCGAGCATTTGCCTTGCGCCGTGATCGGAACGGTGACCGGCGACGGACGGCTCGTCATGAAAAGTCGCGGACAGGTCATCGTCAACGCGCCGCTTGAACCTATGCTCGGCACCGAGCGACAAAAGACTTTCGTTCTCACACCGAAGAAAGAGAGGCGCCAACCGCTTTCTATGCCGCCCGAAGAAACAATTCGGGAAAGTCTTGATCTCGTTTTCGGTCTTCTTTCCGTTTGCAGCAAGCGGTGGACGACCATTGAAGGCGACCGCAGTGTGGGTGGCCTGGTAGCCCAACAACAGGATGTCGGTCCGTACCAAGCGCCGATAGCCGACTGCTCAATCAAGGCCGCTAGCCATTTCAGCCTGCGTGGCACGGCCCATAGTATTGGGGAACAACCGCTCTCTAGTCTCATCTCACCAGGAGCGAGCGTCCGCCTAGCGGCAGCCGAAGCCATTCTCAACCTGGGTGGCGTGAAAATCATCGGCCTCGGAGACGTCAAGTGTTCGCTTAACGCCATGTTGGCCACCAAACTCCCTGGCGAAGGCATTTGGCTTGAAGAGGCTATGCAGGCATTACGCCAATTCCTCGCCGAATTTCAGGGCTGCGAACCGGATGGAGGCAAGGATTCAAGCGCCATGTTCGACCTCCGCGTAAACCCCGACGGTCAGCTTCAAGAAGTTAGGGCGCCGCGGGAAATCGTTATTTCAACCAACGCACCGGTCCCGGACATTACCGTCAAAGTCACTCCCGACCTGAAAGAGGCTGGGAGAGAGCTGCTCTGGCTGGAGTGTAATCCTCATCAACACCGCTTGGGCGGATCAGCTTTAGCTCAGGGGCATGGTCAAATCGGCGACGAGTGTCCGGACGTCAAAGCGGCCGATCTCAAGCACCTGTTTGAGGCCGCGCAAGAACTTGTCGACTTGGGTCTCATTTCCGCCTATCATGACACGGCCGGTGATGGCTCCCTGGTGACAGCGCTCGAAATGGCCTTCGCGGCAAATCTTGGACTTGATCTCGACTTCCGGAGTCAGCACGAAGCGCGGGCCACGTTGTTTGCACAAGAACCGGGCGCCATCGTGGAATGCGTCAGGATAGACGCAGTTCAGGAAGTTCTTCATCGTCATGGCGTGACGGCCCAGACCATCGGTCACTCCTTGTCAACCCCGGAGATCAAGGTATCGGTAAATGGCTCAATCGTGCTCGATGAGCAGATGGTCGATCTTCGGGCAAAATGGGAGGAGCTCAGCAGCATCATCGACAAGATGAAGGCAAATTCCGCCTGCGTTGACGCTGAAAGTAGGGCGCGGCGCAAGATGCTCACCTCGCCTCCATACAAACTTACGTTTACTCCCAAACCGACACCGACCGCCATCCTGACCGCCAAAAGCAAAATTCGCATCGCCATGCTTCGCGAAGAAGGGACGCGAGGAGAACCGGAAATGGCCGCCGCTTTCTATGATGGCGGTTTTGATCCGGTTGATGTGGCCACAGACGACCTCGAACGTGGAAAAATCACTCTCCATGGATTCCGCGGAAGGGTTCTTCCGGGGGGCTGGTCGTTCCGTGATGTTTTTGGCGCTGGTCAGGGCTGGGCGGCCGTCATGAAAGGACCCGCGCTAGCCGATCAGTATCTGGAATTTTGTTCGCGACCGGATACTTTCACTTTCGGCGTCTGCAATGGTGCGCAAGTCGACGCCAGTCTCGGACTCACTCTCGGTCATCTTTTCCCCGAGGAAAAACTGCCGTGGTTTACGGAAAATGTCTCGGGCCGATTTGAATGCCGCTTCGTAACATTGGGTTTCCGGAAAAGCCCAGCGATCATGCTCCGCGGCATGGAAGGCTCTATCTTCGGAGCCTGGGTCGCCCACAAAGAAGGTCGCCTCACCTTCCCCGACCCAGAAGTGTTGCAATTTGTGCTCACGAACGACCTGGCGCCTATCTTTTACGTGGGGCCAGACGGTGAGCCAACGGAAGAATACCCGTTCAACCCCAACGGAAGTCCGGGTGGTATAACGGCACTTTGTTCACCGGACGGACGGAAATTCTTCATGATGCCTCACGCAGTGGACCGAGGCTTTAGAATGTGGCAAGGGGCTTACGTTTCATCGGAGTGGACATGGCTAGAGGTAAGCCCATACTTACAAATGGTTCAGAACGCTCGTACCTGGTGCGAGCAGTGGTAAGGAGGTGGCGATAAGAATAAGGAGGGACGACGGCCGTACGCGAAGTGCGGCCGTTTTCCTTTTTCACGATATAATTTTTTAAACGCGTTTCATTATTTTCGGTTTCACTCTCCGTTCGTTATGAATCTTGTTTTAAGTGAAATTTTCCGTTATGCTGATTTTATGAAAATACTCGTTGCCGGTGGGGCGGGGTTCATTGGCTCCAATTTTATTCATTACCTGATTGAAAACTATCTGGAGGACGAGGTAGTGAATTTTGATAAACTTACGTATGCTGGCAATCTTGAGAATCTTAAGGATCTTGCTGGTAACGCGCGATATTCGTTCGTCAAGGGCGACATCGCCGACTCAGAGGCTGTTGAAAAAGTACTTAAGCAAGGAATTGACGTCGTAGTCAACTTTGCGGCCGAGACCCATGTTGACCGAAGTATTCATATCGGCTCGCGTGATTTTGTTCTGACCAATACGCTTGGCGTGCAAACTTTATTGGATGCAGAACGTCAGCTCGGGACAATCAAAAGGCACGTGCAAATTTCTACTGATGAAGTATATGGCTCATTAGAGCTGGAAGACGCTCGGCAATTCCACGAGAATTGGCCATTCCAGCCAAATGTGCCCTATGCCGCGGCTAAAGCCGGCGGAGATCTTTTGTGTCGCGCTTTTTTCAAAACTTTTGGCTTGGATGTTGTCGTCACTCACTGTTCTAACAACTATGGTCCGTATCAATATCCCGAAAAACTTATACCATTTTTTATTGATAGAGCGATGAACGACCAGCCTCTGCCGCTCTATGGTGATGGCAAGAATGTGCGTGATTGGCTGTATGTTCGCGATCATTGTGAAGCGATTGACTTAGTTTTACGCCAAGGCAAGGCCGGAGAGGTTTATAATATCGGCGGGCACTTTGAGAGGCCTAATTTAGAAATTGCCCGATTAATTTTGAAGGCTTTGGGCAAGCCGGAATCTCTTATTACTTTTGTGACAGACCGTCCGGGGCATGATCGACGTTATGCCATTGACGCGAGTAAAATTGCCAAAGAACTTGGCTGGAAGCCGAGATATCATTTTTCCGAGGCGGTTAAAGAAACTATTCAGTGGTATCGCGACAATCAGGACTGGGTGAATAGAATCAAAGCCCGCGCTAAGGGCATCAACGCGCATCTTGTATAGTTGATGATTGATAGTTTATGATTTTATGAGATGGCTATCCTCTTGTGACATTTTAACCAAAAGTATCATACTATATAGTATGATACTTTTGGTTGGATAGAAAATCGTTGATTCTGATCTTCTGAATTTTAGAGCTATGACTGAACGAATTTCCACTGCGATTGACGGCCTCACGATTGTTATGAATCGCGCCATCGGAGACGAGCGCGGGTGGCTTGGCGAATTAGTGCCGGGTGGCGTTTCTAATTCTGATGTTAAAGATGGTTTAGGGAATATCTATCTTTCTGTGGCTGTCGGAAAAAATATCGCGCGCGCCGGGCACTATCATTATCGGCAGTCTGAACTTTTTTTCACCATCACCGGCACGGCGCTTTGGGCTTTTAGAGATTACCGTGAAGGTTCAAAAACATTCGGCGCCCTGCAGGCGATGGTCTTTACTGATGAGGCAAAACCTGATGGTCCGGCCCCAGTATATCGCGTGGGAGAGTCAGGTATGCCCTATGTGATTGTGCCGCACGGCGTCTATCACGTTTATTGGGCCTTAACTGATACACCGGTGCGTGTTGTATGTGTAGCCACCACGCCGCACGATAATGCCGATTATGTGCGGCTTCGCCCAGATGAAGTGCCCGATGTTAGTAATTTACTTAAATCATATGGCATTACTATTTGATTATCTAGTAGTATTCTCATATTCTTAAGAATATGAGAATACTTTTTGACCAATGCGTGTTCTTTTGATTGGCGCTAAGGGTCTATTGGGTCAAGCGCTGGCAGCGACTTTTTCCACAGAAGATTTGGTGGCCGTAGATCGTGACGTTATTGATATTACCGACAAGGTAGCTCTGCAGAAATTTTGCCATGAGGTTCGCCCAGAAATCGTTGTTAATGCGGCGGCGTATAATGCCGTTGATGAGATAGAAAAAAATGACGAAGCGGCGAAGCAGGCTTTTGTGATTAATGCTGAAGCAGTTGGCTATTTGGCTAAAGCCAGTATTGAGAACAAAGCGCTTTTAATTCATTTTAGCACTGATTATGTTTTTGATGGCGCCAAGGACTCGCCTTATATTGAAGCCGATCACCCAAAGCCAATCAGTGTCTATGGCCGCTCTAAGCTCGGAGGCGAGGAGGCTATTTTGCGCTTAGCAGAGCATGGTCTTAAATATTATATAATTCGTACTTCGCGTCTTTTTGGAAAATCTTCTGGCGCCGGCAAGAAAACATTCGTTGATATTGTGCTTGAGGCCGCCGCTCAAAAAAGTGAACTGCAATTTATTGACGACGAAATTGCCAGCCCAACCTTTGTTAGTGATTTGGCTATGGCCGTAAAAGAGATGCTAATGAGTCGGCCTGCCTTTGGTGTTTATCATCGCACTAACGACGGATATTGCAGTTGGTATGAGCTTGCCAAAACAGTTTTAAATGAGAGTGGTGCTTATTCTATTAATCATGCCACACCTGATCGTAAATATATCAATCTTCGGCCGATAGCCAGCAAGGATTTGCCGCGACCAGCAAGACGTCCGGCTTATTCCGTGTTACAATCTACTAAACTCGCGCCTTTGCGCCATTGGCGTGAGGCCTTGCGTGAATATATAATATCCAATCATTTATGATTAAAGGAGTTATTTTGGCGGGGGGAAATGGTACGCGTCTTCGCCCGCTTACTTTGGTGACCAACAAGCATCTTTTGCCGGTTTATAACAAACCGATGATTTATTATCCTCTGGAAACGCTCATAGGCATGGGGCTCAAAGACATTTTGATTGTATCCGGCCGCGAGCATGCCGGGCATTTTTTGCACCTCTTGGGGTCGGGCAAAGATTTTGGCGTGCGTCTATCTTATGAAGTGCAGGAAGAGGCTGGTGGTATTGCCGAAGCTTTAGGGCTCGCCGAAGATTTTGCTGATGGCGGTAAACTAGCCGTAATTTTAGGGGATAATATCTTTGAAGATCATCAACAAATTATCAAAGCCGCTAAAGATTTTATCGCCCAGGAAAGAGGCTCCAAGATTATGCTCAAAGAAGTTCGCGACCCAGAGCGTTTTGGAGTTGCTGAGGTGGTGGGACAGAAAATTATTGGGATTGAAGAAAAACCAAAACATCCAAAAAGCAATTTAATAGTAACTGGTCTATATTTCTACGACCGTCATGTTTTTGATATCATAAAAACCCTGCGTCCGTCAGGCCGTGGCGAATTAGAAATAACCGATGTCAATAACGCTTATATCGCCGCCGGAACAATGACTTTTGAAATTGTGGCTGGCGAATGGACTGACGCCGGCACTTTTGAATCATTACTGAAAGCCGGTAATCTAGTGGCCCACAAGTTATCCGCCTAGAAAGGGTGCGGAGGTCATAAATCAAGGCGCCAGAGGCCGGAATCTGAACCGATAGTCCCGGCAAAGTACATCTCCTTACCGTCTTGACTTACAGCATATCCTACAAGATCTTGAAACGGCATCATCATCCATTGATTTCTAATATCGCGTTCGTCTCTCTCCAGAAAAAAGACAGCGTGGTTAGACGCAAATATTACATGTGAACCATCAGGGAACCAAGCCGCCTGGTCCACTTCAGCGGCGATACGGGTGAGGAGGGTTTGAGCGCCTGTTTTTGGACTATAAGTCCATAATTCAAACGGTGATGAATATAGCAAATCGCCGGTAGTTTTGAGAAAAATAGCTTGTTTGACGTTGGGCGCGCTGAAGACCGGCAGCAGGGATTCTCCAGCTAGCCGCCAAAGAGACATGGTCTTAGCCGAGTCAATAAGAGCGATTAAGTCATCTTTTTGGTCAAGCAGTTTGTAGGGGTAGTTCGTCGGCAAGATCATCTCTCGCCCTGAATTTGTGGTGAGGAGCGGCGTTGAGCGCAAAATGGAATGATCATCATCGCGTTGAATCAGTTCATAGAGGGTATTATTTTCTATCCAGTAGCCCGTCAATGTTTGTTTGCTCTGTTTAACGTTAGTAAGAGGGACGAGGGGGGTAATTTTTTTAGAGGATAAATCAAGGCGATAGACACTAGCCCCGTCGCTTCCATAAAGTAAATCATCGTATTCAGGATCCCAACGAAAATCGCTGATCGTTTTTGGTACAAAACTGGAAAGAGATTGCCAGGAGGGGTTTTGGTTAAGCTCTACTATAGCAGTTTCGTCAGGCCCTGCGACAAGAGCTCTGGTGGCTTGCGCTGACCAGATGATTTGATCGGAGGGATTACGCATTGGCCTTTCGGCGATCACCGTTGGCGGTTTGCCTGATAATTTATCAAAGAGCAGGAGTTGCTCTTTGTTAGCGCTCCAGGTAGTAAGAAGAATCGCGGTGGTGTCTGGATTTGGAGAAAAAATTTGATAGATGGCTTGAGAGAGTCTTTTTGGCATTGTCTCGCGCCATAAGCGGACATTGCTTACAAAGATAGCTTCGCCAGCTTTGACTTTCAAGCGTTTCTCCCAGGTTTTATAACTATCTTTGCTTAGGCGTATTGTATACGTGCCCGGCAGCACAGCCTGCAAAGTTTTGGGAGTTAAAAATTTTATGACTTGACCATTCAGCGAGATTGTCGCCCCCTTTGGTATAGTTGACAATACCAGGGTGCCCGTTGGCTCAAGTCGTTGATGCTTCAGGTTATAGCGATAGCCCTGCGTGTAAATAATAACTAGCGGCGCAGTAACTATAAAGGCGGCGATAAAGAGCGAATAAACTATTCGCCTCGCTCTTAAGGTCATAAATGGCTATTCTCCTTCAGACCTTTTGATATCAGCTCCCAGGCCAGCTAATCTTTCCGCTATGTGTTCGTAGCCGCGGTCAACTTGATATACATTGTCAATAATTGTTTCACCCTCGGCGATTAGGGCGGCGAGTATGAGGGCCATGCCGGCGCGTATATCCGGACTGGTTAAATAACGTCCGCGCAGAATTGTCGGCCCGTTGACCACCACGCGATAGGGATCGCACATAATGATATTCGCGCCCATGCTATTTAAAAGGTCAGTATAGAAAAGCCGTCCGCCCTGATGTATTGGATCATGAATAATGGACGGCCCTTCTGCTTGGGTCATAAGCACGGTATAGGGTGGCTGCAGGTCGGTTGTGAATCCGGGGTATTCGTGAGTAATCATGCTTTGGGCTTTTAGTGTTTGATGGCGGCGCGTAACAACAAAATCAGAGCCTACCTCAACAACCGCACCAGCTTTCTCAAGATGCCAGAGCAGACTTTCCAGATGACTTGGGTTGCATCTCGTGACTTTGATTTCGCTGTTGGTGAGGAGGCCGAGGATAATGAACGTGCCGGCCTCAATTCTATCAGGTATGACCGTATATGTGCCGCCACTAATTTGTTTGACACCGTTAATGATGATTGTTGGCGTACCGGCGCCCCTAATGCGCGCCCCTTGGGCGTTAAGATAATCAGCGAGAGCTATTATTTCTGGTTCCATCGCCGCGTTTTTAATGATCGTTTCGCCTTCGGCCAGAACCGCGGTCATAATCATTTCTTCAGTAACCGTGACACTGACCCGCGGCAGTAGTATGACGCCGCCAGTCAGTTTTTTTGTAGTCAGACGATAGCTCCTGTCCCGCACTTCTACTGTGACTCCTAAGGCCTTGAATCCATCAAGAAATATGTCAATTGGTCGCTGTCCAATTTTGTCTCCGCCCGGATGCGGCATAATTACTTCACCGTGGCGCGCCAATAACGGACCAGCGAGCAATATTGAGGCACGAATACTTTCTACCAAGCTTCTATCCAACGGACCAGCTTGCACTTCGCTTGTTTCAATGGTGGTATGCTGTTTTGTTTTTGAGATTTTTACGCCAATTGAACGAAGTAATTCTTCCATGCGTTGCACATCTTCTATGTCCGGCAAATTCTTAATCACGCATGGTTCACGAGACAGCACCGCCGCCGCTAATATTTTTAAAGCCGCGTTTTTTGCGCCCTTCACTTCTATTTCCCCCTTAAGTTCACGGCCGCCGCGAATAACGAATGTGGCATGCGAATTCATAGCGATTGGCAGTTATAATAGCAAAACAAGGTTAATTAAGCAATCTTGAGTCTCTTTTTTGACGATTTTGTGTATGATTTGATACAATGGCGTACATGGAAGAATTTAATACAATTCCATCACCGCCTCGTCGGCGGAAAATTTTGCCGCTGGTCGGCCTTTTGCTTGTAGTCATTTTTTCTTTTGGTGCGGGTTACTATGCGGGCGAAGAAAGCGGCTTACAGAAAGCTATTGGCAGTGGTCAAGTTTTTGGCAAGGAAAGTGATCCACCAGCCGGTTACCTCAAATCAGATGTGAATTTTAGCCTTTTTTGGCAGGTCTGGAAATTATTACAGGAGCAGTATGTTGATCGTCCCATAGCCGAAACCAAACTCTTTTACGGAGCCTTAAGCGGTTTGGTGGCTGGCATCGGTGATCCCTATACGGTTTTTCTTGACCCAAAAACCGCTGCTGATTTTAATCAAGAATTGGCCGGGAGCTTTGAGGGGATTGGCGCGGAAATTGGCTTGAGGGATTCTCAAATTGTTATTATTGCTCCGTTGCCCGGCACACCGGCAGAAAAAGCTGGTTTAAAACCAAAAGATCGCATTATTGTTATTAATGGCAGGGACACAAGTGGCATGACTTTAGAGTCGGCGGTGGCGGCTATTCGCGGGAAGCGCGGAACCGAAGTAACTTTAAAAATAATTAGAGAGGGAATTAGCGAGCCATTTGAAGTGAAAATTGTTAGGGATAAAATCTCTATCAAAAGCGTTGAATTTTCCATGAAGTCGGCGTCAGATTCCAAGCAAGCCGATATTGCTTATATCAAAATCAGTCATTTCAATGAAGACACGTTGAGTAATTTTTCTGCAGCTGTAAACAAGGCATTAAATGAAAATCCCAGAGCCATCATTCTTGATCTTCAGAATAACCCGGGCGGTTTTTTAGAAACAGCGGTAGATGTGGCGAGCTATTGGGTCGCCAATAATCCAGTGGTTCTTCAGCAGACGCACAGTGAGGAGCGCACGGAATTTCCAGCTCGCGGCAAATCCCCATTGAAGGGTCAGAAAACAATCGTGTTAGTAAACGCTGGAAGCGCCAGCGCTTCGGAGATTGTGGCCGGAGCGCTGCAGGATTATAATTTGGCCACCGTGATAGGCGAAAAGACTTTCGGTAAAGGGTCAGTGCAGGAGTTGCAGAGCTTGCCAGACGGTTCAGCCGTGAAGATAACTGTTGCCAAGTGGTTTACGCCAAAAGGTAGAAGCATTGAAGGAGAGGGTATTGAACCTGATATCGTTGTGACGGTGGATCGTGCCAAGTTGGATGATGGGAAAGATCCGGTGCTAGAGAGAGCATTGGAGCTGTTGAAGTGATGAAGCAAGAATCATGAATCAGGAAGTAGGAATTGGGTTGATTACCTTCTTAATCAAATCGCATATTCAAGATTCGTAATTCGCTATTCATAATTCTTAATTCATCAATCAATGAAAGTGATTTTATTAAAATCAGTGTCAAAGCTTGGGCAGGCCGGCGAAGTTAAAGACGTATCCGATGGCTATGCCAGAAATTATTTACTGCCAAACCAGCTGGCCTCATTGGTAACTCAACAGAGGCTGGTGGAACTCCAGTCTGATAAATCACGGCAAGAACGGTTGGCGCGTAAATCATTGTTGTCAGCCAAACAAACTAAACAGGCGCTAGATGGCAGGCTATTCACGCTTAAGGCCATGGCCAACGCGCAAGGGACTTTGTTTGCTGGCGTGACGGCCTCCGCCATCTCTGATATACTCAAGACTAAGGGATATGAAATTCAGCCAAGTATGATTGAATTACCCCAGCCCCTCAAACACACTGGTGACCACAAGGTCGCCATTGATTTTGGCGATCAGAAACGAGCCGTCATTACGATTTCCATTATTCCTTTGCGCGATCATTAGTTTTGAATTTTGCCTTTTGAATTTTGAGTTATCTATGAAGTACATTTTTGTTACTGGCGGAGTGATGTCTAGCGTTGGCAAGGGCGTCTCCACCGCCTCTATTGGTCGCATTCTGCAGAGCCGCGGTTATCGCGTTCAGCTTGTTAAGTGTGATATGTACGTCAACATTGACGCCGGAACTATGAGGCCGACCGAACATGGCGAGGTTTTTGTAGGCGAAGATGGAATAGAAGCAGATCAGGATTTAGGCAACTATGAACGTTTCACCGATATTACGACCACTCGCGATAATTACATTACTACCGGCCAGGTTTATCAAAGCATTATTGAGCGAGAGCGTAATCTTGAGTTTGCCGGAGCAAACGTGGAAGTAGTTCCTGATATTCCGAACGAGATTATTCGCCGCATTAATATAGCCGCTCGCAAGGGTAAGGCAGAGGTAGTCATCATAGAGATCGGCGGCACGGTGGGGGAATATCAAAACATTCTTTTTCTGGAAGCTATTCGTATGATGAAGCTGAAACATCCCGAGGATGTTGCTCTTGTTTTAGTGAGTTATTTGCCAATACCAAAATCTGTTGGCGAGATGAAGACCAAGCCCACCCAATACGCGGCTCGCTCGCTCAATGCCGCCGGGTTGCAGGCTGATTTTATTCTTTGCCGGGCCGAGCGACCAATTGACGCGCCTCGCCGCCGTAAGCTAGCCATTAACTGTGGTCTTGAGGAATGGGCAATAATTTCGGCGTCTGACGTTGAGTCAATTTATGAAATTCCAATTAATTTTGAACGCGAAAATCTTTCGGACAAACTTTTGAAAAAACTTTTCTTAAAGCCCAGAGAGCGTGATCTTAAAAATTGGCAAAAGCTTGCTCGCCGCATTAGAGGAGCGGCCGAGCCCTTAAAAATAGGTATTGTTGGCAAATATTTTGGCACAGGGGACTTTACGCTGGCTGACTCATATATCTCTGTCATTGAATCAATTCGTCACGCCGCGGCCGCTCTGGGCCGCCGGCCGGAGATTACCTGGCTAAATTCCGAAGCCTATGAGAAAGATCGCCGGGCTCTGAAAGAGCTTGATAATTTTCAGGGTATTATTGTGCCCGGTGGTTTTGGTAGTAGGGGAATAGAAGGCAAAATTAGAGCTATTCAGTACGCGCGGGAGAAAAAAATTCCATATTTTGGGCTCTGCTATGGCATGCAGCTCGCGGCAGTGGAGTTTGCCCGTAATGTTTGCGGCCTTAAAGACGCGCATACTACTGAAATTAATCCTAAAACCAGGTACCCGGTTATTCATTTGATGCCCGAACAATTAAAGCACCTTGCTCGCAAACTTTATGGCGCCACTATGCGGCTGGGGGCTTATCCGGCCAAGCTGGAAAAAGATTCGCTTGTGGCCAAGGCTTATGGCGTCACTAGAGTTTCAGAACGTCATCGCCATCGCTACGAGTTTAACAATGATTATCGCGCGCGCTTTGAGAAAAAAGGAATGCGTTTTTCTGGCACCTCGCCCGATGGAGAGCTCGTGGAGATTATTGAGCTTAAAGACCACCCATTCTTTGTTGGCGTTCAGTTTCATCCCGAATTTAAGTCTCGGCCCCTCGCGCCGCATCCGTTATTTTTGGCGTTTGCTAAAGCGGCATCAACAAAACGACAGAAAGACTAGCTAAAACTCGTGTAGTAAGGTGAGTTTGCTCTTGCACCTATCAGAGGACGGGTGTAGTTTTACCTGCAAGGAGGGTCGATTATTTGATAACCTGGTCTAAAACAGGAGGGGCGAACGATGTTTTTCAGATTTATTCCGTGGATTGTCTTGGCGTTCGGGTGGCTGTCCTTGGTCGCCGATCTTTTGACGGGAGGGCGTCTTGTCGTTGACCTCGTCATCTGCGGCGTCGCCATGGTAATGCTCATCTGGCGTTACGTTTTGCGCCGTCACATAGTCTACGTCAACTACGACTACTGATACAGCGCCGACCATTACCGTGACGATTGAGTCACGGTAGAAGACTAGCTCAAGGGGGTTGCGGTGGCGACCCCCTCATTTTATTGTTTAACTCACAGTCGGTGCGACGCTCACGTATGTTGCTGGTTTTAGGACACCGGTGTAGCGGCGGACTTTTTTGGTGGCAAATTGAACAACGCCAGTTGTCAGAGCAAAGAGTGTATCATCACTACCGCGGCCGACATTATCGCTAGGGCGAAATTTCGTGCCTCGCTGGCGCACAATAATACTGCCGGCTTTGGCATAGCCGCCGTGCGTAATTTTGACGCCCAATCGTTTTGATTGAGATTCTCGCCCGAGGGCTGTGGAGCCGCCCGCTTTTTTATGGGCCATAAGTTAGGAATTAGGGATTAGCTTATTAGCTGATTAGCAATATTATATTTTTATTGATATATTTAGTCAATAGCTATGGATAATACGGTTGTTAAAATTCAGGAATTGATGGCAGACATGCGGCCGGCATTTCTTCGCGATCGTGGAGATATTGAGTTTGTCAGTTTTGATGAAAAAACTGGGGTGGTTGAAGTGCGGTTCAAGGGTATGTGCCGGGGATGCGGTTTTGCCGAGTTAACGCTTAAAATGGGAGTTGAGGCAACTCTCAAAGAACATCTGTCAGAGGTTCAAGAAGTTATTGCGGTGCCGTAACTGCTGGCGAAGTAGTGGGCGCTTTATTATTAGTTGAGGAGCTCGACGAAGATGGCGGCAGACGGTTGCCGGCAAATGGATCCGCCAATGACGACCAGTCAAGGGTGGGCAATTTTGTGTTTTTCTCAATTAAGTCTATTACCTCAGTCAGCTCTTTTTTATTTACATTAGTAAGAACTACCTTTGCCTTTAGTTCGGCAGTGACCATAGCTTGAGTTATTGGTTTATACAAATTGTCGTAAAGAAAAAAAGCAACCCAGATAACACCCACCAGCATCAAAAGAGCGATTGTAATTTTGGCGTAGCGAACTGCCAAGATAACGGAAAAATTTGCTTGATTGGGCATAAATTAATTGTTTTTGTGTTCGTAAACAACGCCAGTGAGGCGGGCTTCAATCTTGATGTCGGAGTTTTGACCGATGACGCCGAGCGCGTCTGTCGTCCGTCCACTGACAAGCGAAATGTTACTCAAGGTTGTTACTATTTGGATATTACGCAGGGCGGCCAAGTATTTGACAACATCGCGGTATGAGCCGCTGATAGTCAGTTCCATGGGCAGAGCGTTGTAATTGCCGGCTGGCCTTGGTTTATCAACATCAAGATTGATTTTTTCGGTCACGCGATTTGCTTCGGCCAAAGCCTCAACGGCGGTAATAAATTTCAGCTCTTCATTGGGCTCAATTGCCAGGGCTCTTAAAGCTGGCAGATGCGTACGCAATTCCTCATATTCTTTTTTGGCCTGCTTGATGTTTTTGCTGCGCTGACTGCGATCCTCTAAAAATTGGTATTCTTGATAAATCATTTGGCTGGTTGAGCGAATTTGTTTCACGCTTGGCCAAATAATACCTAATGGCACCACCACAATGATGACAAGAAAAACTATTATTAAAAATGGGACGCGTTGTATGGTCATGACGCTAAATCAAAATAATGGAACCTTTTCAAATCTCACGCTTAAGGTAATGGTAAAATAAGCGTTTGTTTTATCTAGCTTGTTTTTAAACGGTAAATTAACCTTTTCTATGAAGGGAGTTTCTACTAATTTACTTTCAAAGTCCAAGAGAGCTTCTCTGGTACTAGCTTTGCCATTAATGGTTGAGCGCTCATTGGCATCCGTCTCCAGTTGCATAGAATTAATTACCACGCCTTCGGGCACGATTTTTGAAAAAGCGACCAGAAATTCCGCCCACGGAACAACCGTTTTTTGGATTGTTTGAGCCGCGCTGATTTGTTTGTTCATATTTGCTATTTGCTGTTCAACTGCGCGATTCTCTCTTGTTACCAGCGTAGTCTCATTAACAATACGGGTAAAATTATTGACGAGCACAAGACGGGCAATCAGCAGCGTGATGCCAAGAAAAATTGTGTAAAGCATTATGGCCATTATCATTTCTCGCAACAGGGCGTAGACGCGTCGTAAGCGCAGTCGGTCTTTAAAGGCTGGCGGAATAAGATTTAGATTCTTCATACAGTCTCTTCTCCATTAGCTCCCCTTAAGGCCAAGCCAATAACCGTGGAATATTGCAGCGGCGCCTTTAGGTTGGGGAATGACGTGATATGCGTATTTTCCCAGGGATCACCCAATTTTGTGGGCACTCTAAGAATTTCCGAAAGCACTTGATCAAGATTTAATAAGTAAGCGCCTCCTCCGGTGAGAATTATTTCTTCAATGTCGCGCGAATTTATAAAGTGATCTTGATAAAAATCTAGCGCCTCGCTGATTTTTTTAACAAGGTTGTCAATTATACCTTCCAGTACGGTGCGCAGGACACCCTCACATTTATTTGGGTCAAGGCCGCAAATAATTTTTGCTTTTTCGGCCTGATCGCTGGATAAATTTAACTCCTTGGCGATGTTGTCTGTAATTTGATCGCCCGAGATTGGCAGGCTCATAGTAAACTGGATTGTATTCTGGTCATGTACGATGAGACTAGCGTGATGCCGTCCAATATCTATTATGGCCCGTGTGCGGTATTGCGGCTCCTTGACGGGCAGCAATGTTCTGGCCATGGCCATGGCTTGAATATCTAAAGCAACCGGAATTAAATGCATACTTTCCAGTAGCTGAATATAGTTATCAACGATTGTTTTGGGAGCTGCGCCAATAACAATTTGCCAATTATTATTTGTTTCACTAATCATTGCGTTATCTTGGTACATTTCTTCAAGCGGCAGAGGCAAGTATTCCGGCAGAGATTCCGCTAGTTGCACGGGCAGAGTTGATTCATTGCCCTTGGGAATGATGATTGTTTGAATGAATGTTTTTGATTCTGGCAAAGAGGCTATCACCCCATCTGTGAGTTGTTTTCTGAACGGAGAAAGTAATTTTGTTAATTCCGATGCCAGTTGTTGGACATTTTGTATCTCTCCGTTTTTAACAAGTCCTTGAGGAATAATAATTTCTTTTATAAGTTCGGCAACAAAAGATCGTCCAGAGCGACGCAACTGGGCAATTTTGACCGTGGTGTCTGAAATATCAAGGCCAAACGCTATGGGTGCATTTTTTAGGGCGAACAACATATCGTTTAAAAAGCTTGAGTCAGAGTATAAAGGGGCATCATAATGGCTACGGCCATGCCGCCTACTCCAATGCCCAATATCACCATTAAGACCGGTTCAAGGAGGGAGGGGAGGGTAGTCATAGTTTGCGACACTTCTGTTTCATAAAATTCCGCCGCTTCAGCAAGAATATCATCCAATGATCCGGATTGTTCACCCACTGCGATCATCTGCATTATAGTTGGATTAAATAAATTTGGGTATGGTTCCAGCGCCTCTTTTAAAGTGACTCCCTTAACGATGCGTTCAGAGGCGGCCAACAAGGCATTTTGGTAATGAACATTGCTCAAAACATGAGCGGTAGTTGTCAAAGTTTTGACTATAGGAATGTCAGTTTTTAAAAAAGAGCTAGTTGTTCGGGCAAAGCGAGCCAAATTAATTTCTTGTATAATTGAACCCACAATGGGTAACCTTAGCAAAAACCAATGCCAAACGTATTTTCCTTTTGGACGATGAATGGTCCAGATGAACGCACTGATTATAGCGACTGTGCCAATGCCTACCAGCAAGCCATTGTTCACAATAAAATCACTCACGGATATTAGAATGACTGTCGGCAAGGGTAGGGCAACATTAGATTCTTTAAAAATATCCGTTAATTTAGGAATCACAAAAACAATCATGCCTATACCGATGCCGATCATGGCTAATACTACAATGGCTGGATACATAAGAGCTCCGCGTACTCGCGAGATGATTTCATGATCTTTTTTCATTTGTAAATAAATTTGTCCAAATACTTCCTCCAGACGACCACTGGCCTCGCCGGCGGCGATCATATTGATCATCAATTCACCAAAATCAGAGATATATGGCAATAGAGCTTGCGACAGAGTTTGCCCCTTTTCTATCTTATCAGCGACATTAGTGAGAATTGTTTTGAGACGGCGAGAGCCAGTTTGGGCTTGCAGGGTTCGGATGGTGGTGGTCAGGGGTACGCCAGCCCTGGCCATAATCCGCATTTGCTGCATCAAGAATATTTTTTGTGTCGTCTTAACTCGTCTTTTTAAAATGCGAAAATTAATAGACGGCATGGTTAAAATGGGCATAGAGAACTATTCCTGCGTAACGCGAAGCACTTCCTCAATTGTTGTGATGCCAGCCTTGGCCTTCAGGAATCCGTCTTCAACCATTGTGAGCATGCCTTGTTGTCGGGCAATGGTCATTAAGTCTTCGCGAGTGGCTTTTTTGACAATGGCATCGTTTAATTCCTTAGAGATATCCAACACTTCATAGATGCCGGCTCGGCCACGATAGCCGTCATTGTTGCATTGTTTGCAGCCCTTGCCCCTGTAAAATAGAAGAGTCTCAAATGATTTTATGTTTTTTGTGACACTGCCTTGTTGAATAAGCATGCCCAAGATAGTTTTGAGATCAAATTGGCGGGTTAATTCTTCAAGCGCCGCCTTGCCAAGATTATAGCTGGTAATGCAATAGGGGCAGATTTTGCGAACTAGCCGTTGGGCCATAATCATATTGGTTGTGGAGGCCACCAGGAACGGAGGAATGCCCATATCGAAAAGTCGTGGAATGGCCGTCACGGCGTCATTGGTGTGCAGGGTGGACAATAAGAGGTGTCCGGTCATGGCGGCGTTCACCGCTATTTCGGCGGTTTCCGTATCGCGTATTTCACCAACCATGATAATATTAGGATCTTGACGCAGGAGCGCTCTTAGGCCGATAGAAAAAGTGTAGCCTATTTTGGGATTAACTTGGCTTTGATTGACGTGCGGCATGCGGTATTCAATGGGGTCTTCAATGGTTGAAATATTGACTTCAGGAACGTTGAGAACATTCAGGATCGTATAGAGAGTAGTTGTTTTTCCCGAACCAGTGGGACCGGTGACCAGAATCATGCCGTGCGGTTTGTGAATATTTTTTTTGAGAATCGCGAATTGATTAGACTGCATGCTAATTTGTTCAAGTGAACGCACTTGTGCGCTTTCATTGAGCAAACGCAGCACTATCTTTTCACCATCAAAAGCGGGGATTATAGAAACCCTAAAAGCAATGTTGTAATCGCGCGTTTGTATTTTAAAGCGTCCATCTTGGGGCAAACGATGTTCATCCAGCTTTAGATTTGATAAAACCTTAATTCTGGCTATAACGCCAGATTGTACCGCCTTGGGAAGCGTCATTACGCTTTTTAGTATTCCATCAAGGCGGTAGCGTATGTCAATTTGCTGTTCTTCCGGCTCAATATGTATATCTGACGCTCCTTCAAAAATTGCGTATTCCATCATTGTATCAACGATGCGTATGATCGGGAGATCTTCAGCCAATTCCTGAAGATTTTTTTCTCCACCGGCCTTTCCTTCACTTTTGGCCTTGTCAATGTTAGTGAATGCCTGAAATTCTGCCTGCAGGCTCTTGTGGTATTGCTTCATTATTTCTTTGAAGGCGCTCGGCGTGGTAATGGATATGGAAAGGTCGCGGCCAGTCTTTTTTTTGAGAAATTCAAAGGCTTGTAAATTTTCTGGGTCAGTGGTTATGATTTTTAAAATATTATCACCTTCTGTGTCAATGGCTGCTATTTGGTAATGTTGAGCGAGCGGCTCTGGGATCAGGAATAAAACGTCTTTTCTGATCGGTTGATTTTTAATTTTAACAAATGGCAACTGAAAAAGACTGGCCGCTGTTTCATATAAATTATCCTCCGAGAGGATGTGTTCGGAAGTCAAATAGTCTTCCATCTCTTGTTTTTTGGCTTCCGCCGCCGCTACGTGCTTCTTAAAATCTTCAGGAGAGAAGGTCTTAGAACCAATTAAAATGTGTTCAAGTTGTCGCTGTGTAAACATGCAGTTATTATATCATATTTTTGATATTTGAGGAAATTTGCATAGGTAACAGTTTACAGTTCCAGTTGTTTAATGATATTTTTGGCTCGCCGTAACTTTTATCATTATAGCGGACTCTTGATATTTTTAAGCTGTGGATTCGTGACTTGCGTGTAAAGCTGGGTCGTTCTGATATTTTGATGCCCCAATAATTCCTGCACATAGCGCACATCCACGCCGTTCTCCAATAAATGGGTGGCAAAACTGTGCCGCAAGGAGTGAAACGTCGCGTCTTTGGTTATATTCGCTTTTCGCCGCGCATTTTCAAAAATCTTTTGGGCCGTGCGCTCTGTTAGTTTACCGCCGCGTTCGCTCGCGAAAACATAATCATTGGGGTTCCCGCCGATAATGATTTTTTCAAGCCTATTTTTATACTTATCAGATAATATAGTAAGACGGTCGCGATTCCCCTTGGCGCCTTTAATGTGGATCGTCAGCTCGTTTATATTCAAATCTTTAATTCTTAGATTGATGATCTCGCTTACCCGCAATCCACCAGCATAAGCCAGTGCGATCATTAAACAATGTTTCTCGTTGCTAATGGAATCAATGATCAACTTTATCTCATCGCGCGATAATACTATCGGCAACTTGCTAGGGGTTTTGGCGAATTTAATATCTATATCGCAATGACTTTTTAAAACATTGCGACAGAAGAAATTAATTGCTTGCAAGCTCTGATTGATCGTTCGTGGGGATTTTCCCGCGTCCTTTTTACTCAACAAAAACCGCTTGATAAAATCAGTGTCAATGGATTCTAAATTGCTCTTCTTCGCGCGCAGGTAACCAGCGAGGCAGGCTAGGTAGCTTTTTATAGTCTTGGGGCTGTAATTGCGCAATCTCAATTCGTCTTCCGTTCTTTTTAAATATGCATCTATCATTTTTAGTGATATTATAATGACATATTGTCATTATAAACGATATTCGTTCATTAAGCAATATTGTGTATCATATACGAAAACACGTCGCATATAAACGAGTTAGGCGAAAAATTTTTGAAACTATTAACTAATTTCTAACATAAATCATATGGAAAATATGGGACACGAAGGAAGGGAGCAGGCTGCTTCCGCCACGCCAATTTTAGACAAAATATTGAGAGAACTTCCGCCTCCAAAATTAGAGCATAGACTATCCATTACTTTGGGCGTGGCGGAACAAGCAAAAAAGCGTCTTTTAAAAAAATTAGAAAAGGACGAATTGACACAAACAGATATAGAACATGAATTAAGCAGCCTTCCAGATGTCGGTGGTATCGACGAGAGTAAAATTGATATAGTTGATGCAATTCGTATCAATCTACATCCGCACAACGATATTAAAAAATTACCCGTCTAATAGTTTCAAAAATTCATCGCCTAACACGGGATAAGCGGTTCAGGGCAAATGCGATTTATTACTTACATTAATGAGTTGCATTTGCCCTTCACCCAAATTTTTACTTCGTTTCACTTCGTAAAAACTTCGCTTATCCCGATACGTTATGCAAAATGCGCCGCGCATTTTGCATAAGGTCCGCGGTTCCCGCTGTTCTGCTCGTGCGCGCGGCGCACATCGCATAACAGCGGCATATCCGCAATGCCGCTCGAGCGTACGCGCTCTCGCGTCACTGCAAGGATATGCCGCGGACCTTGTACGAAATTGGCGAGCTTGTTCTGCTGATTTAAAAAGGTTTTGCATTATATAAACACTATGATAATTAAAACGGCGTTAGGAATAGTGATTCTGATTGTGGTAGCAATCGGAGCGGCACTTTTTCTTAGATTTCAATTCGTACAGCCTCAGCCCGAGGCAGTGAATGTGGAAATTTCAGAAACTAATGAAAACACGGTGTGTCAATCAGATGATGACTGCTGGTGTGCCTCTTTTACGGGGGCAAAATTCATTCCGGGAGAAAAAGTGTCGCACTCCTGCAATACGGAAACGAGTCGGTGCTATCCGTGCGTCTATCGATGAATGCTCGCTAACATCGCACAACAAGCGTATATCTGGCTCCGCTTCGTTTTGTCCATATCGCTCCTTTCAGTCGCAACATCAGATATATGCGAACGTTATATGAAATAACAATACATTCTTTCCGCCGCTGACGCGGCGGCTGGAAATCAGGGCAATTTTATTGTAATCAAAAAATATGTCTACAGAAGACCTTAAACCGCCACCAGAATATTACGAACCATTCAAACGGAAACAATTTTCAGGCCACCTTTGGAATGACTGGATCGGGACAGCAGGTGATCTAATTTATGCGCTTGAACCTAGCAGAAGGCGTGGTCATCAAAACACAACACCAGAAGAATTAAAAGAAGTTAGAGGCAAGCACACATATGCGGAGGTGGAGCAAGTTAAAATAGCTCGCCTCATTCCAAAGGTTGATATAGACGCTTTGGAGGCAGAGCAAAAAGAAAAAGGAGAAAGATACAATCAACTAGCTGACAGGGCCGATGCTCTTCACAAACAAATACAGGAAGCCGCAAAAAGCCTCACACTAATAACACCTGCCAGTGGTTACCCTCATTACGAGGTTTCCGACGGTCATCCCATCCTTGCACTTTTTGCGGAGTTAAAAGCAATTATGGTTGAGGTTAATGAGCTACTGTACAATAAACGTTGCGAATTTTTTGATTAAAAATTACCCTGATTTCCATAACTCCTCTCTTCGGTCGGAGTTAAGAATGTATTGTTACATCATATAACAGCGCATATCTGGCTACGGCTTGGCTGACGCCAAGCCTCCACCCATATTTGCGGCTGGTAAAACGCCTATCGGCGTTATATTATACCAGCCGCAAACATCAGATATGCGCGAACGTTAGGCAAAATGCGCCGCGCATTTTGCATAACGGCTCGCGGTTCCCGCTGTTATGCTTGTGCGCGCGGCGCACATCGCCTAACAGCGGCTATACGTAATCCTTCAGGAATTGTGATACAATTCCTTCAGGACTCCGCATAGCCGCGAGCCGTTAGGCGAAATAAATATTTTGTCCATTGATATTGATAAAAAATGAGAGTTGGGCACCACCACAGACAGTAAGGAGTCACTCATGGCACAAATCGACGATGATTTTCCTGCGGGGCTTCGAGTTCAGCACGTCGACGCGAAGAAAATCGGGACGGTGCAAGCAGCATTCGGAGGCCCGAAATGTCTCTACGATCCTTGGGAGGTACCGATCGTCTGGGATGGCGAAACGGTCTCCCATGGCGTTACCGTGAAGAGCTTGCGTCGCCTCGATCAATCTGCGTAGTGTACAATCAGCTCACGGGCGCGAGAGGAAACCCAACCCTCTCGCCCAACTCTCATTTTTTATCTCATTGAGCAAAATATTTACATCGCCTAACAGGGTATATGCGCCATACGAGTACGAGCGCATGATACCCGGACGTTATGTGAAACTGCAAAAATATTTAATTATGAACAAAAGAATAAAATACATTACAGAAAAACTAAGAATTGATTGTCCAAATTTTGAGTGTCCAGACGTGGGGCAAACCCCGCTTGAGATTGTTCACACCTTAGAAAAAATAAGAAGAAGAAGACCCAAAATTATTTTAGAAATAGGATCGGCACGTGGTGGCTTTATTTACCTATTATCTGCAGCTCTTGGTAATTCGGGAACAACCTTCATCACTATTGATCCTTATATAACGGGATCTAAATATGAAAAACAGTTCTATACATATGAAGACACGATTAATAAACTTAGGCATTTTTATCTAAAAAATAACTATTTGCATATTAGAAGGAAGTCTACCTCTAAAAAAGCACGAGAAGACCTAAAAGAGTATTTGGGCAATAGGAAGGTGGATTTTTTATTTATTGATGGAGATCATACATGTAAGTCGGTATTAAATGATTGGAAAAACTATAATTATTTTTTGGATAAAAATGGGCTGGCCGCATTTCACGACATTATCGCATACGAGGAAGTAAATAAAGCGTGGAAAAAAATAATTTTGGGTCAAAACATTTATCAACATGAGGAGTGTAAAAAGAAGGGGGTACCGTTGCTAACGTTTGTCGATAATAAAGATAAGAAAAAATTTGGACAATCAATGATTCTAGGAGTAGGTTATCTTTACAAATAAATAAAATATTTTTGCAGCATCGCATAACACGGCATATCTGGTTCATAAATTTTGCGCTATAATAATGCTAAGGAATGCAAAATTTATTCACCCATATTTGCCTTCGCTACGCTACGGCAAACATCAGATATGCCGAAACGTTATGCAAAATGCGCCGTGCATTTTGCATAAGGTCCGCGGTTCCCGCTGTTCTGCTCCCGCCTTCGTTCCTTATTCACTAAGATGCTGAATTCAAACACCCCATACTTCGGCGGGCAGGCGTGCGCGCGGCGCACATCGCATAACAGCGGCATATCCGCAATGCCACTCGCCCCGTAGGGCGGGGCTCGCGTCACTGCAGGGATATGCCGCGGACCTTAGGTGAAATAAAAACAAGTTCTATTGAATTTTAACGAAAATTATATTAAGCTATTTATACAAAAGACACTTATAAATTTTAATCATACAAACCTATGAACAGAGAACAACCACCGCAGTTGGAGGCTGCTGCGAACATGGCTCTTAATCAATTAACTGATGGTGAGCTAGCGGCATTTAATAATTTTTTGGGATGGGAGTCTGGTGATGCAAGAAAAATGTGCGAAGACAAGCCATGGTTCCCCAAAGTCGAAGCATTGTTCACTGAAGATGGCGGGAAAAAAATACACTCCGTAGTGAGGGATGTTATTGACAAAGCAGTAATAAAAAGACTTGCTGAGAAGGGCGCTTAATATAATTTTCCTTATTCCCGAATTAAGGAAAGAACTTGTTTTTACATCGCCTAACAAAGTGTATGCGGTTTAGGACTGGCACACTTTTTAATGTAACTAAAGAATTGTGCCATGTCTTTCACCCAAGTTGAAAAACCCCGCTTTTTTTGATACAATTAAATCAAGGCAGCGGGGTTTTTCAACTTCGCATACACTTAAACGTTATACGAAATATGCTTTTCTTTTTACGGCTAACGCCTAACACTTTTCTATAATGAATAAATTTTATTTTTATTTTTTAAGAGGGGGGTATATGGTGTTTTCTTCGCTCCTCTCGTCGCTCAGAAAACGATTTTATAAATATTACTAACTCAAAAATATGACTGAAAAATTTCTTGAAAATCAAGAATCTATAATCACTCGTCATGCCGACAAAGGAACGTGGAAATTGAATCCGGAGGAATTGAAATCAAAATTGACGGCGAAAGAATTTAACTTGGTTATATCTGTTTTGGAAAACGATTTTCCGGAAGTTGTTAAATTGGGAGAAGCACCACTAAAATTAGACGGTATTATCCGCAGTTTACGGTTAGCTGACAATCTTTACGCACAATTGCCCAAAGAGAGTATTTTAGTTGTGATGGATAGCGGAAAAGACCGCACGCAACTGACCAGACATCTTGCCACGGCTCGCTTGGCTCAACTGGAAGCACAAGGCGAATCTCAAGACAAGAAAAATGCAAAACGAATTGATATGTTGGAAATTGACAGTACAGAACTAGTTAAATTACTAGCCGACGCGCACCCTGACACTTGGAAGCCGTACGCAGAAATGACAAAGGGCCCAAATGCCATAAACGAAATGGAAGCGCTTTTACAATATTTTCACGCAATGAATGAACCCAATGTTAAATTTGAAAAAACAAAACTGCCGAAAAAAGCGGCCGAAAGATATAAACAGTTTATGGAATTAGTACATAGCGTTGTTACAAAGTCTGAAAGACCGCAATCCGACCAGCGACAGTCGCCTATCATTTTGTTTGCCGTTGGCCATAGTGGCCCATTGGGCCAAATGAGCTATGAAAAACAGCAAGGTCAATTTTCAATTGATGAGGTACCACATTTCTGTGAGGAATTTCATTTTGATAAAAAAAGAGAGCTAGTCGGGACAGAAAAAATTAAATTATAACAAACCTATGGAATGGACAAAATTTACCGAGAGAGAATGCGATTTATTCACAACCTATTGCATAATGATAGGCTATCTTAAGAATTACAAAAAAAATATTGGAAAAAATCTGAAAAATTTTTTAATGATGCATGAAAATGGCATTGTCCATTCATGGCGTTTAAAGAGCGAATATGATGAGTTTCTGAATGAATTAAAAACTAAGAAGCTTGAAATTTTTGAAAAAATACTTGACAAACTGAAGAAGCAAAACGAAAGGCTGAAAAAATTTTTAGAATGTAAAAAATTAGATAATTTTACAGACAAACAACTGCTGAAAATTTTTACTGATTTTGTTAATATTTATCAAAATTATTTTCCTCTTTTTACATTGCCAAAATATTTTGGCATGGTATTAAACGAGAATGATTTGTCGCAGGCGATAAAAGACAAATTAAGAGAAGCGAGAGGAATAGCTGACTATGAAAAAATTCAGAAAGATTTTTTACCACTTTTTTTTCAAGAAATAGGAAAAAGAAAGAAAATTAAGAGCGACCTATTATTTTACGCCTTACCAGACGAAATAATTGACTTGCTAAAAGATAACAAAAAGATAAAAGAAAATATTTTAGGAGAAAGAAAAAAACTTATTTTATTTTTAACTGTTAATGGCGGTAAAACAAAAATTTTAACTGGTGCAAAAGCCAAGCAAATTTTAAAAAGCAATATTAAAGAAGAAAAAAATCAAACCGATTTTATTAAAGGTAGTGTCGCCAACAAGGGTTTAATAAAAGGCCGAGTTCGGCTGATCTTGAGAGAATCGGATCTGAATAATTTAGACAACAAAATAGTGGTGGCGCCGATGACTTCCATAAAATTCACGCCTTATTTGAAAAATGTTTTGGGTATAGTAACAAACGAAGGCGGAATCGCCTGCCACGCCGCTATAATCAGCAGAGAGCTAAATATTCCTTGTATTGTTGGCACAAAAAATGCCACTAAAATTTTACAAAACAACGATTTGGTGGAATTAGACGCTAATAATGGAATAGTCAAAATTATTGAGAGAACGAAATGAGGTGTCTTGGCTTCGGGGTATTCACCTCGCAGTTTGTAAACTTTACTTGACATAAAATATACAAACTGATATACTTTGTATACATTAACTAAAGATGTAAACAAACTATGCAAAACATTGAGATGGGCGTATACAAAGCGCAACCTGCTGGATTTAAAGCTTTTATTCCGCACCCCTTTCCACCAAAGGAGGGGGTTGGTTTTGATCAAAATATCCTTAAAAAGAACAATGAAGCCACTCGCCTGCTTGGCAAATTGGACGGCATTACCAAATTACTACCGGACGCTGACTTTTTTCTTTTGATGTATTTACGAAAAGACGCAGCTTCCTCCAGCCAAATTGAAGGTACGAGAGCGACCATGATAGATGCAATCGCGGCGGAAGCAAAAATAGATACGAAAATACCGGATGATGTAGATGACATTCTTCACTACATCAAGGCGCTCAACTATGGAATAAAAAGAATGAGAACAGACGGTTTTCCAATGGTCCTCCGGTTTATTCGTGAACTGCACAAGCAACTTATGCAGAAAGCACGCGCAACACATTTTTCCGACCCGGGCGAATTCCGTAAAAGTCAAAATTGGATTGGCGGTACTCGCCCAGATAACGCAAATTTTGTTCCGCCGCCAGTTGATGAAATGCATCGCGCGCTTAATGATTTGGAAAAGTTTATTCATACCGACGACGCAATACCAACCGTAATAAAAGCCGGACTAATTCATGCTCAATTTGAAACCATTCACCCGTTTTTGGATGGCAATGGCAGAACCGGAAGAATGTTGATTACCTTTTACCTTTGGAAAGAGGGCTACTTGGAAAAGCCGGTCTTGTTTTTGTCGTCTTTTTTCAAAAAATACCAAAAATTGTATTACGAAAAGTTGTTGAGTTACCATAATGGTAACATATCGGATTGGATAGATTTCTTTCTTGAGGGTGTCATTGAAATTGCTAACGAAGCAATAGATACTGTCGGTAAAATCACTATCTTGCGCGAGAAAGACCTGCTCGAAATTCAAACTCTTGGCAAACGCGCTTCTGAAAGCGCAGCTTTGGTGTTACCAAAATTATATGCGCAGCCCATTGTAACTGTTAGTGTTATTCAAAAATGGACTGGCTTTACTCGCGCTGGCGCACAAACAGTTATTGATAGATTTATCAAAATGGGTATTTTAATTCCAAAGGATAAGGGCAAGAAGTACAGGCAGTCATATATGTATAAGAACTACATTGATATATTCACCGACAACGAATAATAAGGTGTCTTGGCTTCGTGGCATTCACCCCCAGCCCCTCTGCCCCTACGCCAAGACAAAAATAAAATTTGTTCATTATAGAAAAGTGGTCTCGTTGAGGCGAGACAAAAAGAAAAGCATACATCATATAACAGCGTATATCTGGTTCGCGCTTGGCTAACGCCAAATACTCACCCATATTTTGCTCCGCTACGCTCCGCAAAACATCAGATATACGCGAACGTTAGGCAAAATGCGCCGCGCATTTTGCCTAACGGCTCGCGGTTCCCGCTGTTCGGCTCCCGCCTTCGTTCCTTATTCACTAAGATGCTGAATTCAAACACCCCATACTTCGGCGGGCAGGCGTGCGCGCGGCGCACATCGCCGAACAGCGGCTATACGTAATCCCTCAGGAATTGTGATACAATTCCTTCAGGACTCCGCATAGCCGCGAGCCGTTATGTGAAATAATGAAAATTTTTTTTTGCCCTATCGGGCAAATTAATCGGGGCAATTTTTTTAAATTTTTTACCAACCAATATGATTAACGAACGAAGACCACAAATTGAACAACCTGAAGAACTAAAAGAAGAACGAGGGCATAATACAGAAATAAGATTTACTTTTGTCCGCCATTCGCAAAAAGCGTCTGGGCAAGTCTTTGCGGAAGGAATTCAAGGACTATCGACGTCAAGCATTTCAGAAACAGGAAAACAACGCGCAGAAACTTATGGAAAAAGTCAACTAGCTGGTCGCAAAATTACTAAGGCATACGCTACCGCAATAGACAGAACCAAAGAAACACTAACTTCTGTATTTCAAGCCGCAGAAGTTAACCCCAATATTTTACAAAGGTCAGAAACTACGCAGGCATTTTTTTCTCTGCCTGCCTTAGCCGCAAGCAAAAAATTTATGCAGCAGTACGATGCAATCATGTTACCAAAAAGACAACAATACATCGACGAGCATTATTCGGGAAAAAAATTTGATGAACTACCGCCCGATGAACAGGAAGCAGCCGCAGAATATGCAGAAGAGCCAGCTTTAGAGTGGTATCTTTCTTTTGGCGACAAGCGACCAGATGAAGAAACGCCGAGTCCGCGGGAGCAAGCCGCTTCTGTCGCTTTCAAGATTAATCGCCTTGTCCATTTGCCAGATTATATGCCAGGCGGTAAATCAATTAATCTGGTTAGCTCGGGACACAAAACATCAACCGAAGCATTTCTGAAATATGCTATAGAAAGAGAAAAAAATAAAGAAAGCGTAGTAGGTTTTGAAAATTTGGAAGAAATTGGCGGGAGTTTAAAAATACTTGATAGTTGGGATTTGCGGATACAAAACGATAACCAAGGAGAAAAACAAGTTACAATTATATTGCGACGTGAAAATGGAGAAACACAGGAATACAAACTGAACATCCCCGCATTAACTGAGTTGGCAAAAGAGTATATTAAAGCCAACAACATAAAACCTAAAAAAGTCGACTCACTACAATAACTATGGCTAAAATATTACTCACAGGCATGGGCGCAAGCCCGGGAAACATAGAAGGCACCGCCAGATTATTTTATTCTGGCGACGACCCTTCTTCATTTGAAGAGGGAAATATTTTAGTAACCACGATAACCGATCCGACGATGGTGACCGCAATGGTAAGGGCAGCGGCAATTATCACGGATATTGGCGGCATCACTTCACATCCTGCTATTTTAAGCAGGGAGATGGGTATTCCCTGCGTTGTCAACACCAAAGAAGCAACCCAAAAGATAAAAAATGGCATGCGCATCCGCGTTGACGGCCAAAAAGGAAAAGTATATGTCTTGGATTAAAGAATTTTCAAAATCCGCTTCAAACGTTTTTAAAGGGCAGGTGTTAGAGGGATTTCAACCACTTGATTTTTATCATTTTTTTCCTCTTTGGTATGATTTATGGGTAGCAAGTATTGCGCATGCAATCAAAAAATTAGATTTGGAATCAAAACATTTTAGTGAAATTAAAGGAATACTCCCGCCACCCTCTAACCTGCGGGCAATTCTCATAAAACTTATTCCTTCCTACCACGCTAAGCCAACGGAGAATAAAAAGGATTATAAATCAGTAGCAAATTTTTTCGCACGTATGCTCAAGGAAAGTTGTCCAGACGATCCTTTCGCATTGAAATCGAATCCACGTCATACAAACTCCGAAATTGGCACGTTCATATCTCACATAAAATGGAACAAAGCCGATATTCAAAGCGCTCGCAAAATTGGACAGCTCATAACGGCCGCTGGCTCGCTTGTCCATGGGCTTTATAATGATGTAGTAACTGACCTCGGTTGGGATGTTTATGGTCCATACACATTAAAATCTAATCAAGTACTATTAATCCGGCATTTCCCCAATCTCCGACCGAAAGAATTATGGACGGAAAAGTTGTTGGCAAACGTAAAAGAGGTTGTTATTTACGCGATTTATGAAAATGTTTTATGGAAAATATCCTTTGTCGGCTGTCATACAATTTCTAAAGGACAAAGTCCTGTGGCAGGTATGAAAAAATTTGCTGTACGGGCCGATGGAGAATTTCTCAAAATAGACGAAATAAACAACCTTGTTGATGAATTTTCAATAAAAGCTACCGAAATCTATAAACAAATTCGCAAAATGAATTTTGAGAAGTTAAAATTATTGGTAATGAAGCAAGAATGTTATCAATTTAAAAAGTTATTTGATAAGGCAAAAATCGACTGGCAACCAACTGATGAAATGATAGCACGAGTTAAAAATAAACCACTTCTGCAAGGCATTTTTCCGCACGGGAAACTCATAGAAACTATAAAAGAATTTGAGAAGATTTTTGGTATTGACGAATTCGAAAGAGAAATTTTGAAAAAATTTAAAAAAATTGCCCCGATTAAATAATTCGCCTATCGGCGAATTAAGAATTTTTCATTACATCATATAACAGCGTGTGTATACGTAATCCCTCAGGAATTGTGATACAATTCCTTCAGGACTCCGCATAGCCGCGAGCCGTTAGGCGATTTTTAATTAATTTATCCCGTAACCTACTTCGCATAACAGCGTGTACCTGACTTGGCTCTTACAGACCATCGTCCAAATTTGCTTGAATTTTTCTTTCGTGCCATGATATTTTTATAAGCACTCTCGATATGAGAACCAAAATAAGTAAGGCTAATTCAAAAAGAACCCACGAGGCAACGATAAACTTACCATTGTCTGCTTTGCGCTATCTTTCTCGGTATCCTCGTGAAAAGAAGATTATATTGGAGATTTCTACAGACGACATCAGACGTGTAAATGAAGCCGAAACGTTTGATGAAATCATCAATGAAGCGCGGCTTGATTATGCTTTAGGTAACTATACTACTCACAAAACCGCAAAAAGTTTGATTGCCGCGCTTGAATCATGATATGCATGTAAATTTCTTTCCCTGCCCCTTGGGGCGGGGTAATTGATTTATGTCTGTCGGAAAATTGCCAGAAGGGGAAATGCCGAGCGGAGAGCGATTGCCCGAGTGGGTGAATCAAATTAGAGGAATTTTTGAAAAGATTAAGGGTAATAAAAAAATTTTTCGCAAGCTAACTAAATATGCTCGAGATGATTTAGAGATTATTGAAAAATCACGAGAAAAAGGCAGCATTACTGAATTGCCCACGCACCAGTCCACCCAGGGCGGACGGTGTGGGGTTTCCTGTCCGCCTCGGGCGGACGCTCCACCCCCAATCTCTGTGGAGGCCATCCGCCCAAGGCGGGTTAAGCCGTGGAGCTTCACAATATTGGGAAGATATTCGCGACTGGTTGCATAACAATGCGCTTTTTGATTCTTGGTGGGGAGTTGAGAACATAGAAGGTTGATATTGTTGCGTATATCCGTTACCTGCCGGCCAGCATGGCGCGGGATTCATCTTGATTGTAGGTTGTGCTATGATGGGGCTATAACTTATGAGAATTCTCTTGTCCCCGGCCATTCGCCTTTATTTCAAAGATACATGGACGCGAGCGACCCTCATTCCCGCTCTTATTTTGTGTTTGTTGGCAGTCGGTCTTATTGTCTTTATAATGCCTCGTGAAGAAAACCTCGTTCTTCATTACAATATTTATTTCGGCATAGATTTATTAGGCAATTGGTACGAGGTTTTATTTATTCCCCTGGCGGGTTTAATTCTTGTTATTTTGAATGCGGTTGTTGGTAGTTTTGTGTGGAGGCGAGATAGGGTCATTAGTTATCTATTGGGCTTTGGTACAGTAATTTTATCGTTTGTAGTTATTGTTGCGACCTCACTACTGGTTTACCTTAACCGTTAAGTTATGGAGTCGGTTGCTATTTTTGCAATTTTGCGAATGCTTTTTTTGGCCATTCTGGCGTTTGCGCTGGCCATGGCTTGGACTCCAGTGCTTACTTTTTTTCTTTATAAGTACAACCTCGGCAAGAATATCCGCGATACTGGAGAGACACCGGTGTATTCAACTCTTCATGCCGCTAAAAGTGGCACTCCTACCATGGGAGGGGTGTTGATATGGTTAACTACATTATCAGTAACTTTGTTCTTTTGGTTTTTGGGTTATTTAGCACCGAATATCTTTGGGACATTGAATTTTTTATCTAGATCAGAGACATGGTTGCCACTTTTCGCTCTGGTGGCAGCCGCTCTTGTTGGGCTGGTTGATGATTTGATGAATGTTTGGGGAGTAGGGGCCAAGACCGGCGGCCTTAGAGTAAGACATAGGATGATTTTATACGCGGTCATTGCCGCCGTTGGCGCGTGGTGGTTCTATTTCAAACTTGATTGGGATACAATTCATGTTCCATTATTTGGGGATATCATAATTGGTTGGTGGTATATTCCGCTTTTTTTGCTGGTCATAATCTCAACTGCCCATTCACTCAATTTGATTGACGGGTTGGATGGTTTAGCGGGCGGCGTTAGTTTGATTATTATGGGGGCTTACAGCGTTATTGCTTTTGTTCTGCATCGTTTTGATTTGGCGGCCTTAACAGCGGTAATTATCGGCTCCCTTTTAGCCTTTCTTTGGTTTAATATTTACCCGGCTCGTTTTTTTATGGGGGATACCGGAGCCATGGCGCTAGGAGTTACTTTGGGGATATTGGCCATGCTCACCAATACTGCTTTGCTTTTGCCGATTTTTGGATTCCTTTTGGTTGTTGAGTCTCTGTCTGTGATTCTTCAAGTCAGCGCTAAAAGAATTTTGGGGCGCAAGATATTTTTATCAGCCCCTCTTCATCATCATTTGGAAGCCAGCGGTTGGCCGGAGCCTAAGGTGGTGATGCGTTTTTGGGTGATAAGCGGGGTGATGGTTATGTTGGGACTAGCTATTTTTCTGATTGATCGTCTTATAACATGAAGGCGCGTCAGAATCCAGATTACAGATTGTTGGCCGTTTTGGGCGTGCTCTTAATTTTTGGGCTGGTGATGTTGTCGTCAGCCAGCGCGGTAGTTGGCTTTGATCGTTTTGGAGATAGTTATTATTTTTTGAAGCGCCAACTAATAGCCACGGGGATAGGCTTGTTGTTATTCATCTTCTTCCTACGGTTTGATTATAGGCATCTCAAGCGTTTCGCCCTCCCTTTATTTATTGCGTCTCTTTTGTTGCTATTGCTTGTTTTTATTCCGAACATCGGTCAGTCGTATGGTACATTCGCCAGGCGTTGGGTGCGTCTTGGCCCCATTACCTTTCAGCCCAGCGAAATAGTTAAGTTAAGCATGTTGATTTATCTTTCAGTGTGGTTAACTAAGCGCGGACGGAGAATCAATGATTTTAAGCTCACATTTTTGCCTTTAACAGCGATTATCGCGGTGGTGGCCGGTTTAATTATTATTGAACCAGATATTGGCACGGCCTTTATGATCGCTCTTATTGCCTCGGGTGTTTATTTTTTAGCGGGCGGTCGTTTGGCATATTTATTTTCATTGGTGTTGATCGGCATGGTTGTTTTTATGCTCCTTATCCAATTTAAACCTCACGCCGCCGATCGTTTTAAAATTTTTTTACATCCAGAACTTGACCCAAAAGGAATCGGGTACCACATTAATCAGGCTTATTTGGCGATTGGTTCCGGAGGCCTTTTTGGTCGCGGCTTTGGGCAGTCACGCGCTAAGTTTCAGTATCTTCCCGAAGTGTATGGAGATTCAATTTTTGCGGTGGTGGCCGAAGAACTCGGATTTATCGTGGTAGCGTTGTGGCTAGCCTTACTTCTTTATTTTTTGTTTCACGGTTTTAAGGTGTCTCGTTTGGCGCCTGACGATTTTGGCCGTCTTTTGGGCGGCGGCATTATTTTATGGATTACAGGGCAGTCTCTGGTGAATGTTTCAGCTATGGTTGGCCTTTTGCCGTTGACCGGGATTACTTTACCTTTTCTTAGCTATGGCAGTTCTTCCATGGTTGTTTTATTGGCCGCCGCCGGCATCTTAGCTAATATCTCAACTCGACGGCGCGATATATGAAAAAACGAAAACTCCTTTTGTCTGGTGGTGGAACAGGCGGTTCAGTGACGCCGCTTTTGGCAATAGTAGAACAGGCGCGCTTAAAAAAATTGTCGTATGAATTTTTTTGGGCTGGCACGGCCCATGGGCCGGAGCGGCACATGGTTGAAAATTATGGGATTATTTTTTTTATTTTGCCGGCCGGCAAGTGGCGTCGTTATTGGGATTGGCGCAATGTGGCCGCGCCATTTTTAGTGGCGGCTGGATTTTTGAAGTCTATTTGGTTATTGCAAAAATTGCATCCCGACGCCGTGTTAACAGCGGGCGGATTTGTCAGCGTACCTCTTGTTTGGGCCTCGTGGTGCTTGAGGATACCGGTAACAGTGCACGAGCAGGATGTAGAGCGCGGACTGGCCAACAAATTAATGAGTCCCTTTGCCTCTTTAAAAACAAGTGTTTGGCCAGGTCATGATAAAAACTCCGTAGTTATTGGAAATCTTGTTCGTCCGTCAGTGCTGAACGGAAACCCCTTGGCCGCCCGACGGCATTTTCAGACTGGTTCTGATTTGTCGTTAGTACTCGTTATGGGCGGCGGCACTGGCGCTCTGGCTTTGAATCGGCTGATTATTGAGGCCCTGCCATTTTTAGCAGAAAGAGTTTTATTAATTCATTTGACCGGAGCGGGCAAACAAATTAGTGTACAGCCGTCAATCTATTATCATCAACAAGCATTTGCCAGGGCAGAACTGCCGGATTTCTATGCCGCCGCCGAAGTGGTGGTTAGTCGCGCCGGCATGGGCACTATTTCAGAACTTGCCTGTCTTGGCAAAGCCGCTATCGTTATACCAATCCCTGATTCACACCAGGAAGCAAACGCCCAAGCCATAGCCCAACGAGGAGCCGCCATAGTTTTGGAGCAAATAAATTTGACGGCAAATAAATTTGCGCAAGAAGTACTCAATCTCGTCAATAACCAAGCAATTAGGGAACATTACGGGCGCGCCCTTCATGAATTGATTGCTGACGGGTCTAAACAATTCTTAGAACATCTGGAAACGATTTTCATAAATTAGAATATGCTTAAAACCGGCAAACAATTTCCTGATCCTCCGGCTCATTTGCATTTGATTGGTTTGAAGGGAGTGGCTATGACTGCCCTGGCGGAAATTCTGCAGGGGCAGGGTTACGTAATTTCCGGATCAGATACATCTGAAGTGTTTACGACGGATTCAGTTTTGAAGCGCCTCAACATCCACTGCGCTAACGGATTTGAAGCTGGCAACATTGGTCCCCGAGTCGCCGCTGTTATTTATTCAACGGCCTACGCGGATGATCATATTGAACGCCGAGCGGTGCAGGTGCGGGGTATTTCTGAATGGAGTTACCCGGAGGTTGTTGGATTTTTATTGGCCATGTATGCGCACAGTATTGCCGTGGCCGGATCGCATGGTAAAACCACGACCACGGCCATGCTTGCCCGCATGCTTGAAGAGGGCGGACTGGATCCCACGGCTATCGTCGGCAGTACGGTTATGGACTGGGGAGGCAACGCCCGCTTGGGCTCTAGTCCATGGTTTGTGCTGGAGGCCGATGAATACCAAAATAAATTTCAATATTATGCGCCGCGCCATCTAATTATTACTAATGTTGATTATGACCATCCAGATTATTTTCCTGACATTAAAAGCTATCAAACTGTATTTCTTGACTTTGCCGCTAAAATCCCAACAGATGGGACTTTGATTGCTTGGGGAGAGGAACCCTTGAGGTTAAAGTTACAGTCCGTTTGCCGTGGTAAATTTTTAACTTATGGCACGGCCAAAAACAACGATTGGCGCTTAACAGACGTGGTTTTAGCGGAGAACACTAGTTTTAAAGTTATTCATAATGGCAATCCTTATGGCGAATTTAATATTCCTACGACCGGTTTCCATTATGCTCTTAATGCTCTGGGGGCAATAGCCATGGCTGACGCGGCTGGCGTTAATCTGGAGGCCATTGCTCGGGCGCTTATTAACTTTCGCGGCACGGCCAGGCGCCTGGAGTATCGCGGCGAATTTAATAAAGCGATTATCATTGATGACTATGCTCATCATCCAACGGAAATTACCGCGACCATTGCCGCCTTGCGAGCGCGCTATCCTCAACGCCGTTTATGGTGTGTTTTCCAAGCCCATACTTTTAGCCGCACAGCCGCTTTTTTAAAAAATTTTGCCGCGGCGCTGAATCATGCCGATCAAATAATTTTACCCCCCATATATTCTTCAGCCCGCGAGAAGGGCGGTGAAGTTGACAACAACATTATAGCCGAGGCCGTTAATCAACTAACAGCCTCTCGAGCTCGTCCAGTCCGTACGCTTGAAGAAGCGGCCGACATTTTACGCGGAGTTTTAAAAGAAGGCGATGTGGTGGTGACGATGGGGGCCGGGGACATTTGGCGCTTGGCGGAGATGATAATGAGTTAGCGTATGACAGATGCGGTTAATTTTTTTAGCGGGACAAAATTCGTTTCGCTTGTCAAAAAGAATGAGCCATTGGCGCCGCATACGACCTTGGGAATTGGCGGACCAGTTGATTATTATATTGAAACAGATAAGGATGATGAGGCCGCGGAGATTTTACGTTACGCGCATCAATGCAAATTGCCCGTGTTCGTTCTGGGCGCCGGCAGTAATATAGTGGTAGCTGATAGCGGTTGGCGTGGTTTGGTTTTGAGATACACGAATCGTCAACTCATTTTTCACAACAGCGATGATACAATAGTAGAAGCGTCAGCCGGACTTAACTGGGATGACTTAGTGGTAGCCACTGTTGCTAGGGGGCTCGCGGGGATAGAGTGCTTGAGCGGCGTGCCCGGGCTTGTTGGCGCAGCGCCAGTGCAGAACATTGGCTGTTATGGTCAGGAGGCGGCTGCCACTATTGAGACGGTTGAAACGATAGATTGTCAGACCGGCACAAGGCGTCAATTTTCCAGGCAAGAATGTGGTTTTGGCTATCGCCAGAGTCGCTTTAAAAAAACTGGAGGGTATTTAATTACGAAAGTGATATTTCGTTTATCTCGTATTAATGACGGGGCGGTGCTATATGACGATGTGGCGCGTGAGTTAAGCGCACAGCACATAGTTAAACCGACGCTTGGTGATGTTCGTCAAACAGTTTTGGCGATACGCCGTCGCAAATCTATGGTAATTGATAAGGACGATCCCAATAGCCGCGGTGTTGGTTCATTTTTTGTAAATCCAATCGTAACCAGGGATACGTCCGACGAGCTGCAGCGAGCGTCCGCGCGTTTGTTCCCGAGCAAAGTTATGCCGCGCTGGCCAATGGGCGGCGAATTGGTAAAACTTTCAGCCGCCTGGCTAATTGAATCAGCCGGGTTTCAGCGCGGGGACGTGTTTGGGCGAGTTGGAATCTCCGCCAATCATACGCTGGCCATTATCAATCGCGGCGGAGCAAAAGCATCAGACGTTGTGGCTTTGGCCGGCCAAATTCGTCAACGTGTTCGCGATGTTTTTGGAGTGGTGCTTGAGCCAGAGCCAGTTTTTGTCGGTTTTAACAAAACAGTCGGAGAACTGCTGAAGGAGTCGTCATAAAATTATGCCTCATGTTAACAGAGAAATAATCTTATTCATCAAAATATCAGTTCCTTCGCAATTTTCTAAAATTATTATGCGCGCTAAAAAGTTGGCGGGTATTGTTAGTTTCTCGGGTTATCGTTTTAGTCCTCACATTACTTTATATCTATGTCGTTTTCCAAGAAGCAATATGCCAGCTTTGTTGCGTGCCGCGCAAAAGCTGAAAAGGCGCCATTTTGCCCTAACCATAGAAAGTGCGTCAAAAGGATTAACGGCCGAACGACCTTATTATTTTTTGAAGATTAAAGGCAATCAAAATTTGTTTTTATTGCATAATGATATTGTGCGCTCCGCTAATAGTTTGAGAAATGGTTTTATTCGCTCCGTGGATCACGAGCGCTTGTCTCTTGGGCTTTATTCCGCCATGGAGACTAGAATGGTAAAAAAATACGGTTATCCTATGGTTAAAAGTCAGTTTCAGCCGCACATTACCATTGGTTTGGCTGTGCTTAATGATAGGCGGCAGTTTAATGAACTAAAGAGAAATCTTCTAAAAACCGCGGGGAAATCGTTTTGGGTTAATTCGTTTGATATAAGCTTGCAGATATTTGACGTTTCTCTACGGCAATACGTCGGGACATTGGAACGTCATAAGATAACTTTGAAAAAAATTTGACCGGAGCAATATGTCTGCCAACATAAAAATTATTTACGGAGTTTCCGGAGAGGGCTCTGGCCACGCCATTCGTTCGCGCGAAGTAATTCGTTATTTAATCAATGAGGGGCATGAAGTGCAAGTGGTAACCTATGACCGAGGCAAGGATTTGCTGGGGGAGGAATTTTCCGTCACCGAAGTTTTTGGATTGCATTTTGATTATCAGCATAACGCGATCCGATATTTGTCAACAATTTGGAGAAATTTAATTAGAGCTCCCGAGGCGGTAAAGAGTTTAGAATTGGCGGCCAATCTTTTTCAAACAACGCGGCCAGACGTCGTTTGCACTGACTTTGAGCCGGTGACGGCCCTGACGGCTCTGCGCTTCGGCGTGCCCATCATTTCCATAGGCAATATTCATCATGTGTTGTTTCGTGGTTCAAGGGTGCCTTGGCGCTATCGCCATGATTGGCTTGTGTCTAAGGCCGTCGTACGTTTGATTGTGCCGCGAGCTGATCATTATGTTGTTACCACTTTGGCCAGTGAGCCAGTCAAAAAAAGTCATGTTCATATAGTGCCGCCGATTATCCGGCCGTCTATTTTGGGGGCGCGGCCGCATCGCGGCGAGCATATTTTAGTTTATGATTCGTTTAAGAACGAACGTTTGCCGGTCATATTGCAAAAAACCAATCAGCTTTATCGTATTTACGGCCATGGAGCGATAGGGCGGCAGGGTAATTTAGATTTTCGTGCTTTTAGCGAGCAAGGATTTTTGGATGATCTTCTGGGCTGTCGGGCGATTATCGGCACTGGCGGGTTTACCTTAATTTCCGAGAGTCTTGTTTTAAAAAAGCCATATTTGGCGATACCGATCGCCGGTCAATTTGAGCAGATTGATAATGCCTTGGAGCTTGAGCGATTAGGTTACGGCAAAATGCTGCGCGTGGCAGAGATAGATGGTATAGCGGAATTCCTTCGGAATCTTGATGTTTTTGAAGAACGCTTGGAGGCCTATCATCACCCCGGCAATGATAGCGCTATGGCTCTTATTGAGAGCCTGGTTGATGAACTCGCCGGGGTCAAAGTTATCCACTAATTTTCTTGTGTTTATTTATTTGACCATGTTATTATTCTTGTGAATATGCCCCGCACCTTTCGGCGTTACGAACGCCACAGCTGAACCAAAACTTAACTTATGATCAATTATCATTATCATTTAATTCAATCCGGTATAGTAACAGGCGTTCGTCAGGAATGTTATAAGCTTACAGTTTCAGCTATTGATTCTTTGTGGTCGCTAGCTCTAGTGCGGGCTGACCAAAGAACGCTAACGCCGTAAAGGTGCGGGGGTATGGTTATTAGTATCAAAGGAACGAATCTTGACCTTACTCCAGCCCTAAAGAGGTACGCGGAACAAAAAATTCTTTCTCTGGCAAAATTTTTTCCCGGTTTAACGCACGCCAGAGTAGAGCTGGAGCGGACTACTAAACACCATCATAAGGGCGATGTTTGGCGTGCCGAAGCCAATCTCCATGGACCAAAGCACTTATTTAGAGCCGAGGCTGTATCTACCGATATTTATGCGGCAGTTGATGCCGTTAAAGACGAATTAAAGCGTGAATTACATGGCCTGAAAGAGAAACGGAGCATTAGCGTTCGCCAAGCTAGGTTGGTCAGTCCGCGCCGTCGGCAAAGGGAGGTACAGTCGTGAAAAACGTTCGCCAGTTTTGGAAATTAGGACGTCCGGAGCTGAATACGCAGTGGTTTGATGTGAGTCGGGATGGCCATCTTATCGTTAAGGAGGGTAACTATCAGTATAACGTTTTTGAATTAGTCAAAAAATACGGTTCGCCTTTAGAAATTGTTTTTCCCCACATTTTGGAGCAAAAGGTTGAGGATCTTTTTACGGTTTTTCAGAATACTATGAGGCGCCGTAAGTACCGCGGTCGGTTTTCCTATCACTACCCCATGAAGGTAAACCAGAACAAAGAATTTGTGATTCCGCTTCTTTCCGAGGGAGCAAATTTAGAAGTTGCCTCTCATAATGAACTTTGGCTGTTGAAAAAATTGTGGGGGCAAAATCACTTCAACGCGCGTATTCGGGTTATCTGCAATGGTCCCAAAGTGGCAAAATATATAGACTTAATAACCGAACTTAGGAATCTCGGCGTTTACATTACACCCATTATTGAAGATCTTGGAGAAATACCGATGCTCAAAAGTTTTAAGGGTGATGTGGGTATCCGCGCTAATATCAATATAAAAGTTCGCTCTCACTGGGACAAGAAATTTGATCAATTCGGAACATCCCCGGAAGAAATTTTAGAATTAGGGCGTATTCGAAATTTAAAAATTCTTCATTATCATCTTGGATCGCAAATTGAACAAGGGAGTGATCTCGTACGGGCGGCCAAAAAGTTGATGGAACTCTATATCCAGTTGCGTAAAACAAATCCCAGCCTTGATACTCTTGATCTAGGGGGAGGGTTTGCCGTGCCCTATGGCAGCCGCAGACTTTATAGCGTTGAGAGCGTGGCCAACGGCATCGTCGGGACGATTGGGAAAATGGCCGCTCGTGCCGGCGTGCCCCCGCCCCATCTCATTGTAGAGTGGGGTCGTTATGCCGTGGCGCCGGCGCAAATTTCTATTTTTAGAATTATCCATGCGAAACCCGTCTCTAATGGATCAAGAAAACTTTGGTACATTATTGACGGCAGTTTTATGAATGATCTTCTTGATACATGGGCGATTCATCAAAAGTGGCACGTTGCTCCAGTGAACCACATGGATGCGAAAAAACTCGTACCGGTTTGGCTGACCGGTAGTTCCTGCGATTCTGATGACAAATACACGGCCTCGGGCACATATATTCGTTTGCCGCGTCTTGAGGAGCTTGAAGATGGAGAGCAACAATACATAGCGATTTTTGATACCGGAGCTTATCAAGACGCTCTGGCTTCTCATCACTGTTTACTTTCCTCACCGGCCAAGATTATCGTCCAAGACGGCGATATTACGCTGGCTCGGCGGCGCGAGACACCGGAGGAGGTGGGGAAGTTGTTTGGGTGGTAAGATTTAACTTGGTTTTTTTCGCTACACAGAAGCCCGCGGTGCATGACATCGCGGGCTTCTTCACTCGCGCACCGGTCCCGATGGCCATCGGGACGGTATGGGGTTTCCTGCCTGCGGCAGGCAGGCGCCTCACGAAACCGCGACATGGCTGACGCCATAGGGGTGAGCTTGTGGAGTGCTTCACATTTTATTGAGAAGCCGCTATAGTTGCTTACATGTCATTTTTAACAAAAATCTTTGGTGATCCAAATGCTAAGGTCGTGGAGTCAATTAGGCCAATTATTGAGAGAATTAACGAGCTTGAGCCTTCGTTTACAGCCTTAACCAGCGAAGCATTACGCGCTAAAACTCACGAATTTAAAAAACGCCTTCAAGAAGGGGAGACTATAGATGATCTTTTGCCCGAGGCCTTTGCCGTCATTCGTGAAGCGGCGCGACGCACTTTGGGTCAGCGCCATTTTGACGTGCAGTTGATTGGCGGCGCGGTTTTGCATCGCGGTCAAATTGCCGAGATGAGAACTGGTGAAGGAAAAACTTTGACCGCCACAGCGCCGCTATATTTGAATGCTTTAACCGGTAAGGGGGCGCATTTGGTCACGGTCAACGATTACTTGGCTAAGTTTCACGCTGAATGGATGGGGCCAGTTTATGATGCGGTTGGTTTGACTGTTGGCTGCATTCAGCACGATAGCGCGTTTAGATATGATCATCCAACACGTTCATTAGTTCCCGTGCCTCGTCGTGAGGCGTACGCGGCTGATGTTACCTACGGCACTAACAACGAATTCGGTTTTGACTATTTGCGCGATAATATGGTGGCGCGGCTGGAAGATATGGTTCAGCGCAAACTGCATTACGCTATTGTTGATGAGGTGGACAGTATTTTGATTGACGAAGCGCGCACGCCGCTCATTATTTCCGCGCCTGCTGAAGAATCAACTGATCTTTATTACAAGTTTGCTGATTTGATAAAAAAGCTGGAGGAGAAAGCTGATTTTAACATTGATGAAAAAATGCGCGCGGCGACATTAACCGCCGAAGGTATCGCCAAGTTGGAAAAATGGCTAGGCGTTGAAAATATTTACACGGTTAGTGGCCTTTCGTCGGTTCATCACATTGAGCAGGCCCTGCGAGCGGAAACTCTTTACAAAAAAGACCGTGACTATGTGGTTAAGGATGGAGAGATTATCATTGTTGATGAATTTACCGGCCGCCTTATGTTTGGCCGCCGCTATTCAGAGGGTCTGCATCAGGCCATTGAGGCAAAAGAAGGCGTGGAAATTCAGCGTGAGAGTCAGACTTTGGCGACTATTACTTTTCAAAATTATTTCAGATTGTACGAAAAGTTAGCGGGCATGACCGGTACGGCCGAAACCGAAGCCGAAGAATTCCATAAAATTTACAAATTAGAAGTAGTGGTGATTCCAACGCACAAACCCATGATCCGCGCTGATTTAGCGGACAGAATTTATAAAACTGAAATGGGGAAATTCACGGCGGTGATGCGTGAAGTAAAAGAGCGGCATGAACGAGGACAGCCCGTGCTTATTGGCACTATTTCCATTGAGAAAAATGAAACATTAAGCGCGCTTTTAGAGACTGAAGGTATTCCGCATGAAGTCTTAAACGCTAAAAACCATGAACGTGAAGCGCAGATTATTACTGAAGCCGGACGTCGAGGCGCGGTTACCTTAGCCACCAACATGGCCGGTCGCGGTGTGGACATTATCTTGGGGGGTACGCCGCCGCCTCTGACAAGTTCAGAAGGTGGTGAGGCCATTGCTGACCATACAGCGCAAGAGCAATGGCAAAAAGACCATGAAGCAGTCGTCGCTTTGGGCGGTCTTCATGTTATTGGTACAGAGCGCCATGAGTCGCGGCGTATTGATAATCAGTTGCGAGGTCGCGCCGGCCGACAGGGCGACCCGGGCTCATCGCAGTTTTATGTTTCTTTAGACGATGACTTAATGCGCATTTTTGGCTCCGAGCGCATAAGAAACATGATGGAGCGCTTGGGCGTGCCAGAAGATATGCCAATTGAGAATAGAATGGTTTCTAAAGCCCTTGAATCAGCCCAGCACAAAGTTGAAGGACACAACTTTGATATCAGAAAATACTTGGTGGAATACGATGATGTAATAAATAAGCATCGGGAAGTAGTTTACGGATTGCGTCGTAGAATTTTAGAAAAATTTAGCGAGAGTAAAAATGGCGAAGCGGATATTTTGGAGGAGGAAATTTTGGGCATGATTGAGCAAGAAATAGAGCAAGTTGTTGGGTTTCACACTCATTTAGAAGGGGACGGCGATTGGAATATACCGGAAATTATTGAAGTTTTGCGGACAATTTATCCGGTTTCAGCCAATACAGAAACGGCTCTAAAGGAAATATCTTCAGCCGGTTCTGACCGCGCCTTGGGGGCGGTTGAGCGCACTAAACTTATTGAGGCAATTATTGATGACGCTAAAAATGCTTACGGCGCTTTGCGCGAAAATATTAAGCGCAAAATTAATGACCCAGCCGCTTTTTTGTCAATTGAGCGCTCCATGATGCTCCGAGCCATTGATACGCTTTGGATTGAGCATTTGGAAGCTATTGATCATCTGCGGCAGGGGATTGGGCTTCGCGGATACGGTCAGCGCGATCCTTTGGTGGAATACAAGCGAGAGGCCTATCGTTTGTTTCAAGAGTTGCTGGATCTTATCAGAAAGCAAGTGGTTTACAGCATCTATAAAATAAGCGTGGCTGTGGATATGGCTCCTTCAATGCAGCGTCGTAATTTAACATTTAGCGCGCCAGCTAAAACAATGTCCGAGCGATCAGCGGGTATGAACGCCGATATGCCAGAAGGTGGACAGGAAGTGTCTGGTGGTGGAACCGTACGGCATCAAAAAATAGGCCGCAATGAACCCTGTCCGTGCGGATCAGGCAAGAAATATAAGCGTTGTCATGGCGCATGACAACGCGCAATCCCGTAGTGAAGCGAAGCTTCTACTACTGGGATAAAAAGTGCTGTGCCTGTTCGAAGCTTTAGCGAAGGAGGGTCATGGGCATAAGGATCAAAAGATTATGAAAAATCTATTTACACTCTGCATAATTCATCAGCACCCCAAGATTTTACTCGGAATGAAAAAACGCGGACTTGGAGCGGGACGATGGAATGGATTTGGCGGAAAGGTGAAAGAAGGAGAACCCATTGAAGAAGCGGTCTTGAGGGAAACTAAAGAAGAGGTTGGGGTTATTGCCACTGGAATAGAACGTAGGGGAATTATAAATTTTGAATTTAATGGTAATCCTGAAATTTTAGAGGTTCATATTTTCAAGGCAGATAATTTTTTAGGAGAGCCAATTGAAAGCGACGAAATGAAACCGCAATGGTTCCATACAGACGAAATTCCGTTTGGCAATATGTGGTCTGACGATATATATTGGATGCCATTATTCTTGAGCGGGAAGAAATTTAAGGGTAAGTTCCTTTTTGGCAAATCGGATGTTATTCTGGAGTATAGATTAAAGGAAGTTGAAGAAATATAATTTTAATAGACTATGGAAAATTCTGTGCCAAAAGTTGGAGCAGGGGTGGTCATCATTAAAGACGGGATGACCTTGTTGGCCAAACGTAAAGGCGCGCACGGGGCTGGCAATAAATAGCAGAAGTGCCGCGGGGCGTAGGGCTACAATAATATGGAACTAAAACTTTTTATTGCGACAAAAGCTGTAATTATTCATGATGAGAAAATTCTAATTCTTCGTGAGGCAAGCTTATACGCAGATGGTACGAACGAGGGACGTTATGATCTTCCGGGTGGTCGGTTGAAGCCCGGCGAACGCTTTAATGAAGCTTTGGCTCGTGAAGTCCTTGAAGAGACGGGTTTAAGTATCCAAATTGGAAATCCAATAACAGTAAATGAGTGGCGTCCGGTTGTTCGCGGAGAACAGTGGCAGATTGTTGGAATATTTTTTGAATGTTACGCACTGTCACCTAAAGTAATAGTAAGCACCGATCATGATGCTTATGAATGGATAGACCCGAAGGAATATAAAAAGTATAATATTATTGATAACCTCACGCCGGTGTTTGAAGAATATTTAAAGAGACGGAAATATATATAAGAAGTGTCATGGGGTATGAGGAGAAATAAATTATGATCTACTTCATCACTGGAAATAAGAATAAATTTGAGGAAGTAAAGGCAATTCTGCCAGAAGTAAGGCAGTTGGATATTGATCTGCTTGAAATTCAAGAAATTGACGCAAAGGAAATAATAAAAAAGAAATTATTTGAAGCACTGAACCATTCGAAAGGAGAATTTATAGTAGAGGACACGTCTTTGTATCTTGATTGCTTAAATGGGTTGCCAGGTCCGTTAATCAAGTGGTTTCTGAAAACAGTCGGAAATGACGGATTAGCTAAAATCGCTGAAAAATTAGGAGATACTAGCGCAGAGGCAAAAACGCTTATTGGATATGCAAAAAATCGTGCAGAGATATATTATTTTGAAGGAGTAACAAAAGGCACGATAGTCAAGCCAAAAGGAGAAATTAACTTTGGATGGGATCCAATATTTTTGCCAAGTGGTCATAAAAAGACATTCGCAGAAATGAGTCGAGAAGAAAAAAATGAAATCAGTATGAGAAGAATCGCCCTAAATAAACTGAAAGAATTTTTGCGTCCTTAATACTAACATTTTTAAATATGCTCTTAGAACAAAAACTGATCAATAAGAACAAAAATATAAATCCACATGATATATCTAAAAAATTAATAAAAGGATATTATGGCGGATAATATAAACACTAAGAAACTTTCAGAACTAATTCTATTTGTCATTACTGCTCACGAGGAGTATCCAAAACAGCCAGATAATTCTTTTAGATTTTGGGATAAGCGAACTCCATACAGCATCCATCCAATTTGGTGCGCAATGACACTGTTGACCGAAACAACATTGTCAGAGGAATTAAGATGGCGCGGAGCCCAAGCCCTTCTTTTGCATGATGTTGTGGAGGATACTACCGCGACTTTGCCGAGTAATATATCGGACGAAGTTGTAAAATTGATTCAAGAGCTTACTTTTGAAACTCCAACCGAAGGTCTTGAAAAAATTTTTCAGAAAAGTGAAGAAGCGCAATTGTTAAAGTTGTATGATATGGTTTCTAATTTGTTAGATTGGGACCAAAAGCTTAATATGAAAATTGAACTTTATAAAGGCGTTGCCAAGAAGTTGGCTCATTTAGTAGAAAAGCAACACGGGAATCTAAATATTGTTTCAATGGCTTATGCACTAATTGGATGGTAGTGGGAATAAGTATAAAAAGTGTCATGTGGCATGAAAACAAAGAATAAATACATATATCCAGTCAAGATAACCGATGTGGTTAGGATAAGTTATGATGAATCGCCTGCTCACGTTGGTAATCTGAAAAGTTCAGTAGATTTTATTTGTAAAGAAGAAACTAAGATAAGAGCTGCCGCGGATGGTATTGTAGTAGATCTAAAATCAGATTCCAATGCGGGCGGTCAAAATAAAGAGCTAGAACCTTTTGGAAATTTTATTGAACTTCAGCACGACAACGAGGAATATTCTGAATATGAGCATTTGAAAAAGGACGGAATACTGGTGAAATTAGGAGATCAAGTCAGGAAAGGACAGATTATCGGATATAGCGGGTCAACGGGTTGGCTAGCGCATTTGGGTCCGCATTTACATTTTATGGTTGGCAAATACGGAGAAAGTGATAATGATTATGAGGCGATGGAAGTCGTGTGGGATATTCAATGAAACGTAAAAGTGTCATGCAAGAAATTGAAGTAAAATTTTTGAATATAAATCCCGATGAACTTCAGAAAAAGCTGGAGAGTATTGGAGCTGTGAAAATCGGAGAATATTTTTATCGCCGTCGCGTTTTTGATTATCCGGATTGGCGGCTTGATAAGGCGGGTGCGTTTCTGCGCGTTCGCGATGAAGGTGATAAGGTTACTCTGGGGTTTAAAAAACGAATTGGTGTAATATCTAACGACGGTTTGACCTCTGATAAGGGTATGGAAGAGGTGGAAGTGGTTGTTGATGATTTTAATAAAACTGCGGAAATTCTCTTAAGATTAGGATTTATAGAAAAACATTATGCGGAAAATAAACGTGTTCGCTGGCAAAAAGATGATATTATTTTTGACATTGATTACTGGCCGGGTCTTGAGCCTTATTTGGAAATTGAAGCACTGAGTTGGGAGGGCATTGATGAAGCGATTAATCTTCTTGAGCTTCGTCAGGAAGACAAAAAGATTTTCTCCGGCAATCAAGTTTATGCCCTAACAGGCGTTGATGTGGGAGAATTGAGAAGAATAACTTTTGACGAGGGGTTGGTTAAGAGATTGGAAAAGTCAAAATAATGGAAAAGCCAGCTGTCTAGGACATACTGGCTGGGGGGGCGTCGGGTCTCTGGAGCTTATGCTCTTTGTAGGCGTCCCTACACGCCTCGTTGTTCGGCCTTATGGCCTGCATAAGGCCAGATACATCTTGCACTCCTTGGAGATCCAAGGAGTATGCAAATTCACAGAATTAGCTACGGTATCCGGGGATTTGGCCGGAT
>MGEK01000038.1 GCA_001791325.1 Candidatus Uhrbacteria bacterium RIFCSPLOWO2_01_FULL_47_25 | reverse complement strand
TTGAAAGAGTGACACAATGCCGACACGCCATTGCGATCAATGGTGGAGCGCTGTGGCTCGATCCAAGATTCAGAGATCCATTCTTCAACTCTCGTCAGCATGATACAATCAGGACATTTCTGGTGTATCAATTCATTGAGTCTATGATCCTGAAGAGCACGAACCGCGGCGGCGTGGTTATCCATCTTGACCCGTGCGGCAAAGCGCGGCGGCACGAGATTCAGTTGCTTCCTTTATTAGGAGTGGCTGTGGCTGGAAAGCAACTTGCAAAACAGCAAACTCCCAAAATCGTTCAGCGTTTACATCGCCTGGACACCTTTAGCAAGGAGGAGCTAGACATTGTGTCCAAGGTTGAGGTAGCTCCGATGTCTCATGTTCACAATGGTAGCGAGCTCTTGATTGACTACATCAATGAAGATCATCCTCGCTTCCGTCACCTGCGTGACCTTGCCTGATCTTTCTATATTGATGGCGAGGAGAGCTCAAGAAGAGCTCACTCGCCATCCCCACCTAAATTAGGCGGGCGTATGTAAAGCATGCTTGTATCACCGTACTAGTACAGTGATGCAGAGTTTAATTTATAAATAATTTTTCTAACAATGACAGCAAATAATCAAAACAATGCTCATCACTGCGACGCTTTAGTTATCCATTGCATTGATTTTCGTTTTCACGAAGCGATTAAAAATTTTTTGCAAAATGAATTGGGGATTAAAAGTTACGATTTATTAACTATCCCAGGCGCGGCCAAACACCTGACGGCCGCCGGGTCAGCCGCAAGACGCGATGGTCTGCTTGAGGACATTGGAATTTCTATCCGCCTGCACGAGCCCAAAGAAATTATTTTAATTAATCACTCTGACTGCGGAGCCTATGGAGGTCGCACGGCATTTTCTGACACGACAGCAGAAGAAGCGGCGCATCGCGCCGCCTTGGAGGAGGCGAAGTCTGTTATTGGCGGAAAGCACCAAGGAGTTCGCATGCGAAGTTATTACGCTCGATTACTAGACCAAACAGTTACTATCAGCTAATAATTCATCCCGCCCTCCCATTTATTTTAGAATATTGAATGGGCAAAGTTTTTGTGGAGCGTTTTTGGGCGTTTGCTTGCTATTATCCAGCCCTTGTATTACTATACTTTCATGCTTAAACGTGTAATTACTAATCACATTTTTTTCTTTAGCCAGTCCGTGGTGAGTGGTTAGCTTTGCTGTTGCAACATCTTTTGAAACAACAACGCCAGCCCCTCACCGGGCTGGTTTTTTGTGACGGAATGGTCATTCGAGTTTAATAACGACAAGGAGGAACAGTCATGGAGGGAATCATTCGTATTGGGTACCTGGGTCCTGAAGGGGCCACGTTTGGCTACCGCGTGGCCAAGGAGTACGCGCCACAGGGCGCTACTTTGGTGGCTCTCAACACGCACACCGATATCGTTCAGGCCGTGAGCGAGGGGCGGATTGACCAAGGTATCGTGGGCATCGAGAACCGTTGGGACGGCGTGGTGACCGAGACGACGCGAGCGATCTGGCGCTACAGTAGAGGACGCATCCGGGCGATCGGGGAATTGCGTACCCCCGTAGTGCTCTACTGCCTTCAGCGTTCAGACGGCCAGTGGCCCCCGCGTGTCGTGAAGTCGTACACGGCCGCGTTCGGCCAATGCCGGTCGTTCCTGGCTGATCTCGCTATTCAGGGTATCCCGATTGATAACGCGTCCTCAACTGGTGCTGCCGCTCGAGAGGCCGCCGGAGACTCGACTATTGCTGTTATAGCCTCAGAGCTTGCCGCCGAGTCATGCGGGTTGCGCAAGATGTGGGTCGTTTCCGACGACCCACGAAATCAGACGAGATTTCTGGTCCTGGCGGCAGTCAGTACCCTGCAGCTGTCGGCAACCGGGAACGACCGAACCACGGTGTTGGTCCGTCTCGCCAATGTGCCGGGAGCCCTTCATCAGCTGACCGGTGTCTTTGCCACAGCGTCGCCATCGTACAACCTGACACTCCTCTATCATGACCCAGTGGAAGGAGAATTCGGCGACTACGTCTTCTGGCTGGACGTTACCGGGCACCAGGACGACCCAATATTGAGGAGCCGCCTTGAGCAACTGGCGGCAAGACCCAACTCGTTCATGCGTGAGATGTTGCTCTTGGGGTCATACCCGGCAACGGCCAACCTCTGACCACATCACCGATCTAGTGAGGTCGGCAATGCGATACCTGGATGGGGCGAGATTTTCAAGTCTCGCCCCATCTACCCTTTTTAGATTTTACGTTTGCCTGTCTTTTTTGCCTGTGCTACAATAATAATGCCCCTGAAAAAAGAGTAAGTAAAAAACAGGGGTAAGCACTCCACCTCATGGGTTACTAGTTTTGGGACAACCTTGGTAGTCAGGAGTTCATATATCGCGCGGCCGTGGCCAAGCGATGAGAACACCAGCGGCACGTATGGTTAGCTTCCGTTCCGAGTGTGATAAACACAAGGTAGAAGGAGGCGAAAGCCAAAAGCCCACTTATACCTGATGCCAAATCTAGACCCTTGTCCGTGGAGTTTGCTTATAGTTTTATTTGACCCAAGCGGGTCTTTTTTGTTTGACCGTTTTTCAGGAGAGGGGTGTACCCCGTTAGAGATGATTTACAAATTGGCAAAGTACAAATATAATTGTTTATGCAGTATTAATTAACTCAAGACAAATTGAACAGTCGGTTAAATCTCTAACGGGGCGTAGTATAGTGGTAGTACACGTGCACTTGCCCCGCACTTTTTCGCGGGGCGTAGTATAGTGGTAGTACACGCCCATGGGGTGGGTGTAGTCCGAGTTCGATTCCCGGCGCCCCGATAGGGCAATTAAAGTGCGGGGTGGCAGGTGCATGTAGACCGGGTTCGATTCCCGGCACCCCGACCAGAAAAGTAGTAAAAAGGTGCGGGGTGGATCAGGTGCATGTAGTGGCGGTTTCCGCCCTGGGCGCCCGCCTGCCGGACGGGCAGGGATCAGCCTCGGTCTGACGATTCCCGGCACCCCGATATTGAGTGGATAATTATTATGAAGTCTGATGAAAAAGAAACAGTGATGGATCATCTTGTTGAAGCAGTGCCGACTGCCGGCGCGGCAGATACTGTTGAGGCGGTATTAAGGCACTTACGCAGCAAGAAATGGGACACGCTCAATTATGTTTATATCTTAGATGATAAGCGTTGTCTTATTGGAACTGCGTCGGTGCGGGAAGTTTTGGCCGCCAAAAATGAGGAAAAGATGTCTGATTTAATGGTTAAAGATTTGGTAGTGGTTCATCCGCACAATGATCAAGAGCGAGCCAGTATTCTGGCCATTCAACACGATATAAAAGCCGTACCAATAGTGCGGCCGGGCACAAATGAATTTTTAGGAGTCGTAGGGGCTGGCCAAATTTTAAAAATACTGCACGAAGAACATACCGAAGATTTTTTAAGGTTATCCGGGGTACAGCGTGAGCATCCTGTTACCGATATGCTCCATGTGGGGCCATGGCGATTGGCTAAATTGCGTTTGCCGTGGCTCATTATTGGCTTCGCTGGCGGTATTATAGCAATATTGGTCGCTCGTCTTTTTGAGGCAAGCATTGAGCAACAGATTTTTCTGGCATTTTTTATCCCCCTCGTTGTGTATATGAGTGATGCCATAGGTACACAGACGGAAACAATATACATCAGGAGTTTAACGCTTAAACAATCGTCATTATGGCGTTACGCCAGTCGCGAGTTTGCCGTTGGTCTTCTTATCGCCGCGGTCATTACTCTTTTTATATGGATTTTCACATTAATATGGACGAGGGCTTGGTCGCTAGCCTTGGCAGTGGCGGTGGCTATGTTTGTCAACATGGCTTTAGCGCCAGTCGTTGCCCTCATCGTGCCAACTCTACTTTATTGGACAAAAAAAGACCCGGCCTTAGGATCCGGACCATTCACCACGATTATTCAGGATATAATAAGTCTGATAATCTTTTTCTCCATTACCACCTGGTTGCTGTTCTAGTTTAAGCCGCAGCCATTCTTTTAGTCATAGTTCGCAAACAGCGCGTGCAGATCTTAACTTTTTGATCGTCCAAGCGGCGTGTTTGCAAATTTAAAAATTGTCGCCGCTTGGTGGCGATATTGGAATGACTCCGGCTCTGCGCGCTCAAGGCGCCGCGGCCGCATTGGGAACAAACTCGGGACATATAATATAAATAATTTTATAATGGTGGCAGGTTAACACGTATTCGCGTGGAGTGTCAACAGCAAGATTACCAAGAAGTGTAAAATGTATCTTAGTTTATACCGACAGGTTGCCAGAAAGCACGTTTTCTATTATTCTCAGTAATTATGTACACAATTGCTTTTTTCGCGATTCTTTTGCTTTCCGCTGTGTTTCATGAATACATGCATGGTTGGGCGGCCGATGAACTTGGCGACCCAACACCAAGAGACCTAGGGCGTTTAACCTTAAATCCGGCGGCGCATATAGATCCGTTTTTTACTTTGCTGTTGCCAGCGTTTCTTCTTATAGCGACCGGTGGTCGGTTTATGTTCGCGGCGGCAAAACCTGTACCCTTCAATCCTTATAATTTGCGGTATCCTAAGTATGGGCCAGCTTTAGTTGGAATAGCGGGGCCAGTGGGAAATATTATTTTAGCTTTAACTTTTTCTCTGCTTATTCGTTTTATAGCCTTGCCGCCAGCCATCGCCAGCTTAGCCGTCTTGGTCGTATGGGCCAATGTTCTTTTAGCCGTTTTTAATTTGGTGCCGATACCGCCGCTTGACGGGTCGCATGTTTTAATTTCACTCATACCGACACGTTGGGAAGGATTGATTCTGTTTCTGGAAAGATACGGCTTGATTATATTTTTCTTTTTCTTATTTTTCTTGTCTGATTTTCTTCTGCCTTTAATGGTGGCCGTCGCTTACGCGCTTTTGGGAGAGAATGGTCTTAGTATTCTTCTTTCAACCATGGCACAGATGTCTTTATAGTTTGCCCTTGACGGCCTTAAGTATTTTTTCTATACTCATTTGCACTACATTAAGAGTAACGGAATCTAGAAATGGCGGCATAAATTATTAAAAGCTGTAAATTACAGTTTCATAGTTGCCGATTTTATTCCAAACATTTCGTTTCTTCTGGTAGATCTTTAGAGGTCTATTTTTCATTACCGTAAAATGTAATTAATACAAAACACATGCCAACAATGAATCAGCTTTTGCGTGGATCAAGGCGCAGCCATCAGCGTAAGTCCAAAACACCGGCGCTGGCTTCGGTTTTTGATACCTTGCATCGTAAACGTCATATCTTGCCGCAGGGCAGCAGCTTCAAAAGAGGAGTATGCCTCAAGGTAACAACCATGACGCCAATGAAACCGAATTCCGCCCTTCGGAAGATTGCACGCGTGCGTTTGTCTAACGGCATGGAAGTGACGGCCTATATTCCGGGCGTTGGCCATAATTTACAGGAACACTCCATTGTTCTCATTCGTGGCGGTCGTGTAAAGGATTTGCCCGGTGTGCGCTACACTATTGTCCGCGGCATTTACGATACCCAAGGCGTGGCAAACCGTATGCGCACCCGTAGCCGTTATGGGGTGAAGAGACCGAGGCAGGCGCCCCGTTAGAAGTCTGACTTATTAAAATCATCACTTTTTAGCCATGATAGCATCTCTTAACCAATTAAGTATTATAATCACCGCAGAAAATAAAATTCTCTCAAGAATTTTATTTTCCAAGGACTTCTAACGGGGTATGCGCGGCAAGAGAGCAGTCAAGCGAGCCATCCAGCCGGATCAAAAATATCGCAGTACTGACTTGGCGAAATTTATCAACTACGTAATGGAACGCGGTAAAAAAACCGTGGCTCAAAAAGTGGTCTATGGCATGCTTGATATTGTGGCCGAAAAAACAAAGTTGAATCCTTTAGAAGTTTTTGAAACAGCTATCAAGAATGTCTCGCCCGTGGTAGAAGTCAGGAGTCGGCGTGTCGGCGGTGCTAATTACCAGATCCCGGTGCCGGTTCGTCCGGAGCGCCGAATGATGCTGTCTTATCGCTGGATCATTGAAGCCGCGGCCGGGGCAAAAGGGCGTCCCATGAAAGAGAAGCTGGCCGCTGAAATACTTTCGGCGGCAAATAACGAAGGCGCGGCCATCAAGAAAAAAATGGATGTCCATCGTATGGCCGAGGCCAATCGTGCCTTCGCGCACTTCGCGAGATATTAACCCCGTTAGAAGTTTGACTTAATATAATAATCAATCTTTCAACCATGATACAATCTATTAACCAATTATATACTCTAGTTACCGCAGAAGATAAAATTCTTGAAAGAATTTTATCTTTCCAGAACTTCTAACGGGGTATGCCACGCGAGTATAGTCTAGAACGTACACGAAACATAGGCATCATTGCTCATATAGATGCGGGCAAAACCACTGTTTCAGAACGGGTTCTTTTTTATACCGGCAAGAAGCACAAGATCGGGGAGGTTCATGAAGGTGAAGCGACCATGGACTGGATGGCGCAGGAGCGCGAACGCGGCATTACCATCACTGCCGCGGCCACCACCTGTTTTTGGAAAGACCATCGGATTAACCTTATTGATACGCCGGGTCATATTGATTTCACGGCTGAAGTGAAACGGTCGTTACGAGTTTTGGATGGGGCAGTGGTTGTTTTTGACGGCGTGGCTGGCGTGGAGCCGCAATCAGAAACCAACTGGCGCTACGCCGACGAATATGGCGTGCCGCGGCTGTGCTTTATCAATAAATTGGATCGCACGGGCGCGGATTTTTACAAAGACCTTGATTCAATTCATGAACGATTGACTAAAAATGCTCACCCCATTCAACTCCCGATTGGCATTGAAGATTCGTTCTCCGGTATTATTGATCTAATTGAGCGCAAGGCGCATGTTTATCTAGACGACCTCGGCACAAAGCATGAGGAACGGACTGTTCCGGAAGATATGAAAGAGAAAGTGGAGAAATATCGCCATAAACTTATTGAAGCAATTGTTGAAAACGATGAAGAGTTGATGCGCCAATACTTGGGCGGTCAGGAGCCGTCCGTGGCCGATCTAAGGCGCGTGCTTCGCCAAGCTACTATCAGCGGCGCGATTGTGCCGGTTTTTTGCGGTTCGGCGCTGAAGAATAAAGGCGTGCAGTTTATGCTTGATGCAGTGGTTGATTATTTGCCGAGCCCATTAGATATTCCGCCAGTTGAAGCAATGGATGCTGACCATCCTGATAAAAAAATTATTATTAAACCAGACGACAATGAACCGTTTACCGCGTTGGCTTTCAAGGTTGTATCAGATCCGTTTGTGGGTAAGCTCGCTTTTTTTAGAGTTTACTCCGGCACTCTTGCGGCCGGCTCGTACATTCTCAATACCACTACTGATAACAAAGAACGCCTGGGTCGCATCGTGCGTCTTCACGCCAACAACCGTGAAGATGTTGATATGGTTTATTCAGGAGAAATCGCCGCCGCCGTTGGTCTGAAAGACACGTTCACTGGCCACACGCTTTGTGATCCAAATCGTCCGGTTATTCTTGAATCAATTGTGTTTCCAGAGCCGGTTATTTCCGTGGCTATTGAACCAAAAACCAAAGCCGATCAGGAAAAAATGGGCATTGCCCTGCAAAAATTGGCCGAGGAAGATCCTACTTTCCGAGTTCGTTCAGATGAAGAAACGGCCCAGACGCTTATTGCCGGAATGGGGGAACTTCATCTTGATATCATCATTGACCGCATGAAGCGCGAATTTAAGGTGGAGGCCAATGTCGGCAAACCGCAGGTTGCCTACAAAGAGACCATTAAGAAAACGGCCGAGGCGGAAGGTAAGTATATTCGCCAATCCGGCGGTCGTGGTCAGTACGGCCATTGCTGGTTGCGGGTTGCGCCTCGTGAGGCAGGCGCCGGTTTTGAATTTAAGGACGCGGTGAAGGGCGGTGTTATTCCCCGAGAATATATTCCGGCGATTAAGAAGGGAGTGCAAGAGGCGCTGGATCGCGGAGTGATCGCTGGCTATCCGGTTATTGATATTGAAGTCGCGGTTTATGACGGCACCTATCATGAAGTTGACTCTTCCGAAGCGGCCTTTAAGATTGCCGGTTCTATTGCCTTGCAAGATGCGGTCAAGCGTGCCCAGCCAATAATTTTGGAGCCGGTTATGAAAATAGAGGTTATCACTCCAGAGCAGTTCATGGGCGACGTCATCGGTGACCTCAACGCTAAGCGCGGGCAAATTCAGGAGATGCGTGATCGCGTTGGAGTTAAAGTGATTGACGCGACGGTGCCCCTGGCTGAAATGTTCGGCTATGCCACGTCACTCCGTTCAATGTCTCAAGGACGCGCCAGTTACTCTATGGAATTCTCTCATTACGCTGAAGTGCCGCGCAATGTGGCCGAAACAATTATTGGCGAGAAGGTAAAATAGGGGTCGGATTGAACGGCGAGCTGGCCACCGTTCTCCCGAATAATGCGCGCGGTCGAACCTTATTGGGAAAAGGGTACGGTTTGAGATGGTTCGGCTGTTTGTTCGCTGGAGTTGGGAATAGTAGCTGGTTTTGATAGCGTGTCGTTTGTTGGTGTTTCTTGAGCTGGTTTTGTCTCTGCAAAAATTTTTCCTTCGGGAGTGCGGCATGTCCGGGGCGGACCGGCAGTGATAGTGTGACCAGCCGCGACGCAAGCGGCGAAGTCTTCCGGCGCTGGCGCGGGTGTGACTGTTGGCAACCCCAGGCGGGTGCTCGCCTCAGTGGCCACAGATTGTTCAGTTGCTTCGCGAATCGCTTCGTTGGCTTTGACAATCGCTTCGCCGTACTCGCCGCGCGCGAGCTTATCCTTACTCTCCAAAATGGCGCTGGTCGGCGGTATAATTTTTGGCCGCGCAGGATTCATCGTCGGCGCCATGACCCCTACTAACTTCTCGGCGCGGCTCGTGAGCGTTTCCGCTCGTTTCACCCCTGCCTCGGCCGGTACTTTGAGAGATGGTGCCGTGCCAATGGTACGGATTTTTTCCTCAATGGCAACGCGGGTTGCAGTGGCGCCGCTCGTCATCGTCGATAGGTTACTGATAAGTGTCTCTGTCGTGGAGGTAGCGTCATTTTGCTGGAGCCTCTTTAGTACCGTGCTGTGTGCCTTGAGAGTAGCTTCTAAGGACGAAACGGTAGCGGCCGCGCTCGGAAGATTGCCGCGTTCAGTTAAGTTGCGGATGCGACTCTCAACAGTGGCGAGTTGTGATGTTAGCGCTTGTTCCACCACCACTCGCCGTTCGTCCGTCAGCTGGCTTCTGACAGTCAGTTGCTCCGCTTCAAGGAACCGTCGGTTAATGCGCTCAATCTGCCAAGCTAGGCGTTCGGCGTCGGTACTGATTAGTTTTTCTCGAGCCCGTTCATTGAAGGATAGTTTGACCGGGTAAAGGAGATCGCCCGGTAACGCGCGCTCGGCCGCGAGAGATGTTCCGCCGCCGACTAGGACGAAGGCGGCCACGACCGCGATCGCTGGCCGACTGAGCAATATGGCAGGTATTCCCCAACGAGGATGGTATTCCTGTTTTTTTCGTTCAATGGCATGCGTCTCTTCCCGTATTTTATTAAGGAGTGCTGTACGCATGGTTGTCCGCTCCGCGGTTGTTAAGGCGGGCTGACGGAGTGTATCCGCGAGTTTAGGATTGGAATCGTTGTGTTGAGATTGATTGTTCATACAAGCAGTGTGCGGAGGCGTTTTAAAGCGCGGTGCAGGCGGACGGAGACGGCATTCTCTGTTTCACCGGTCAGCTCGGCAATTTCTTTAACCGGCATACCGTCAACGTAGCGCATAATCACAATCGCTCTGGAGCGATCATCAAGGTGGTGAACCATCTGGAGGGCATCGGCACCATCTAGTTGGAGAGGGAGTCGCTCGTCCGGCGATGGCGGATCAAAACCATATTGCTCCTGCAGTTCATCAAGCGATGCGGTTGCGGGCTTTCGCCATTCGTCAATCACGATGTTGGTGGCGGTGCGATAGAGGAAGGCCTTGAGATTGGCGACGTCACCCCCTTCGCGCATGTACCGCCACGTTTTCAAAAAAGCATCTTGGGTGAGGTCTTTCGCCCGTTCGCGGTCGCCGACCCTATAGTAACAATGCCGGAAAATGCTGTCGGCGTAGCGGTCATAGGCTTCACAAAGCTGTTGCTCCATTTTCTTCTGCTCCATAATATAGTGACGTTTTATCAGCGGTTTTCTTACACTAAATGTAAACAGTGTAGCACGGCTAGCTCTTGGCTGTAAGATTTTTTACCTTGGGACGTCTTAAGATTATAGGGGGTGAGAATCAGGGAAATGCTAGGCACTGGGCGACGCTTCAGTGATTAGTGAGAACTAGAGCAATTCAGTCTTGTGTTTTGAGGGGGGGGAGAGTAAAATAATAAGGTCAGTAAGCGTTGTAGATTTTTTCATTATTCACATTAACTTATTAGGATTTCAGGCCGATTGGCGTGAAGTCCTTAATACGTCTACGTTATGCAAAACATAGTAAACGAAAGGAAAAACAGTTTAGCAATCGTCGTCAGTACACCGCATAGCGTAACTGGGCTACTCGTTTTATTTACTATAGCCGTTGTCGGTATGGGGGTTGCCCTGACGCCTACGTTCACCAGCGCCACGACGTCAGTCAACAAGCCAGACCTCACGATCGAAGATAGCTTTGTCGAGGGGGGTCTTCTGAAGTTCAAATACTGCAACCGCGGCACAGGGATGGAGTACAACGCCATTGGTTCACCAGCGAATTTCTACATTAAGGCCACCACGAACGGCGTGTCTTTTGACGGCAGAACTAATGCCGCGTATTTATTTGGCGTCCCAAATGTTGGACAGTGCAAGATAACTGATGGCTACGAGCCGAGCCGCTATGGCCTGACAACGTGGCCGAGCTCGATGACGGTGATAGCAGAGGCCGACTGGCAAAATAGCATCGCTGAGTCAAACGAGAGTAACAATACACTCACGAAAGCCGTGATTGTCTCAACAACCCCATCTTCCATCATTGTCCTTTCTCCGAACGGTGGAGAGCAGTGGGCGATCGGTTCTGGTCAGAGTGTACGCTGGTCGTGGAGCGAATCCACTTCCACCAATCACACGGTACGATTGATTAGTGCCGCCACCGGCCAAATTATCGCCAACCTCGGGCTCGGCGTTGATACTCGCCTGGGAGCAAGCGGTTATTCATTTATAGTGCCCCAAGTTACGCCGGGGAACTATAAGGTACGGGTGTGCGACGATTACTTAAGCGGCGCTTCTGGAGTTTGCGACGACAGCGACGCGCCGTTCAGCATTGTGGCAAATATTAGCAGCGAATGGATAAAGGAACAAGTAAAATGTGTTTTCAACGGATCAAACACTGAACAAAAATGTTATACAACATTAGAAACACAGATAGGCTGTTCCGGAGTTAATTCTTGTATTGTAGATAATGTCCCCGGTTGGCGTGGAGAGACAATTACCTGGAAGAGTTCTTGTGGTGGTTATGCGTATACAACAATTGATGGACAAAATGAATATGCCACATTCCAGTGCAGTAGTGTCCAACCCTCCATCACCGTTCTCTCTCCGAACGGTGGGGAAGCACTACAACGCGGAGAAGGCTATTCCATTACATGGACGCACCCAATAACATTATTGACTCCTTTGGTATTTGATATCTCTCTCGTTCCCTATCAAGCGCCTTGTCCTGCGGGTCAAGTGTGCACGTTAATGATACAAGCCCCATACACAATCGTAAAAAATTATTATAATAAGGAATCTAGTAATGGTGTTTATCCCTGGGTTATCGGGAATGTTCAAGAAGCATATCGTATCGTAAACGATGGCGCTTATTATATTCAAGTATGCCAATCGGGGACGAGTATCTGCGACCAAAGCGATTCGTATTTCAAGATTGTAACTTCACCAACAACGTTCAAAGAACAAGTAAAATGTGTTTTTAATGGATCAAATACCGAACAGACATGTTATACCGCTTCAGGAGAAAAACAGATTGGCTGTTCCGGCATAAACGCGTGCATAATAGATGTCGCAGGATACAAGGGCGAACAAATTACTTGGAAGAGTTCGTGTGGCGGGTACGCTTATACAACCATGGATGGGGTAAGCGAGTATGCGGATTTTAATTGTAGCGTAACTCCTTCTATCACCCTCCTCTCTCCGAACGGTGGAGAGACGTGGATAAAAGGAACAACGCAGGCGATCAAATGGCAGGACAATACGGGTACTATATCTTGTCCCGTCGGAACAAACTGTATTTTGCCTGTTCGATATTATGACCTTAAACTAGTCTCATACTATCCGCCTTGTACTGGCCAGGTTTGTCCTGCGTATCCGTACCTGGCGCCCTATACAATTGCCACGGGGATAAGCGGTTCGCTGACTTCGTACTCTTGGAGTGTGGGCAAGATTATGAACACATACGGGAATGGTGAGATTGCTCCCGACGGTTCATACACCGTTCAAGTTTGTGTTTCTGGTTCTAGTACCTGCGACTCTAGCGACTCATATTTCAAGATTGTGTCAGCTGCAGGTCCCGTTATATTAGGTGTTTCTGGCCCGCAGTCGCTTGCCGTCGGCCAGACTGGAACTTGGTCAGTTAAAGCCAGTGATTCAAGCGGAAGCCCATTGACCTACTCCGTATTGTGGGGAGATGAAATCGCCGTTCCTCTTGACGCCTCCAGGCAAAGCGTTACTCCTCCACAGCAGACTGCGACATTTACGCATGCTTATCAAGGCGCTGGTAATTATACCCCTACCTTTACGGTTACGAACCAAAGCGGCGCCAACGCCCAGGCGAGCCTCTCGGTTGTCGTTGGTGGTGGGGTAGCGATCAACACTCCTCCTAAAATCACCAGTGTGTCCGCACCGACCAATCTTCAGGTGGGAGAATATTCACAATTTGGTTTTGCCGCCGTTGATCCTGATCGCGATGACCTTTCCTGGGCGGTTAACTGGGGTGAAACCGGCATCAGTTCGGCTGTAGCCTGCCCGGTATCTCCTCTTCCTGGTGAAGGTAAGGGACGCGGCTACACCACAAAGTACGCCTGGAACACTCCGGGCACCTATCGGGTGAGCGTGTATGTCACGGATTGCCACGGCGGGGAGGATAGCGATGCTTTCACAGTAGTTGTTGGCGGAAGCGAACGACGAACTATAGTTTGGCAGAACTTAGCTTGGACGCCGATTGACGTCGGGGCAACGGCGCCGGACGACGGCACTTGGTACACTTATGGCGACGAGCTTCGGCAGGATGGAGTAACAGATCGCCATTATAAAGTGGTCGCTAATAGCATGACACCGCAGACAGACTATGAAGTGAAGACGATTGTTCGTCTGCGTGATGGTCGTCAGGTCGGTCTCTGCGGGCGTATGGACGACGCTGGCAATGGTTACTGCTATGCCATAGGCGACTATAACGATACGTTCTTGGCGGTTTTTCAAGGCAACGATCAGAATCCGGAAGTTGCAACCGTGTCAAAGAATTTAATATTTGACCAAAACGCGGAATACATCCTCAAGCTCCGTCTAACTGGACCACGAGTGCAAGGCAAAGCTTATCGTTTGGGCCAGCCAGAACCAGCCGAGTGGGCTATAGATTTTGAGGACTCTAGATTCAAGAGCGGCAAAGTCGGTTTATACTCATATGGCAGTCGCCCCGCTTTCTCTTACTTGGCTCTAGGGGCGATGTCTGGACAGCCAATTCCGCCGCCAGAACCTACGCCAAGTCCTGTTTCGTCGCGACGCGATGAATCAGTTGAGGGCATTGAACGGCGAGCGAGCTTACTCTATGATGATCGCCTTGCCGCCATCCTCTCCGAGCTTCAACTCCTCCGCAATCTTGTCCAAGAACAGCAAACCGAGATTAAGTATCTAAAGTCTCTAACCAGCGATCTGGCCGTGCGCTCCTCCCAAGCCGAAGCCGCTATCAAGAACTTCATTACTTACGGTGTAGACGAAAACACCAAGAAACTAGGAGCCGGAGAACGCGCCGCCGTCATGCACTCTTACAAATCAGCCTTTGACAAACTCCCCGAGACCGAAGAAGAACTCACCGACGCCATCAAGATTGCCAATGGTCGCTGGCCAAGTGAGGAAAGCACCACGGCCGAAGCCCGCGCCAAGACTGAATTCAAGAAGATCTATGGCCGCAACCCCAATCTTAAAAACCAAAACGACGACGCCGCTGTCACCATCATGGCCTATGGTCTAAGACAACGCGCCGAGAACCGCAACCTTAGAAGCGAAGCCCAAGGTATTATCACCTTCAAATGGCTCTACAACCGCATCCCATCCTCAACTGAAGATTGGAACATTGTTCAAGCCATTACCTACTCGGGGGCAAAGAGGTAGTGTTTAAAAGAATAAGAGATTTAGGCAAGTTATTCTTAACAATTCAAGCATCTTGCGTCATTGTGCAGGACTCTTGAATTGAGGGAAGTAGATACTCATTTTTTAACCGCTCAACCTTCTGTCGCAATTGCGACAGAAGGTTGAGTATTCGTGCTTATTTATCCAAAGGTATTATCAAGGTTCTTTTATCAGTGGTCGGGCCTTGTTGCGAGGATGCATCTTGGCTGTTGGTTAAGAAGTTAACTTTCATAAAATTAATTTTTTTGGCATATATACAAATTGTGACGATCGTCACAATTTGTATATATCGCTTAAATAGCGACCATAGCTGCATTTTCACACAGCGTCTCTTTAAACGCTAAGGCATATAAAGCCAAGCCGCATATTGTTATCATGTTTTACACCTAGTATTACATCAAGCTCTTTGCTAGTAAATTATGCAATATGGGAGAAGTCTTGGAGACCTTGCGGAAACAAAACCCCGAGCAGTCGTTCTTCGAGGTGATGCTGCCGCTCCTCAAAAAAAGCCACTCAGAGTTGTGAATAGATACCGGCTAAAAATGGCTCCTCGTCAAATAGTGTGGTGATTTAAGGTAGCGATAGCGATGGTCAGAGGAGTAAAGGCGAGCATTACTTTGGCGATATAGTGATCGATGTTCCG
>MGEK01000037.1 GCA_001791325.1 Candidatus Uhrbacteria bacterium RIFCSPLOWO2_01_FULL_47_25 | reverse complement strand
TAATCAACCCGCCAAATGTGCCTGCCTAAAACACAACGCATGTGCAACAGGCGATCAATACATCACCTTTAGCGATTCCCAAAAACAAGAAACACCCCTCCGCCAGTTGGCGGACACGGGGCATTCCTGAGAAAAATTTTGGTTGACCACTCGTGTCCCGTACTAGCATTAGCGAACTTTTCTCTCACTCGCCCATAATCAATATTCATAATAAAGAAGAGGGGGGATAGGAACTATCCCCCCTCTGTGTACGTGATGAAATCTAACGCGACTCGAGTAGCGGTAGCGGATCAACCGGCACCTGGCCAAAGAGAATTTCTGCTCGTGGCAAGGTGATGACGGCAAAGCTTCTGTCTCTCACGGCGTAGCCAGGATTCACGATTCGCACCTGTTCACCCTCTTCCAGAAACGGACGCGTGAAACCACAGAGAATGAATCGAATATCGTGATATTGCCTCCGCAAATTCAGCGATACCCGATGAAGATCAAGCTCCGACTGCTCGTTCAGGTCAGCACCCAAATCAAGCTGGACAAAGAAACGATACTCGTTAATCTCCACCACGGGATTGGCGGGTTCGATGAGGTGCCAGTTTTTCGGTGCGTCTGATTTTCGCTGATCAGAGCGAAGGTTGTAATACACCTCAAACTCGCCGAGCTCCTCCCGCCCAACATCTTTGACGCTTATGTTTCCGCAGTGAATCACGTGTCTCACATTGAGTTCGAGGAACTCTTGCCTTAATCTAGCCCAGAACGCGGGATCCAGATCGGAAATATTCAGACTGTCGGAAACTACCCCGACCGCAAAACTCTCAATGACGGGCGTAGTGACGGGAATTCTGGTGAAGACGGTTCTGTTCTTCCCCGTATCATACAGGGCGAATTCATAACCGTCAAAGGATAATTCCACCGCCCCGGGATTTACGAAATTGACCAGTCGGGTTTGGCAGGATATCTGATGGTGGGTATGGCCGGAGGTCATGAGTCGCAAGCCGTCGTTGTCTCGTCTGATCTTGTCCATTGTGGCCAGTAACTCTGCCTCTGATCCCGTCAAAAAATCAAACGACCGCTTGTGGCCGACGTAAACCAACATATCGCCGATGCGATGGACCCGATTACCCGGTGTAGTAAATGTCCATCCTGCGGGTGGAGTCCTGAATTCATCTCTATCCACCTGTTCTTCAATGAGTGCGCAGATGACCGGCAGTCCCCCGAACAATTTGGGATCAAGATGTTTTGGCTCAATGTCGCCGCAGTGAATGATGTACTCTGCGCCTCTGACCTTGAGCTCAGCCATGATGTGTGGAAGCGCATTCGCCTTGTCCTCATGGGTGTCTGAAACAATGCCAATTATCATGGTGCTTCTCCCTTCATGCTTTTACACGTGGTTAACTTGATTTTAATGAACATTTGAACCGGTGGGAAGTATAGCAAATGGTTAAAAAAAAGAAAGCCGAAGTACAGCTAACAGTAATAGGTGACACTTAATTATTAAGGGATGGGTAACACTGTTAACCATATCGTCAATGGTTAATAAAATCATCCTGACAAATGTGGGAACCGGCAAAAACACCAATGAATAAAGCACAAAACGAGGCTTTCGCCTCGCTTCGTACACGTTGGTTAACCACAGTGAACGATGGCAAATTTAGTTTATCCCGTTAGAAATACCCCGCCGCTCCTGGCCCCGTTAGAAACCATGTTTCTAACGGGGTGAATGTGGGTTACCGCTTGGGACAATTCACGCGGGGATCGCAATACCTCGCGGGAATTTCTAACGGGATTTATCAATTGCCCACACCCAGCTACTTACTGTTTCGTAACTGGTTTGGGGCACGGAAGTTATTGAAACTAATTATATGTAGTATCGGAACGCCGTTCAATAGTCAAAATTATGGTTCTGTTTTTCATACGCCTAAAAATGATTCTAATATCTCTCTTTCTCACCCGATAGATGTCATCGTATCCCTTAAGCTTTACAACATCAAGCCCGTCGAGATGACCAGCTTTTATGGCGACGAGGATTTCCCTAAGGCGCAGGCGCTCTTTATCGGAGAGTTTCCGAAGCGCTTTCTCAATCTTATCCGGCACACCACCTAAAGACGAGCGAGTACTTCATCTATGGAAACTCCGCCTCGACTAATCTTTGTAAAATCAACAACCTCTTCCCATCGTTCATCTTCAACAGGGGCGATTTTAAAGAGCGGCTTTGAACGCTTGATGACAATGAAACTTGCCCCACTCTGCACCTTTGCCGCATAGCTAGAAACATTTTCGCGAAGCTCCTTCAAACTGACGGTTTTCATAACAATTATTAAAATTATCTTTAGATAACCTAAAGATAAACCTATTATTCCTTACTGTCAATAGGATGTTAATTGCTTGAACTACGGCTTATTTGCCACTGAATTTTTCTTTTGTGGACAATTTTCACTATGACTTTATACCCCACTTCACTACTCATTGTATCCTGCATAGCCTTGGCGAAGTAGGACTATTGTTTGGAAACCGCCGGATATTGCGCGCCCTCCGTTGAAGTAATGAGCTCATGATAACGATCCATAGCATGTGGTGCGCGTGACAGTAGCGGTTCTCGACCACCTATAGCGACCTGGTCAATGATGCCGACGTAGGTTTTCATACCTTGCGTCTTGGTAAGACTAAGTTCTGCATTGATGCGTACAATATCCCATCCCTGTTCATCTAGCGCCAATCTACGTTGCGTTTCAGAGTACCCTTGGCCAGGTGGTAACTTGCGCAAATGCCCACGGCGATCCGTAAACTCTTGCTGCCGCTCTAAGTTACCGCTATGCGCATTTACACTTACGCCAGCGACCACACGATCGGTACACTGCAGCTCTTTAAGGTGGCTCAAAACCATATGCTCCAAAAACGCTCGACGTTCAAAGGATCCTGGTAGTGGTTGGCGCGCACCAACCACTTCAAAATCTGTATCTTCATTGAGAGCAAATACAAAGTAATAATTAAACGCTTCGACGGTAACGGTAATTCTTGTACGCGGATCTCCAAGGGCAAACACAATGCTGCGCACGCCGAGGGCTTGTAGTTCGGGATCAACGACCAGCATCTTATCGCCCCGAGGACTCACTGAATGCACTCGCTGTTCAAATAATTCATGCCGTAACACATCGTTGGCGTCGACTAATAGTCTGACCTGATCACGGTCGAGGTCGGGGGCCAAATAGTAGAGACTAGTGAGTTGTTCTGGCACGGAAAGGACTTCTTCCCCTGCCACTGGCGACTGACGTAAATCTCTGCTGATAATCTCTCGGAGGACCTCCGACGGATGATCACGATAGAGTATCTTGCCAGTATTAGGGAGGGAGAGTGAAACGAAGCGCTCGTTCTCGGCAGCGATACGTTCGTTGAAAAGTGTACGCACCCGCCCACCGCCCGTAGTGAGCGTAAAAGGCCAACGTTTAAAGTCCTTTGCGCTAATTTCATTAAGACCTTCCGGTCGTTCGTATAAACCAATTAAGGACCGCAATTTGCCAGGATCTTTTTTCAAACCACGCTCGACGGTTGTCACCAGAAAACCATCTTTTTTCTTCGGGTCGCCAGCGAGTTTTTTGTTCCTGGCTTGCATCGCTGTGTAGGCATCGGGAAGGTAACGCCGGCCAAATTCGCTCATGACGGCATCAACGGCCATGAACCTTTCCAGCAAGGGGTCGTTATCTGTCGTAACACTCGCACGCAGCATATTCTTTTCTCCGAGTGAACCTGAAGGGAAGACATCGGTATCGCCGCACAACTGGCGTAAGCCTTGCATGAACGTCTCTTGGTCGTCCGCCTCAAGGATTGCTTCTGTAAATGCATAGATAAAGTCCACTGCACTCTCCGGGTCGCGCGTATTGGCAGTATAGAGACCTCTCATAATTTTTTCTGCCGCCGAACGAAATACATTACTCTTTACGCACAACCGAAGCCATGCGCCGAGCGTTTTGGGAGTGTAGGTGGGCGCGTCTTTGTGCTGCTTTGCTACTTCGTGTGAATAAAAATCTGTACGATCCATGTTGTCAAGAAATACTGCTTGATAACGGGCAAGGTCTCCCCGCCGCTCCTGCCAGCGTTCTTCAAGAATGCGAGCCATGTCAAAATAATTTTCAAGCATGGTCGGATTTCGTAGTAATTCTTGAAACCGTTCGCGCTGAACAGCGCGCTGATCCTCAGCTCTTGTGGTAGCAAGGAATCGGTCAAGATCGCTACCAACCGTGCTCATTAGATCAAGCGGTAATTCTTCTTCACGCGCCACCAGTACAGATTCGTACGCTGCTTCAGGGGCACCGGGAAGCTTTGACTGACCAGACGCCTTGAATGCCGCTCGCTCTTCGGGTAGCAAAACGGCGTCGGGGATAGGTCGCAGTCGATCTGACATATATAGTTAATAACGACAAAAATTACACGTTTAATACTACCAAAACACCTCTTGATAAACAATATGTATTCTGGTTGAACGTATCGCTCACACACCCTGATTAGCAAACTTTCAAGGGCTTTGTGGATCGCCTATTTAGGTTGTTTACCGAGGTAAATGGGTCGGGGTAAATGGAACAAATGGAACACTAGATTGGGGTGTTGTGCTGTATCTCATTTGCGTGTTTCGGGAGTTTCTAGCGTAGTATTGACTAACTGGTCAGAAACGGAATAAGATGGAGTGCTCTTTGACAACGATGTGGGGCGGTGACTCCGGTAGCTCTGGGGCTGCTGAAGCAACCGTCTCACCAAAAGAGACAAAAACAAGGAGGGCAGACATGCTCAAGCAAGTGCAGTACGGAACCGGCTCACGCAAAGGTACGGTAGTCTACACCATCAACGGATCCCGTTGCATCTTCTCGGGAATCAGCGGCCAAGCGGCCCTGTCCACCATCAACGCAGCCGAGGCAATCGTCAGGGCCATTGTCGCCCAGGAGAAGGTCGAGCCGCTGGCGCTGATGTTCTTCGACCTGCAGACGCGGTCGGGCTACGCCAGCAAAGGGCCTGGGCAGTTCGACTTCAACCGCCTCGATGTGCACGTCGTTGGGCACGACATAACGGTCGTCGGCTGGATCACAGACGAGTGTTCGGACGACGACCGCGAGTTGTTCCGGCAGTACATCTAGGAGGCAGCGCCATGACACGTAGCATCACCACGACGAAAGTGCGATCATTTCTCAGGGAAACCCACGATGATCTCGGCCTCACGCTCTTCGGGTTCTTCATTCTGAGCTTCAGCTTCTCGATAAGCGTCTTCGTTCTCGGCTTCTGGGAGTTCGGCCTGAAGCCGACGTTCACACAGCTCGGCCTGTTCTAGGCAAGATCAGCCAGCAACACGAAAGGAAGGAGAGCCATGTACGCACTCGTAAACGTGGAGAAGTTTGTGCAAGACAACGCGGATCGTCTCGGCGACAGGGCCGAGGGCATTCTCGCACGAGCCAAGGAACACGCAGGAGGCACCGGCGTCATCTCCGGAGGAGCCGTCAAGGACATCATGGGCGACGACGACCTCACCCACGAATTCAGCCAGACGGTCACTGACGATCCGGAACACATGCGAATCGGCCTCGAGGCCATCAACAAGGCCTAACGAGAGGCCGCCAACCAGATTAACGACAAGCGCCCGGGACAGTTGCACCAAGCAGCTACTCCCGGGCGTCGTCATTTTTAAAACACTTACTGTTAGCGAACTTTCAAGGGCTTTTTCGATCACCTATTTAGGTAGCCGCCGAGGCAGACCCTACTTCGCTCCCATGCTTCGTCAAGACTACGCAGGGCAAGAAAGCTACGCAGGACAAGCATGTCCATTTGCCGTGTCCCCCCGTAGCCTTGGCGTAGGAGGAGACGGAATTTACTTGGTTGGGCGTCGTGGACGGTATTAAGACTGAGGTATTGCAAGCTGTAGCGTCGGTCTACTTGCCTGAGTGGCATTCAAGACGTGCATGATGTTCACTGTTTTATTATTTCAGAATATCTCCCAGTCGCCTTATTGCCTCGCCGTAGCGTGTCCAGTCGCCTTCGCGTTGCGCTCGCAATGCCTCTTCATACGCGGACGCCGCTCTTTGTATGCGCTCCTCAACGTCTTTTGCGGGTGGTCCGTTTGAGGATGGTGTTTTTGTTGCCGCGCCCTGTTGCGATTTCCCTGCCGCACCTATTCCAAAGATTTTTGATAACCCCTCTTCCAGCGTCTCCTCCATGGCAATTTTATTTTCATACGCCACAACCACCCGTTTTAACTCGGGAATTTTTCCAGCTTCAGCCTTGAGATAGAGCGGGCGTACATACAAGAGCGATTCCTCAATCGGAATAACTAAAAGCGGGCCTTGGATTACTTGCGACCCGCCCTGGCTCCAAAGCGATATCTGCTGACTAATCTCGGAGTCTTGGTTAATTCTGCCTATAATTTGTTTAGGTCCAAACACGAGCTTGTCTTTGGGGAAACGATAGACCAACAACTTTCCGTAGCTTTCTCCATCGTTACGGGCGACCATCCAGGCGGACAGGTTGTCTTTTGCGCGGGGAGTAAAAGGCAACATCAAAACATATTCTTCTTTTTGTTCTCCCGGCAACTTCATAATAATGTGCCGTGGTTGCATCGGCGGAATTGCGCCTGGCCGGGACGCCCCCTCTCCTTCTGATGGAATGGCCGGAATTTCCCACTGATCTTCTTTGTTGTAAAAAATCTGCGGATCATCCATATGGTAGACCGAATACGCGGCAGTCTGCAAGGTAAAAATATCTTCAGGATAGCGTAAATGAGAAACCAGGCTCTCTGGCATTTCCGAAAGCGGCCGGAATGTTCCTGGGAAAATCGTGGCGTATGTTTTTAAAATAGGGTCCCCTGCGTCCGCTTGATAGAAAACGACACTGCCATTATACGCATCAACCACCACTTTTACCGAGTTTCTCACATAATTTACACTCTTGCCATTCAACAACAACGGCTGGGAATAAGGATAACGGTCGCTCGTGGTATAAGCATCGGCAATCCAATACACCTTGCCATCGGCAATGACAATATATGGGTCTCGGTCAAAGGTCAAAAACGGCGCGATCTTGGCGACCCTTTCGGCAATGGTGCGGTAATACAGAATACGGCTCTCGCTGGTTATGTCATTGGACAAAAGCAGTTTAAGGGATTGAAATTTCACCGCGTAAAAGATGCGCTTTAATAACGAGTTTATTTCCACTCCGCCCTTACCTTCATATGTTGCGTAGACATTTTCTTCGCCCTTGGGGTAGTCAAACTCACGGGACTTTGTTTTGGTGATGACATAGTCGTTTGAAAGTTCGCCAAAGTAGATTTCAGGGCGCGAAATTTCGAGCTCTTTCACATCCGATTTGGGCGGTAAATCCTTAACAAATAAAACCGGCAGGCCTTCGGGAGTAACTTGATTCACCGGTCCGGCTGCCACACCGTAACCATGTGTAAATGTCAGCCGTTCATTAATCCAGTTTTTATTCGGGAGACTCTCTGAAGCCAACTCCCGTGGAGAGAGCATGATCTGGCGAATCTCTCCATCTATGATATAGCGATCGTTATCAACTTCGGCAAATTCGTAATAGGTTCTGATTTCTTGTATCTGGGAAAACGTTGATAAAAGGGGTTTCCTGTCCCACAGCCGTACATTTTTGACCGTGAGATTATTGTTCGTAATATCAGCCGCAGTGATAGGCTTGTCTCCCGAAATTTCCCGCTCCTCTATGGTATCAAGCGCAAATCCCTGACGGGTAGCGGCAATATTGTGCTTAATAAACGGCATTTCTTTCACGAGCTCATTGGGAGCAACTACGAGCTTTTGAACAAGGGACGGGATCACCGCTCCGACGAATCCCACGACAACATACAAAGAAACCGCTCCGACGAGTGGCGATAACTTTCCTTTCCATGCCCAAAAGGCAGCTAAAACTGCCGCGAACACTGCCGCAGTCATTGAAATCCACAGCATGAATATTCTCACGGTTGCGTCTGTGTATGTCGCGCCAAACACTAAACCGCTTTGACTCGTGAGTAGAGTAAAACGGGAAAGATATATCCCGGCGACAATGGTTGCCAGAAAAATGGCGAGCAATATACCAAGGTGGATTCTTGCCGCGCGTTCTATCTGCATTTGCCTAAACGATCGCAGGTTTGCGACATAGAGGTTGCCACGCAAAAAATATATAATCGCGGAGCCGACAAGCGCTACCAGCACGAGAAATTTTATTAAGCCTAAACCTAAATAAAAGACGGGGAGAGAGAAGACATAAAATCCAATGTCTTTATTAAAAATAGGATCCGTCGCACCAAAAGTCGAGCCTGCAATGAATTTCAGGATATCTTGCCAGCCGGCCGCCGCCGTAAATCCGAAAAAGAGCGCAATGACCAAGCTAAGAACAACGGCTAATTTTTTAATCAGGTGGTTGTCCAAATCCACTGACCGACCGATGAGCGCCTCCGGCAAAACCGCTATCCAAGAGATTTTTGAACGAATTGCTAAAAAGAAGTTAGTGAGTAAAAAAATAGCGGCAAAAATTCCCACTGACGAAAACAACGCTATTTTAGCGACCAGAGATTTAATAAAGATTTGTGTGTGGCCAATCTCGGAAAACCACCACCAATCAGTAACAAAGCCAATAATACTTGAAAAAAGTATGAAAACGACAAAAAGCCCAGTAAAGGAGATTCGCGTAAGATACTTTGGAATAGTCATAATGTTATCTTTCGACAGGCTCAGAATAACCCTAAATTATATCGAAGAGTTAAATAATGATAGCAGTATCTCTTGGATAGATCAAAATTTACGCAGGCGGGACGATATCTTTTCTCATTTCTGCCCTGAATGTTTTCAACTCTTTCTCGATATCATCGAGCCGCTTTTGTATGTCATTTAACATATCGAGCTCTGTCTTTACTTCCGAGGCGATTTTTTCATCCAGCCTTTTTTCTTTTTTAAGTCCCGAAATAATAATGTTGTCACCAATAAAAAACGATACAAAAAGCCCCATAGCAAGCAAGATTGCAACACTTACGAAAACAGAAACGGGGCCTGTTAAAAACGGAATAGTATCCGCAACCATCCACACGCCTCGCCAGAAAAGTACTACCGCGGCGCCGCCAACAAAAGCGTAAATAATGGGACGTCTGCTAAAGGCGGCGCGAATATTATCTTCCAATTTATCAAAAAAACTAAGCATCCTTTTCATAATTTTAATAACCGACCGCTAAAGGCAAAACAAAAGCCAAGAGAAGCAAGACAATAACAATAATAAAGATAATTCTTTTGACTTTGTCAGACATAGTTATATTAATTGCATTATATCATCTATGCTGCGATAAGTATTATCGACCTTCGTGTTCTTTCTTAATCGCAAAATAAATCTCGAGGAGAGCGAAGAGCAGGCTTAAAACGAGCGGCCCCAGTAAGAATCCGAGAGGCCCGAAAAAACCAATACCGCCCAAGATAGAAAGAAGAATAAGAAATGGGTGGAGCTGTGTTCCTCGTTCAACAAGTTTCGGCCCCAAAAAGTTGTCAACGAGACCTACTGCCGTCACTCCCCAAAGAAGAAGGCCGGCGGAAAAAAACGTTTCTCCGCTGAAGTATAGGTAGAGAATTGCAGGTAGGAGCACCAGAGCTGTTCCAATGCCGGGGATTAAGGCGGCTATGGCCGCAACGCTACCCCAAAGCGCCGCGTTGGGAACTCCGAAAATAGCAAACCCGACTGCGGTTAATATGCCTTGAACGAGCCCCACCGCAAGGCTCCCTTTGAGGACCGAATTAATCGCCAAGGCAAGTTTATTAAAAATCGTTTCGTCATGAATATCTTGCAGGGGGCTTAAAGCGACGACAACCTCTTTGAGTTTGTGGCCATCCTTAAACAAATAATACAAAGCGACGAGGAATATAAAGACACCCACCATTGCTTTTGCAACATTCGCAAAGAGCGGCCCCAGATGCTGGAGTAGCCAGCTTAATCCCAGCTTTAAGTACTGGTTAACATCAACGGAGAATTCTATCGGCACAGGGGAAAATTTTGTGAGGCTCTGCATGGTATCACCCACACCGCGAGAAAAATCGGTTGCGCCGCCATTATTGAGGAGAGACAAGTAAAGCTGTGTTGCTTCCTGAAAAATTTGTACGCTTAAAAATGCGAGAGGCGCAATAACGACGATGAGAACGGAGATGGTGGTGAGAAGCGCCGCCAGGGCACTCCTCCCTCGCGTAATAATGAACGCCTTTTTGTGGAATGGGGCAAATACGGTTGCGAACACCATTGCCAAGATAAGCGCGTAGAGAAATGGACGAAAGATGAAAAAAGCTAGAACAAAAGTTCCTACAAGGATGGCTAGTAAAAAATACAATTGTGGTTTTCCGTTATTCATATTAGATTATGAAATTATAGCTCTTAACACAAAACAAAAACAACCCCGCCGGGGCGTTCTTGTCATCTGTGGGCAACCGGGGCTTGTCATGCCAAAGGCAGATCCGCCTATGGCGGAAACTCAAATGGAGGCAGACGGGTCCATTTGCCTGGAATTTGCTTGGTTGACCTGATGAGACAATATTAGAACGTATGTACTAACCCAATAATAAAAACTACTTAGATTATATCAAAATTGCCACACACAGGACATTGGAAACCACTACGCATTGAAGTTGCATTTATAAGATTGTCAGGTTGTTGAAATACGTTGCCACATTTACTGCACTGATGTGTATTAAGCCCAACATTTAAGCCAGTAAGACCATTACGTATGTTATATGAGGATATCGTGCCCGGAATACCCCCAACTCTAAGAGAATTGAGGGCGTTTATTTGTGCCGAATCAATAATCAAGTCACCTCCTGGTGGAACAGCAAAAGTAGATATCAATGAAGCACTTAAATAATTGCTATCCTGTTTTCTCTTGACTTCGAATTCATCTATTATTTTTTTTGTGTAAGAAGCACCAAAATTCTCGTTCAACATTTCCAGTGGGTCATAATAATATCTAATGTGTTCAAATTGACTTTTTATGTTTACAGATAGTTCCAACTTACTCTTATCTTTCACGCTTGAATCTTCACAAAAATCTTCAGGATTACCGGTACTAAAATACAGCTTATATTTATCAAAAGTAGCAAGATAGTTCACCGCCGAAGCAATAATTAACGTATCGGGTTGAATATTGTCGTACTTTCTTTTTTCGTCTATAACATTTTTGTATGGTTTTTCCCTTTTTAAAAATGTTTTATAACCATCAACAAGAATTTCGGGTGTAAGTTTAAGTCCGTCACGAATTGTATTTTTATTTAAAAAGATTCCATTGACTTCTTCTTTAATCTTTTGTATATCCGAAAGCGTGACTGACCTGCTATCTTTGATCGACTTTATTAAATTTTGTTTTGCTTTATTGCTACCAATATCCTTACTTTTGTTAATAGTTTCAATGAGCTGTTTAATCGCAGTTTCTATAAAACTAATTTTTTCATTAAATTTTCTTTCGAACTCAAGTTCCACCACCTCAGGCAAAAGTAAGTAAAACTTTTTTTGATCCAATAACTCCCCAAGCTTTTCCAAAACACCAACATTGGTGATATCGAGATCAAAAAAACAGAGACTAATATAAATGTTTGAATCGATTAGTACAAATTTCTCTGTCTTCATATTGACATATCTAACAAACTTATAACCTTAATTCTTGTTTGATTATGCGGCTTTAAATGCAAAATAGCAATACCTGCTACCTCAAGCGACTGATCCGCTAAACTGTCTCTTTCGTGCTGTTGCTTATGAAGCGTCCTAATGACCGGCTGGTCGCAACATGAAATACCCATTGAACTAGCAAAAAACTTCCGACCAGGACAAGCCGAATCAGGAACTTTTGGTTAGGGAGGTGGGATGTCTCTCCTCACCTCGTCGGCAGCAATCCGCCTCGATTCGTCTCCCTGGGCAGCGCTAAATCCTGCGCTTGCTCGGATTCATCGGCACTCGCCAGACTTGTAATTTCTTCCGAAATTACTCGTCGCTCGCTCCTGCCCGTTCAAATCCCATCTAACTTCTGACACAAAATCACCCCACCCCAAAAGGGGTCGGGTGATTTTTTGGGGAGGTGGGATTTGAACCCACGACCTCGAGGTTATGGGCCTCGCGAGCTGCCAGACTGCTCTACTCCCCTACGTCGCTTACGCTCCTCGTAACCCTTCGGTTACAACATGCTCGCTCACAACGAACGAGTAAGAGTTAAGAGTATAGTATAGCTCACTAGCCCAGACGTCAAGACCCAAAGGTAGAAAACTTTAGTCCTAACCCATTCTATAATTATAATCACCACCTTTTGTCGCAATTGCGACAAAAGGTGGTATAACATGTTTGTCCCGCACCCGAGGAAACCCTCCCGCTGAACAAGACAAACACGGGGAGGAATGTGCGATGTCAACCACGGAAGCTAAAACCAAATGCCATCCGCCTGGGGTGGATGAAGCACTGCCCCGCCACGGTGTGGCAAGCGTAGTGCGTGGTAAATCAAATAGCAGACACTCTGGAAATCTGATAACCGCCGGCATTTTCTTGACGGGCTATGCCAGCCACAATACCAATCAGTATTAAATGAGCCAACAATGAACTACCGCCAGCACTAAGGAGAGGAAAGGGCACTCCCACCACGGGCATGACACCCATGGCCATTCCGGCGTTAATAAATATTTCAATAAACATTAAAACCAAAACGCCAACTAATACGAAAGAAGCAAATTCATCGCGGCACCTAAAAAGCAAACGCCAGACACGGTAAAACCATAAGCCCAAAAGACCTAATAATATGGAAACGCCAACAAAACCAAGTTCCTCGCCGACCACCGCAAAAATGAAATCACTACCTGCTTCGGGTAAAAATCTAAGCTGGCTCTGCGGCCCGGCGCCAAGACCGCGCCCTGAAATTTCGCCAGAACCAATGGCGATTATCGCTTGACGCACATTGTAATTTTGGCTTTTTGTTCTCTCGGAGGGAAAAATAAAACTTACCAAACGATCTTTTTGATAAGGCGCGAACAAAAAAACCCAACTCATCATGATTCCACCGACCCCTAAAATAAATAGGCCAACAAGATAACGACGCTTGACGCCAATAATTAACAGCAAACTCGCCCACAAAGCCAAAAGAATTGCCGCCGAGCCAAAATCCGGCTGAAGTAAAACTAAACCCGCGGGCAGAGCTGCCAAAATAAAACTTTGCAGCAAATACGCGAAACGATTAAGCTCGCGCGCTCGCCGCGCAAAATATCCGCCAAGAACAATCACTAAAACCAGCTTGGCAAACTCCACGGGCTGGAAACTTAATGGCCCTAGACCTAACCATCCACGCGTAGAATGAATGCGCTGACCAAATAATAAAACCAAAACTAACAATGCCAACATACTTATATAAAGAACGACATTAACCGACTGCCAAGTACGATAATTGAAAGCGCTTACCACTAGCGCCGCCGCTATACCAATGACGGCCACCACCAATTGTTTTTTAAAAATATATAAATCGCCGCCCGCGCGAACAGCGCTGATACTGTATAAGACAGCCAAACTCAAACCAATAATTAATATCGGACTCGCGAAAAGCCACCAATCGGATTGCCTAACAAACTCCCTTAACCTCCGTGTCCACGGCATGATTAAAAACCAATTGACTCACCCGGCACTGACATATAAACGCCCGGATCAGTTATGTTTACTTCTGGCACAACCAGGACATGATCCACGGCCGAACTAGCTATATTATAAATATTCAAAGAAGCTGGCCGTTGTTCCACGGAACGAACCTGCTCTAAGGTCATAAAACGAGCAGCCACCGGACGATCGCCCTTGAGCAATATGATTTTGAACCCAACGGACCAAAAATTATAACTGCTTTCATTTATAACCGTGAAACTAACCCGACCAATGGGACTCGCGGGAGCGCCCTTCTGAATGACCGGCGCGAACTTAACATCGCTGATGCTAAAGCGCGGTTTGCGTTCATTAAACTTGGCCCGTTCTCTAAGCCGCTGCCAGTTCACCGAATTGATTATCATCTCCACTGAAGCGCTCGGCGAAGGTGCTAGACCGGCGCCAATAATATATTTTTCGTCATCATTAAGTAATAGAATTTCGCTGGCTGGACCTTTTTCTCCATTAACCGCAAACTGATACGAAACAAGAGCCAGCCAATTCTGATTAGAATTTGCTAACTTTGCCAGCACGTCGTATAAGCCACCTGATCCCCCAGCCGGCAGCGTCAAGGGGTACAGAATGGTAATAGGCTTAGGCGACAGGGTCTGATTAATCTTGTGAAGGTCCAGGGGACGGCTCAACTCCTGATACATGAATTTCTCGCGATTACGGCTAATCACAAAGTAATCAATCCAAACATAGCTGCTATAAATGATGAGTACGGCCTCAATAACGATCACGCTAACCAAAGCTATTTTTTGTAAAATCGGACGATACCTCACCCACCGGCTTGCCCATTTAAACCAACTCTCGCTAAGAACCGGATTAGTGCTTAATTGTTCAGTCATACCCCGTTAGAAGGCCTCCCCAACCCCCCGCCCCGCTGCGCGGGGGGTTGATTAAGATAAGTGGTTGAAAAAGTAATCATAGAGACGTTGGCGATTAATATAATGGCTAACGATAAAGACGGCCTTCTAACGGGGCATGCAGCTATTGTACCACGAACTAAATAATGATAAAATTACAGTAATCTATATCTATTCTGATAACTTAAACATGCCTCAAAAAATACCCAAAAGATCGCATCCTAATACCTCCCAAAACGCCCAAAGTGAATACACCGCCAAACAAATCACGGTTTTAGAAGGACTTGACCCGGTCCGCAAGAGGCCGGGAATGTTTATAGGAAACACGGCCTCAGAAGGTCTGCATCACTTAATTTGGGAGGTTGTTGATAATGCCATTGATGAAGCAATGGCCGGTTTTTGCACGGAAATTGTCGTCCGCCTTTTGCCCGGCGAGTTGGTGGAAGTAAGTGATAATGGGCGAGGTATTCCGGTTGACATCCATAAACAAACCAAAAAATCGGCGCTGGAAACGGTTCTCACAACGCTCCATGCCGGCGGTAAATTCGGCCAGGGCGGCTATAAAGTGTCCGGCGGATTGCACGGCGTGGGCGTTTCGGTGGTCAACGCTCTGTCGGTTTTCATGCGCGCTGAAGTAAAGAGAGACGGTAAAATTTGGGCTCAAGAATACAAATACGGCAAAGCCACAAGCAGGGTCAAGGCTGTGGGCAAGGTTCCCAAAAATGAAACCGGAACAACCATCCTCTTTCAGTCTGACCCAAGTATTTTCACCGTTACGACTTTTTCTCTGAAAGAAGTTCTCGGCCACATTCGCCAACAAGCCTATCTCACCAAGGGCGTAAAACTCATTGTCATTGACGAGCGTGAATCAGCTCCCAAATCGGCGCATCTTCTGGCGAATCAATACCAATTCTATTTTGAGGGCGGCATTGCCTCGTACGTTAAACATCTTAACTATCACAAAAATCCCAAGCATGATTCAATTTTTTATGTAGACAAAGAAGTAGAAGGCGTGCGCATTGAAATAGCCCTGCAGTACAACGACGAATACGCTGAAACCGTTTTTGCCTTTGCCAATAACATCTATAATTCTGAAGGCGGCATGCACCTGGTCGGCTTCCGCACCGCTCTCACGCGGACCCTTAATGCCTACGCTCGCAAAAAAAATTTCCTTAAAGAAAAAGATGAAAATCTGATTGGCGACGACGCGCGCGAAGGATTGACCGCGGTCATTAGCGTAAAAGTTAAGGAACCGCAGTTTGAGGGGCAAACGAAGGCCAAGTTGGGCAATGCCGAGGTGCGACCGCTCGTGGAAACTGTTTTTGGAGAAACTTTTGAGAGCTTTTTGGAAGAACACCCGCGCGACGCCGAAGCAGTCGTCGGAAAAGTCATGCTCGCTTCCCAAGCGCGCCTCGCCGCCCGCGCCGCCAGAAATACCGTACTTAGAAAAGGAGCGCTGGAGGGGTTGATGCTACCGGGCAAACTGGCAGATTGTTCTTCTAAGGACCCTTCTAAAAGCGAATTGTTTCTTGTTGAAGGAGACAGCGCCGGCGGCTCGGCCAAGCAAGGACGCTCACGTGAATTTCAAGCCATACTGCCATTGCGCGGTAAAATTCTTAACGTAGAAAAAGCACGACTGGACAAAATGCTTGCCAACAACGAAATTAAATCATTGATAATCGCCATGGGTACTAACGTTGGCGAACAATTTGACATAACGAATTTGCGCTATCACCGCGTCATTATTATGACTGACGCCGATGTTGACGGCGCGCATATTCGCACGCTTCTGTTAACCCTCTTTTACCGCTACTTTCCAGACCTCATCAAACGCGGAAATATTTATATAGCCCAGCCACCCCTCTTTAGAATCCAATCTGGCAAAGATATCCGCTATGCTTACGGCGATGAAGAATTGGAAAAAATTAAGAAAGAAATGCTGGCTATCAAAAAGGAACGGGCCGCTAAAAAAGCTCCGGCCAAAAAGGACGTAGCTGAAGGCGAGGGCGAGGAAGAAGTTACGGCTGAAGAATCCACTGGCGGTCTCAACATCCAACGCTACAAAGGGCTTGGGGAAATGAATCCTGAACAACTCTGGGAAACAACCATGAATCCTTTAAGTCGTGTGATGAAGCGGGTGGATGTCAAAGACGCCGCAGAAGCCGATGATATTTTCAGCGTGCTCATGGGCTCGGAAGTCGCCCCGCGCAAACGCTTCATCCATACGCACGCCAAAGCGGTAAAAAATCTTGATATTTGATAAATCGTAAGCCATAAACTATAGATCCATAAGAATGCAGCTTGACACCTACTTGGTACATCGGCAAAGTTAAGTTCGGTTTATCTAAACAACCAATAATATTTTAAAAAAGAAACAGGGCGGGAGCCAAAGCTCTCCGCCCTTTGCCGTCCCCTCACCTATCGGATGAACATTGGAAGCGCGAGTCTGGTATCGCGCATAACACTACCAGTTGAATCCACCCAAAGTCCGAAGCGATACGATTGACCCCTCTTATTATGAGGAGCACCAACCCAAAAACGCAACCAATAGTTCCCTGTCGTTGGCTCCTCTATCTTCCACCCACCAAGACAAACTGGAGGTATGAACTGCGCGAGGTTTTGACCAATATTCGCAACCCAACGCGGGAAATGCAGTACTGCGGCAAGCACGCCAGCAGCCGGCATCTCCAATTCTCCTTGGAGCCACTGTTCGCGCTCTTCTGTGCTAAGGGACGCTCCAAGATCAATACGTTCCCATCTAAGACCTGGAGTGTGATCAACATTTGATGCCACATGTAGCTCCAGATATGATGCGCGAAATTGCCGCAGCCCGCGCATGTTAACCTCTTCCCTACCGTAACTGCCTCTGATCGCTCCTACCAATCTCAGGTACGTCTGCTGCACTGTTTCAAAGTACGGCACGAGAACTGTTACACCGAGCGGTTGGCGCGGCCATATGGGCGGGTCTCCGAGAGAAGAAAAATCTTCTTCAGTAAAGCCCCAGCGCCAGCGGCGATTGGACTCGCGTATTAACTCCACCTGCTCGTCTGGTGGAACAAATAAACCGCGCACCAGCGTTTGCAACGTTTGCTCTGGATAACGGCCTATTTGGAAACTGTCGTAACCCTGGAGCTTAGTATTGCCTCCACACACCATAGCTTGGGCGATCCTACTGTCTTGTTTGATGGCCTGTAGAAGCTCCCAGTCAAGACCGAACTCTGCCAAGCGCCGAAAACACTCTATCATGTCCCCAAACTCCACCTTGTACGGGCTGGCCATGTGGCTGACCCTCCTTTCTTTGATTGTGGGCTCACCTACTCGCCTGTGCGCCATTGCACTGGCTTTCAGCTCACCAGTAAAAAGAACTGAATAGCACTTTAGCACTTGTATGTAAGATTTGACAATCCCTCCTCCATTTTGCTACTATATCATCGCTTCTATCCCCTTCCCGGGGATTTTAAAATCCCAAAAAGCCTTAAGCTGTAACCGCCTGCGGCTAGCCGTAAACGCTTCGCTAGCCATAGAGCGCCGTCCATACTTATGGCTTTACGGCTTACGGCTCTATGGCTTTTTATGTATAGCTTTCGGAACAACCCAATAATCAACTACTTCAAGACCTCATATCATGAGCTTGTCAAAGTAACTTGGCCAACCAGACAAGAGGCAACGCGTCACGCTCTGCTTGTTATCGGCTTATCCCTCGCCACGGCCGCCTTTTTTGGCATTGTGGACTATATCCTGTCACGGGGGTTGGAAAAATTAATCGTCAAATAAATGGCAAAACAAATTTTGCAGCAAGGACGACGCTGGTATGTTCTTCATACTTACTCCGGTTATGAAGAAAATGTTTCCCGCAATCTTAGACAGCGCATTGATTCATTGGGCATGGAAGACAAGATTTTTAATATCTTGATTCCCACTGAAAAAAAGATAAAAATTAAAAATGGTCGGCGTCGCGTGGTCACGGAAAAAATTTTCCCGGGCTATGTGCTCGTGGAAATGGTGGTAACCGACGACTCGTGGTATGTGGTACGCAACACACCCAACGTAACCGGTTTTATCGGCACCGGCACAACCCCCACGTCGCTTTCAGAAGAAGAGATCAGAAACCTGCAAAAAAGAATGGGCGTGGAAGAACCAAAATACAAGATTGATGTCGCTGTTGACACGCCGGTAAAAATTATTGACGGTCCGTTCAAAGATTTTGAAGGAAAGGTGTCGCAAGTTGACGAAACGCGCGGCAAAGTCAAAGTATTGGTTTCCATGTTTGGCCGAGAAACACCCGTCGAATTAGATTTTCTTCAAATTAAAAAATCGTAGTAAATATCTAAATTCTATATTCCATATTCTATATTCTTTCAATTAATTTATGGCTAAAAAAATTAAGGTTATAATTAAGCTCCAGATCCCAGCTGGTAAGGCTAATGCCCACTCCTCGTCGCTATGCTCCTCTTCAAAACCCCTCCCCCTTCGCCAAGGCTTCGTGGGACAAGTCGGTTTCGTTTTCCCGCTTGCCGGCCATAACTTTAGTGAAGGCCGGACCCCTTCCCGGAGCGGGATTCTAGTAATTTAATCAACCAAAATTATGGCCAAGAAAGTTAAAGTTGTTATCAAGCTTCAAATCCCAGCTGGAAAGGCGAATCCCGCTCCGCCTGTGGGGCCGGCTTTGGGGCAACATGGATTAAACATCCAGGAGTTCTGCACAAAGTTTAACAACGCCACCAAAGACCGAGGCGATGAGATCACGCCCGTGGAAATCACCGTCTTTGAGGACCGTACCTACTCATTTATTTTAAAGACTCCTCCCGCCGCTGAACTGCTGAAGAAAGCAGCCGGCGTTGCCAAGGGCTCGGGGAAACCTCTTCAGGAAAAAGTTGGTAAAGTAACTCGCGCGCAAGTAAAAGAAATCGCTGAGAAAAAAATGCCTGACTTGAATGCCAACGATATAGAAGCGGCCATGCGCATCATAGAAGGCACGGCCAGAAATATGGGAATAACCGTTGAATAGAATATGGAATATGATAGAACATTGAATGTAACAAATTTACTAACAACCCCTATATTCTATATTCAATATTCATTATTCTTCACTAGTTGTGGGAGATCCGGCTAGTCACCGAATCGTTTGGACCATAAAGGAAATAATTACATGATAAAAGCAGGCAAACGTCACATGACCAATAAGACCAAAATCGCCAAAAAAAATTACTCACCGGAAGAGGCTATCGTCCTTCTGAAACAATTAAAAAAAGCAAAGTTTGATGAATCAGTTGAGCTTCACGTGCGGCTCGGCATTGATCCAAAGCAAGGCGAACAGCAAGTGCGCGGCACTGTTTCTCTGCCGCATGGCGTTGGTAAAAGCAAACGCATCGCTGTTTTTGCCGAGGGCGAAAAAGAACTAGAAGCCAAGGAGGCCGGAGCCGATATCATCGGTGGCAAAGAACTGATAGACAAAATCAGGCAGACCGGCGCGGCTAATTTTGACATAGCCATCGCCACCCCAGAAATGATGAAAGATTTAGCGGGTATCGCAAAAATACTTGGACCCAAAGGCCTCATGCCTTCCCCTAAAAATGAAACCGTTACTCCTAATATTGGCCGTGCTGTCACGGAAATCAAAAAAGGCAAAATTGCTTTCAAGAATGATGATACCGGCAACATTCATCAGATTATCGGCAAACTTTCTTTCAGTGATCAGCAAATAATTGAGAATTTAAACTCCTTTATGGAAGCTCTGCGACGCGCCAAGCCCGCCGCCTCAAAGGGCGTCTATATTAGATCTTCCACCTTAACGACCGCCATGGGGCCAGGAGTGCCGATTACGCTTGCGTAAAAGACATAAAGTAATAGTCTCTAGTTACCACGGACTAAGCACGCAATGGCTTATCGCTTATTCTGATTCTGACGTCTTCTGATTAATGTCGACAGATTAAAGGACACTCTGCTAGAATAGCCGTATGGTTAAGACGCGCCGACAACAAATTATTATTGGCCTAGTCGGCCCAAAGGGCAGCGGCAAAGGCACGGTGGCTCGCTACCTCCAGCGCCGCTACGGCGCCAGCATCATTAGTTGCCCTGACATCCTTAGTAAAGTGCTCTCAATGCTAGGAATTGATCACACTCGGATGAATCAAATCAAACTCGTGCAGACACTGCGAGCAACGTTCGGTCAGGATGTCATGGGACGCGCCGTTGCCATGGCCATAGCCAAGCTTCCCCGCTCCGCGCAACGTCTTGTTGTCATTGACAACATCCGCCCAAGAGCCGATTGGGCTCCTTGGCGAGGAAAACGGAACGCAACGCTCGTGGCGATTACCGCTGACGTTCGCCGGCGATATGAACGGCTTCGTAAGCGCGGCAAAACCGCTGAAGAGCACGCGTTGTCCTACGCGAGATTCCTCCGCGAGGAACGTCTGCCCACAGAGACTCGAACGATTATAAAAACGAGCCGCGAGGCCCGATTCACCATTGACGGCAATGCTGTCCTAAAAGATGTCTACAATCAAGTTGATGCCATCGCCAAATGGCTGAAACTGAAAGCTAGAGAATAAAGCTCACTCCAATGGTGCTCCCCTACCAGCGCATCAAAGCCCTCGCTCGAGGCCAACGGCCGGCCATAAGGTCAACGAGCCGCCTGAACGAGCGGCAATTTCAACCCGCCTCCCTTGACTGCACGCTTGGCCGACGGGTGTACCGAGTGGCCTCAAGCTTTTTACCTCGGGAAAGTGAAACCATTGCTGAACTGTTGAAAACCCGGACACTCTATGACTTCGACCTTAAACCCGGCTCAATTCTTGAAATCAACACCCCCTACATCATTCCCCTCAATGAATCGCTGGCGCTACCCGGCTCCCTTGATGCGCGAGCTAACCCCAAGAGCTCCATCGGCCGTATTGATGTATTCGTGCGTGTCCTGACCGACCACAACCCCCAGTACGACTACATCACGCCGGGATACAAGGGCCCACTTTACTTAGAAGTTATTCCTCTGACCTTCGCCATCCGGGTCGCCCCGGGCCTGGCCATGACGCAGGTTCGCTTTCGCTCCACAGATGATCGTTTCCCCACGGAAGCGGAAATGGTCGTCACTCACAAAAAGTTCGGCCTCATTACCGACAACCACGGCCAGCCCGTTCCCCGCCGGGCGTTACGTCTTAAGGACAACGTAATTTCGTTCAGTGTTGACCTCACCGGCAGCCCAATCGTTGCCTACCGGGCCCGCCACTACGTTAGCGAACTCCTCGACCTCACCAAACGTAACCACTATCATGAAGACCACTTTTGGACGCCGGTCCGTCGACAGCCCGACGGCGGCCACTACGTTAGCGAACTCCTCGACCTCACCAAACGTAACCACTATCATGAAGACCACTTTTGGACGCCGGTCCGTCGACAGCCCGACGGCG
>MGEK01000036.1 GCA_001791325.1 Candidatus Uhrbacteria bacterium RIFCSPLOWO2_01_FULL_47_25 | reverse complement strand
CTGATGCCTCTATTATATCATGGCGCGGATGTTGGCGGTATGGTCACTGATGGAGGCGGCTGCCTGCTACCCCCAGTGAGCGCGTACGAGTGGGGGGTACGCGCTCACTGTCATTGCGAACGAAGTGAAGCAATCTCAGGGATTGGGGGATTGCGTAGCCTGTCCTGAGCGGAGCGAAGGATCTTCCTCGCAATGACGCCGTTTTTCAAGGGTTTGAAATGGCCAGTGAGCGCGTATGTAGTGATTGGTGGCGCTGACCTTATCGAACGAGGCGCGGAAAGCAGGTGAGGAAGAATACGCGCATTTGGCGTATGGCGATCTCAAGACGGGAGAGTTTAAGTGGAATGCATAACGAAGTTTGTAAGGTTCGTAAAGTCAAAAGTTCATTAAGTACGTCGAAGTGCATGCACATTGAAATCGACCAAAGCGGCAAAATTGAGGACACGAGCCATGATACGGTGGTGGCTTATTCCAATGGAAAACAAAAAAGCCTGCTGATCAAGGCAGAGGAGAAACGCATACTACAGCAGGTATTCCGCGAAGCGGGGAAGCCTCACATGTTTGCCGTAAAGACTTTTGCAGTTTTAGTATATCTGCTGGTGCGGGATGACCTTGAGGAGATTGAACAGCTGACGATAGACCGTGAGTACGTTGGTTATGAATGGCTGATCAAGCAGGTCGTACTCCAGATTGTGCGGCGGCGCGGAGGCGCGTTGAAGAAAGAAGAGGTGATGTTCTGGTCGGTGGGGAAACAAAGCCGCGCCCATGTGCGGGCCATAGCGGTGTACCGCGGCAATCAAACCCCTGATGTGGTGGTGAAGGCGCAGGATGTGTTGCCGTATGTCCTTTGAAAACAAGAATGATTGAGTGCTGGATGGATAGATTTCCCTATGCCTGAGACGTAGAGGCCACTATCCGCGCTCAATCATCTGAGTGCAGTATATGCTATAGTACGAGATGTTGTCAAGGTGTTGTACTGGTGGTACTGACCTTATCGAACGAGGCGCGGAAAGCAGGCGAGGAAGAATATAGTCATCTCGCCTTTGGTGATTTACAGAGCGGAGAATTCCGGTGGAATGCGTAATCATATGATTTCAAAATTCATCACAGGAAGAGTATACGTGTTCATCGATGTGGCAAACGTCTTTTTCACGCGGCGGACGCTCGGCTGGGGCGTGGGATATGAGAAGTTGATTGCGTATTTGAGGCGCGAGTGCGGCGCCTCTGTGAAGTGCTTTGCGTACACCGCATTTGACGATAATAAGGTGAGCGAGCGCAAGTTTCTTGACATGTTGGAAATCAACGGTTATGTGGTGCGCACAAAAGCCATCAAGGAGATTAACGTGGGAGGAGGAAGAAGTAAACGCAAGGGCAGTCTCGATATCGAATTGGCGCTTGAAATGGTTGAGCTCGCTGATCATTATGACACTGTCATATTAGTTTCTGGAGATAGCGATTTCGCGCCCGCACTGGAGCGTGTCAGGAAGAAAGGTAAACGAGTGCTCGTGATGTCAACGCGCGGCCATATTTCACGGGAATTGCTGGAGGTGGCCAAGTTTATTGATTTGAGGAAAGTGAGGAGTGAAATTGCGAGATAAAAAATCTGGAGCTGCCCGTGAAGGCACCCCAGAGTCAAATCACATTTACAATATACAGTATATAATAAATCGTGTCAAATGGGTTGAGGTTGAAGGTTGGGGAAGCAGAGTTTGAAAAAGACCCCGCTGCCCCGCAGTTTCTCGTCGGTTTTTTGAGGCATATTTTGGTCGAGCGCATGAAGCTCACGGACGAGTTGGCGAAATTGGTGGTGCTTACCATGAGTAACGAGGCGCGGAAGGCAGGCGAGGAAGAATACGCGCATATGGCGTACGGGGATTTGAAAACGGGAGAATTCCGGTGGAATGCGTGACGAAAAAAATGGAGATATGCAGAAACAAAAATTGTATGCGTATGAGGGAGATTCTTTGTCGTTGGCGTAGTGGTTACGGAAGAGGAACGAGAGAGTTTGGCGCACACATTGGAGGAGGTGGAGCAACGATCGGGGAAAGGGAACGTGAAGTGGCATAAATCGTCGCAATCCGCCCGCGCAGCGTACTTCGCGGCGATGTTGTGTCAACCTCTATTCCGTCGGAGTTTGTTTTTTGAAACGTTTCAGGACAGTAAAAAGTATATCGAGCTTACTGCCTTCGCGACCGCAAAGGCGATTCTTAGGAGAGCGAGAGGCATATATGAAGCGACGGTCTATGTGGACGGATTTCGGAAGCGCGAGTTGGAACAGTTCACGCGCGGATTGCAGGCGTTGCGGGTGCGGAAGAGGAAGGTGCGCGGGGTAAAGAGGGATGAGAATGATGCGTGTGTGCGTCTCGCGAATGCCGTGTGCGGCTTGGTTCGCGATGCGGAAAGCGGCAATGTAACGGCACAGGATGCGCTTCGGATGTTGATGCAGAAGCACATTATCACCGCTCTTTAAAAAGCAAAAGCCCCCATGGTTAGGGGGAATAGCCTATCCCGATTGCTCGGGAGACCCGCCATACGGTCGGTGTTCGGCTAGGACTTATTTTGCTAAGTTGAGCATAACACCTATGGTTATATTGTCAAGGTGTCGGGAGATGGGCTTCATGTACATCCTTATGCGAATGGCGCGATTGGCGTATGCACTGAGAGCGCCGCGTCCCCTATTCCTGAATCAGTATCAACCTTTGGATGTTAATGGGCTGAACGCGGAAAGCAGGCGAGGAAGAATATAGTCATCTCGCCTTTGGTGATTTACAGAGCGGAGAATTCCGGTGGAATGCGTGAAAAATATTATGATTCCCCATCACACCAAAATAGGAATTCTTACGGGCACGAGTTACGGCGAAGTGATGCGGCATGCGAGGGCCGTGTATGAGCCGATACGAAAACGCACGAAGCGGAAACCGTATGTGCGCTCGTCGTATTTCAAGAAGCAGAAGGTCTTCATTGATCTTTTCTGGGAGCATCTCCACCAGAAGAATCCACGCGACCGTTTCCGCAGGCTCAAGTATTTTGCGGCAGCGTTGGAAGTTATCAGGGAATCCCGCAATCATCCCCTCTCTTCGGATAATCCTCATGCACTCTCGGAGATTTTGCATCGTTTTGCCGGCATCACGAAGGAAGGGGAGTTATTTTACGCACAAGTGAAGGAAGATAAAAGGTCAGGAAGGAAGTATTTCATTTCATGTTTTCCGGCAATATAAAAACCCTCCATGGTGGAGGTTGGCTTCTGGCCGCCCAGGGGCCGCCGATGTGAAGTTACGCTCCTGGAGGATCTGATGGTAGTATAAAGGAACAATGGATAACGTGTCAAGGTCAAGTCTTGTGGTGAGTATTAGCGCACGCACCTGCCGCCAGCATTGTAAGGAGAAAGTGAGCGAGTTTGACCAAGACACTGCCGCGCGGAATTCTTCGCACCCTTCATGCGCCATGTCTTGAAAGAACATTTGAAACTCACAGATGAGTCGGCGAAATTGGCGGTGCTGACCTTATCCAACGAGGCGCGAAAAACGGGCGAGGAAGAATACGCGCATATGGCGTACGGTGATTTGAAGACGGGAGAATTTCGATGGAATGCGTGACGAAGTTTATAAAGTCCGTAAAGTTTGCCAAGTACATTGAAGTGCATGCACATTGAAATCGACCAAAGCGGCAAAATTGAGGACACGAGCCATGATACGGTGGTGGCATTTTCAAATGACGTCAATCACAGTGTCGTGATGCGCGCGCGGGACAAGCGAAGGGTGGAGGCAATTTTTCGCAGGATGGGGAAACGGCGCGTATTCATGTACAAATTATTTGCGATTCTCGTGTTCCTCCTTATCAAACCTTACCTTGCCCGCATTGATGTCATGGTGATTGATACGGAGTACCCTGACTGGGAGCACTTGATCAAGGATTATCTGTTGCGGCTCATACGGAGGGTACGGCCCTCATTTGACGCGCGGCGCATATCGTTCAGGTCAGTCGGGAGACATTCGGGAGCGCACGCAATCGCCAACGGTACCGCGCGCGGTGAAATGGCGTACGGACGTGAGGCGTCATTACGGGAAGTAATGCAATATGTGTGACGTATCTTATTGAAAACAAAAAGACCGGGCAGTAGTTGGATGCTTAAGCCCCCTTGCGGGGTGGGTCGGCATCCTACCCGATCACGACAAAACTATAGACCATGAAGGAGATTGTTGTCAAGGGAACGTTTTTCGCGCGTGTCGTGAAAGCCCCCGCCGCGCCGCAGTTTCTCGTTGGTTTTTGCGGCACATACTGGTTGAGCGATTGAAACTCCCGGATGAGTCGGCGAAATTGGCGGTACTGACCTTATCGAACGAGGCGCGGAAGGCGGGGGAAGAGGAATATGCGCACCTTGCTTTCGGAGATCTACAAACAGGTGAATTCAAGTGGAATGTGTAACAACATTGTTATGCATCATCATGGTATACTTTCGTATGGAAGTGTTTATTGACGAATCAGGCATCCATAAGCAGACAGATCATTCCTCGATCGCATTGGTGTATGTGACATGCGAGGACGCGGAGGAGGTGGCGCACAGGATTGTTGAAATTGAGCGGCGGCTGGGAATCAAGGCGTTTCATTGGGCGGAGTACAATTGGAAAATGAGGGTCCGGTTCTTGGAGGCGGTGCACGGTCTGCCGTTTTCAGTGAAAGTTTCCCTTGTCCGCAATCCAGTGGATGTGCCGCAGTGGTTTGAATTCTCGGTAGCCCATCTCATTATCGAGCGGAATATCAGGAAGGTGGTGGTGGATGGAAAAAAGCCGAAATGGGAAGAGAGACGGTTGAAGAAGGTATTGCGCGACAAAGGTGTGGCGGTGAAGAAGGTGCGCATAGTGAACGATGAATCCGAACCATGCTTGCGGCTCGCTGATGCGCTGGCAGGATTGCTCAGGAGCTATTTAGATAATCCATCTGGGTCAAATGCGCAGAAATTGTACGCTCTTTACCAGAATAAAATTACCGCCCGATTAACGGGCGGTCAGGCGGCCGAGTAGTCCTTTGCAGGACTTTCCCCTTGCGGCGGATTTGTCCCCGGTGCCTTGTTGTAAGGAGAAGATACCATGACTATGAGAGACGTGTCAAGGGGAAGAGTATGCGCATGAGTGAGGACATGTTTGGGAAAGACCCCGCTGCCCCGCAGTTCCTTGTTGGTTTTTTGCGGCATATTCTGGTCGAGCGGTTGAAGCTCACGGACGAGTCGGTTCACCCCGCACTTTCTCTGTCCACGGACAGAAGGATCCCTTGATTCTGAGCGTGGCGGCGCCTCGCGGCTTCCCACATCGGACATTTAAGGATCATTGCCGGAGAACGTGCGGGGCGGGATTGGCGGTGCTCACCATGAGCAACGAGTGTCGGAAAGCAGGCGAGAGCGAATATTCCCACCTCGCTTATGGGGATCTGAAAACTGGTGAGTTCCAATGGGGTTCTTAGTGAAGATCAATTCTGAATTGCATGGACGAAATTTTCCACAAAACATTCACCTTCGCCAAGCAGTTGGCGAAGGGATTCTATTTCGGCGTGTGGGCGAAAAGCCCGCCGCAGTGTCCCGCGTTCGGCGGAGAAGTTGTGCATATTACGCGCGAGGGATGGGAACATATCATTGATGACACCGCAAGGACAAGGAATGATGTCTTAGGCAGATTATTCACGCTCGAGCGAGCGAAGAAACTTCTGGAAGAAGCAGCGGCGTTTCAGGACCACCGCGAGCGTACCGACCTGCCGCAGAAGGTTGAATATTGGATGTTCGAGGCAGTGGTTGCTGAGGTGAAAATTCGTGTGGTGGTACGGAGTATCGCGGGAGGCCAAAAACATTTTCTTTCTGTCGTGAAGAAGGGAACTATAGAGAAAGAATTGGTATGAGATTAGCGGAACAAAATAAAAATAGTGCTGTCTCCCGCTTGGGAGCACCGGAAGCTTTTGGCTCGGCACCCCGTAGCGGCTTCGACGAGTGGGTACGTCCCAGCACTATTCATATCATTGACCGAGTGCGTAGTGGATAGCTTGTGCCTCCCTTGCGGGAGGGGCTACTATCCGCGCTCGATCATCTAGCAAAAAGATAGCATAGTGGGCTATGATGTGTCAAGGTGTCGAGCGTATCTGTCGAGCGTATCGCGAAAGACCCCGCGAGTGGTATGCGCATTTGGCGTATGGGGATTTCGCCACAGTTGAATTTAAATGGATGGACTTTGAAAATACAAAAAGACAGCCAACGGCCGCCTCGTGCAGCGAGTTTCGGATACTTATTTATCTCGATTCCTCGCGATCATCGTCGGTCGAGTTGTGCATCATTCAAAGTGAATTGCCAGCGTGGTATAATCATAACGAAACCATTGCATTATAGGGAGTAGGCGAGTCGCGCGTCAAGAGCGAGGGCAGTAAAAACCCTCCATCTGAATGAGAAAACTTATTAGAAACGGAAGTTATTGGTGTATGGATAATGTGATCGTGCAAAGT
>MGEK01000035.1 GCA_001791325.1 Candidatus Uhrbacteria bacterium RIFCSPLOWO2_01_FULL_47_25 | reverse complement strand
ATGCCAAGGTTCATCAAGAAAAACGTAGTTTTACCCCGTCATTCGACGGGGTGAGACTGTAGAAAAAGAGTTTTTCTACAGTCTCAATTTATAAAGTAATAATACACACAATATATGCCGGAAATTATCTTTGGGTTACCAACTGCCATTGCTCTTATGTATGGCGCGGCGTTCTTTTATCTTCTTGGAATTATCGCGACATGGAAATCGTATCGAGCAGAGTCCAACGAACTTATGGGCGCGTTTATGGCTTTCCTTTTTAGCATGGGGCTTGCTCTTTTTCTTATGGGATCGGCGGAGTATCTTGCGCAGCCAATGCTCGGTGCCGCAGGAACTCTTGCGATTCTTATTGGTTCAGTAATTATGTTAAGGTTTCCGCTCTCGCTGGCGCGGCAACCACTGCAGTCATTTCTATTTTATGTCTCTATGATTGTAGCAATTGCGTTTTTTGTTGTTATGATGGCAACGAGAGTCGGACAAGAGTATATGATGCCGATGATTATGTGGTTTATGATTGTTGTCAATGGCATTGTGGTTTCATTTTTCGTTATCTATGCTGGCCTTAAAGCAAAAGAGCGCTGGTTCAAAGTAAAAGCTATAGGCGGCGGCACAGGCATTGCCGCCTGCTGTCTTGCTTCACATGTCGCAATGATGATCGGCACGCCACTCATTAGCGCCATGCTCCAGTTTGCGGCTCCTATTATCATTGCCGTATCCATACAACTAGGGAAATTCTTACAAAGGTCTTCGCAACGACCCGATACGAATCTCGCTTCCGCCGCGTAGTAGTCGGTTGCCGTTTTTTTACTGAATTTGTTTCAACTGGTCGGGGATGCTCCGCCGCGGTGGGGGACTGGTGCGGGGTTTCCTGTCCGCCTCGGGCGGATAAAGTCGTGGAGCTTCACACATTGTAATTTTGGAAAAAAAAGAGCCTCGGGTGTTAGTCGCCCAAGGCTCGGGGTGAGTGGTGCTTTCTCGCACCACTCACGGGATTTACCCCGTTAAAGAACTCGCACGGGGTTTGCTCCTCGCTCTCGTTGCTCACAAGCCGCCGCGGACGGCACGGACGCACCTATCATTGGTGCTCTTGTCGCGCGCCCACACCGTCCCACTGTTGTATTCCAGAGTCCACGCGTAGTACAGATTGCCGGCGTAGGTATTATAGGTAGTAGAGGACCAGTAGCCGAAGGATTGCGTGCAGCTGCATGTACTCACCGTACAGCCCGGTACGCAGGCAGTATTGAACACTGGATCGATTGCCGGCGATTCACGGCTGTAATCAGCCAGGGTCTGCAGCTCGTTGATGTTCGGCAGCCGCCAGTCGCAGTGTCCCGCAAAGCACGGCGCCGTGTTCAGGTTCGCGACCTTCACTATCCAATTGTACCACGTATAATAGGTGTGGAAGTTGTGAATGGAGCCGTCGTCGCTCAGCTTCTCCCACATCAAGCCCGTGACATTGTCCGTGATCGTGCCGTCACCATTGTCCGTGTAGCTGCGCGCCGTTCCCTTTTGCAGCGCACCGTCTTGCCCCGATGGCAATCCGGGACACGCGCCCAGCGTGCCCGCGCCCTGGTCGCACTGCGTCTGCCCCGTCTTCAGCGGTGGATCGCCGATCGTCCCCTGGCCCGACAGCACGCTCGCGATGCGCAGGCTGTGGCCACTGACGAAGCTCTGCATCACCGCCTCGTCCCCGCTGGTCGGGCACGTGCCACCACCCTTGGTCTCGGCATCGGTCCACTTCTGGCTGAACTTCGCGTCGCACTTGCTGTAGTCTGGCGCGTCGCCGGTCTGCGCGGCCTTGGCCTCCGCCTTCAAGCGGCAGAAACCGTACTTGCCGGCGACTTTGAGCTTCGCCGCCTCGCACTTGTCGGCATCCGTCACCGCCGCTGCCAGTCCGGGCCAGGTTAAGACCAGCCCCGTTAGCACCGCCATGACCAATCTCACTGTCGTTTTCATTGTCATCCTCCGAAGGGATTCACGTTCGGTCCCGCACCATGCGGGATCGCGTGAAGCCGTCACGAAGGGTGACAGGCTGTCAACCCATTCGGTAACCCCAATGCCAAGCGCCTTTCGGCCATGAGCCCAAGGCCGAATGGTTGGGGCTTGCTCAGGGTTGACACTGAGAGACAAGCCCTTCGGGTTTGCGGCTCTGATTCCCCAATGCCAAGCACTGGGGCTTGTCGCCGAAGTGTCAAGGAGCAAGTAACTAAAGCATATGGTAGGTCTAGCACAGGCACGTTGTCAACCCCGTTAGAAGGCTGTCTTATAGTATTGATTATTTCTCTTTAACCGCCAACGCTTCTATGATTATTATTCCACCACTTATCTTAATCCCACCTTCTTGCGCCATTGCGCAAGAAGGTGGTGGGGAGGTCTTCTAACGGGGGTAGCCCCGTTTCTCGCGCTTAATAATGTCTACAATAATTTTTGCGAGACGTTCGGGGTTATGGCGGATGAGCGTTCTTTGCCGCTTTAGAGGGTCGTTTAAATTCGGCCTGTAGGGATCACGGGCAACGAGATCGCCGCCAATGAATATTGGCCGCAGCTTGTCCTGCACCTTTGTAAAGGTGCGGGATTTGTTTTTTACAAATAACGGCGGCGCCACTGGCATCCCTTCATGCTGGTAACGCTTGAGGAGGTTGGAGCGAGGGAGCCGCTTATTGTATATAACATAATCAAAAGTGTTCTGGCCGGCATATTTTTCCAGGGCTTTCAGAAAATCATCAACACTAAAACCGCGCGTAAAAATTCCTTTGGCCATAAGATTACATACCACAATTTTTTTGGCTTTTGAATTATGAATGGCTTTGGCTATGCCGTTTACGAGAAATATGGGGATAATACTGGAATAAAGCGTACCCGGAGCAACAACAATAAGATTGGCTTCTCTAATGGCCGCTAGCGCCTTGGCGCTTGCCTGGACTCTCGGTTTAAGAAACACCCGATTTATTTGATCGTGCCCCCTTAGATTGGCGGTAGTAACAGCGTGTTCGCCATTGAGGACTTTTCCATTTTTAAGCACCCCATAAAGATGAGTGGATTCTAGAGTCACCGGCACAACCCTTCCTTTTATTTTTAAGACTTCACTCGTTTTAGAAACCGCTTGGTCAAAACTGCTCGTCACCTTTTCTAGGGCGCTCAAAAATAGATTTCCGAAATTGTGTCCTTTTAATTGGCCGGTGCCAAAGCGGTAATTAAAAAGATCACGCATCAATTGGTCTGATTCAGACAGAGCTACTAGGCATTGTCTGATGTCGCCCGGCGGCAGAACACCAAGTTCGTCGCGGAGAATACCGGTAGAGCCACCATTGTCAGCCATGGAGACAATCGCTGTCAAATTCAGCCAATCGTATAACTTTAAGCCCTTAAGGACAGTATGCGTGCCAGTCCCGCCGCCGATGACCACTACGTTAGCGTGATGATTCTTATGAAGAGCCATATTGCATAAATACTAAATCCTAAACACTAAATTAGCTGAATAAAGAATAATGAATGGAGAATAATGAATAATTCTTGATTCTTGATTCCCGCATCATTCCACCGTCACAGATTTTGCCAGATTGCGAGGCTTATCAATATCGCGGCCGTGCAATTTCGCCACCTCATAGGCAAAAAGCTGTAAAGGAATTACCGCAAGGATAGGAGAAAGCATTTCTATGGTTTTGGGCATATAAAAAATATCATCCGCAAGTTCCGAGAGGCGAGCATCATTCTCTGTGGCGATGGCGATGATGGGGCCTTGGCGGGCGCGAATCTCTTGAATATTAGAGAGCATTTTTTCATAAATGCTGTCTCGCAGCACTATGGCCACAGTCGGAAGATCAGTGGTCACTAAAGCCAAGGGACCATGTTTGAGTTCGCCTCCTGGATAACCCTCGGCATGAATGTATGATATTTCTTTGAGCTTTAGGGCTCCTTCCAAAGCGGTAGGATAGTTATATTTGCGACCAATATAAAGGAAGTTCTTAAAAGAATTATATCGTTCGGCTATGGCACAAATTTTATGAGCCTGCTTAAGTATTGATTCAGTAAGATCTGGTAGCCGAGCGAGCTCGCGCACGATACGCTGTCCTATAGCCAGCGGCATTGTCCTCGTGCGCCCCAGATAAACTGTTAACAGACCAAGCACGGTAAGCTGTGAAATAAACGCTTTGGTAGAAGCCACACTAATTTCCGGACCAGCATGGTTGTAAACTCCAGCTTCGGTTTCGCGAGCTATTGACGAGCCGACGACATTAACAATGCCCAGGGTTAATAACCCGCGTTTTTTAGCTTCATGGATGGCCGCTAAAGTATCCGCCGTTTCTCCGCTTTGCGAGATCGCAAGTACCGCCGTGTTTTTGTCCAGGGGAATATCGCGATAACGAAATTCAGAGGCATGAAGAACAGCCACCGGCAGTTTGGCGTATTCTTCAATCATCATAGCTCCGGCCAATCCCGCGTAGTAGCTCGTTCCGCAGGAGACGATAACCAATTTGTCTATATAGCGAAGTTTATTTTCAGCCGCATCTAGTCCGCCCAATTTAACATTGCCGTCATCTGGCAGTAATCGGCCGCGCAGAGCGTTCGCTATAGCCGACGGCCCTTCAAAAATTTCTTTTTCCATGAAGGTGTCATAACCGCCGCGAGTTATTTCACTGATTGACCAGTCAATGGTTTCCGTTCGTGGCGCTACTGACTGACCACTCAAAGATTTAATTTCGTAACCGGCGGGAGTAATTATGGCAAATTCATCATCTTTTAGATATATGACCTGGCTCGTGTGAGGGATAATAGCGGACGGATCAGAGGCAATGAAATACTCCCCCTGTCCTATACCTAAAAGAAGCGGACTAGATCGTCTAGCGGCGACTATCTTGTCTGGCTCGTTTGCGGCAACAACGGCGAGGCCAAGAGTTCCTTTAATTTGTTGGACGGCAGTCATAACCGCCTCATCCAGCGATTGGCCGTTGTTAATCTCTTGTTCAATAAGATGCGCCAACGCCTCTGTGTCAGTTTCCGAAGAGAAGATGTGTCCGGCGGATTCCAAAGAGGATTTCAAAGTTTGATAATTTTCAATTATGCCATTGTGCACCAGATGAAGTTTGTCCGCGCAATCGGCATGCGGGTGAGCGTTGTTTTCTGTCGGCGATCCGTGAGTGGCCCAGCGCGTATGGGCAATGCCCGTCGCTCCGTCTGCCATTGATTTATTGAGCTCATCATTTAAACGTTTCTCCAGTGCTGACAATTGACCGACAGCGCGTAGACGAATTAAGGAGTTGTTATTTAAAATTGATATACCGGCGGAATCGTAACCGCGATATTCCAGACGCTTGAGCCCGTCCAGGAGAATTGGCAGGGCGTTTCTTTTACCGGTATAGCCGATTATGCCGCACATAAAAAACAATCAAAAAAATTTTTCTATAACCCAAACAAGACCGTCGTCGTCAACCGAAGGGGCGATGTAATCGGCAATTGCTTTAATCTCATTTATGGCATTGCCCATGGCAACTTTGAGGCCGGCGGACATGAGAAGAGGGAAGTCATTGTAGCTGTCTCCGACGGCCACAATTTCTTCTGGCTTCAAGTTGAGAATTTTTAGGTACTGGTGTACCGCTTCTAGTTTTGTGGACGCCGCAATATCAATGCCGTACATATTAAAATGGGAATGGCCCCAGCGGATCGTTTTAACGCTCGGAAAGCGATAGGTGATCATGTGTGCTAATTCGGCAGCGTCAGTCGGGGAGTCTCCTGTAGTGATGGCCATTTTTGTGACGAACTGATTCGGCAAATCAGTGAGTGACTTATAGTTGATACTGGGGTCAAAACGATCTTTTGGGTTGTCGTTATTTGTGTATACTTCTCCGTTTTCTATGGCTGAAATTATCAAGTTTTTGCTTTGTACAATATCAAGAATTGACTTAACATCTGCTGGCGGCATTGATTTTTGCCAGACAATACTTTTGCTATTCACGTCGTAAATAACTGGCCCCCCTTGGAGAATCTGTAAACCAGTCAGCGGAACCTCGCCAATGATGCGCTGTATTGTTCCTTGTAGCCCACGGCCGGTTGCCAAACCAACAAATGTTCTATTTATGATAGACGCGATTGCTTTTCTGACAGGGTCTGAAACCATTAATGTTTTTCCGGCGAAACAGCCGTCAAAATCAACTAGCAATGCTTTGTAGGTCATGGCTGAAGACATTATTTCCCGGCGTCCGGTATCTTCATCCACTTATTCGCGGCAATGTGCCAGGAGGAGGGGTCGGCTTCTTGAATCTCGTCCCACATTTTTTTCGCCGAGGCGGTGTAGAATTTTTCGTCGCGAATGAGTCGGCGGAATTTACGCCATTTCTCCGGAAGCTGGTGGCCGGTTTCTTCAAGCTCTTTTAGCTCCAGGTCAATGTCTAGGTTGTCCGTGTCCTTCACTATTTTTGCTTCAATGCTCTGGCGGCTCTCAAAGGCGGCGATGATATTTTTAAGGTCGGCAAGGATCGTTCCTGAAAACATGTCGTGAGCGGCTCTTGCTTCATCAGTTTCTACGTAGACTTTTTGAATGTAGGAGTGATCAGACACTCGCGTTTCCGCGATGTCGTGGGTGAGCGCCATTTTGAGAATCAATTCTTCGTTAGGAGCTCCTTCTTGGCGAGCGAGGGCAAGGGCTAGGAATGCCACCCGCACAGTGTGTTCTAAATCATTCGCACAGTCAGTGCCAAGGTGTTGGCGCCACCCTCGGCAGACGTGGCGGAGAGAGCCGATTTCAAACAGGAGTTCAAGATCGCGTGGAGTGGACATATAGCGTTTGTTTTATGAAAATATAATTCGCGATTAATTTTTAATGTCTAACTTGGTCGGGCTGCCGGGGCTCGAACCCGGGACCTCTTCGTCCTTCACCCCGCACCTTTACTCAATCGGGGTGGGGAGGATTGAACTCCCGATCTCACGGTCCCGAACCGTGCGCGATACCACTTCGCTACACCCCGTTAGAAATAATATTTGATTAGAGATATTACCTAATTATTTTGCCTCTAGCATTTCTAATTCTGTCAGAATTTATATATATCATAAATCTCTAACAGGGTATACACCTAAGTACGAAATAAAGGTGCGGGGCAGGCGAAGCGCGCTACCAACTGCGCTACAGCCCGATAAAAAGGTGCATAAACGAAGCGCCAATACTTACCAAATATTTTTTAATTGTACGCAATAGTTCGGTGACTGTCGAGTATAGATTTAAATACTGGAAAGTAAGATCCCCCGGCCATTTCATTTGGTCGAGGGATCTTTTGTCGCCTTACTGCTCATTCTGCTCATTTCCCCCTCCGTTCTTCCCTTATTCCACGCGGATATCGCCGTGTTCTTTTTCGGCACAGACGTATCCCGGCGGACCGGGAAGAACCCGCCAACTGACGTGGCTTTTGGTTTGGCAAACCGGGCACTTGGGCTTGTACAGAGGGAGTGCTCGTAGGCACTCCTTCCAGCACAGAACGAGGCGGGCAAAGCAGGCGACAAAGCTTTTGAAAGGACTTCCTCGGGCTTGCCCGAGGATTTCCATGCCTTCCATGGCCGTTCCTCCTTTCTGCCATAGGGCTGCATTATTTTACACCGTAGAGTGATTTTGTATCAAGGCTCTTATTCACGGCACCAGTCCCGCGATTATCCGCGAGAGGTCATCCCGCCGAGCGTGGTAAAGGCGTGGAGCTTCACAATTTAATAGCTAAGAGGGTACAATGATGGTAAATGAGTGATCTATTTGAAGCAAAAAGCCAGGAAGAGAGATTGAAGCACGCCCCTCTTGCCGATCGCATACGGCCGGATTCGTTTCAGGATTTTGTCGGTCAAGAGCACATTATCGGTGAAGGTAAAATGCTTCGTCAGGTTATTGAGGGAGATGAAGTGCCTTCAATGATTCTTTGGGGGCCGCCGGGGTCTGGCAAAACCACTCTTGGTAGAATTATTGCCGCTATGACCAAGTCTGCTTTTGTGCTTTTCCACGCGGTAACATCCGGGGTAGGGGAGTTGCGTCGCGTCATTCAAACTGCTGAAGAGCGGCAAAAATTGTATGGCAAGCGCACTATTCTTTTTGTTGACGAGATTCATCGTTGGAATAAAGCCCAGCAAGACGCGCTTTTGCCTTACGTTGAGAACGGCACCTTGACGCTTATTGGGGCGACCACTGAGAATCCGTCATTTGAGGTTGTTAGCCCATTGTTGTCGCGTTGCCGTGTTTTTACGCTTAATAAATTGAGTCCAGAAAATATTCACACTATCATTGAGCGGGCCTTGAAAGATAATAGCAGAGGATTGGGGCGTTTGGGGGTTCGTGTGTCTGCGCCAACGATAGATTATCTTAGTCGCGCTGCGGACGGCGACGCGCGAGTTGCTTTAAACGCCTTAGAATTGTCAGTACGCGCGGCCGAGAAGCGCAAGTCCGCGGATATAACTAAAGAAGCCATTAATGAGGCTCTTCAGGTGACGCATCTAAAATATGATAAGGGCGGCGAGGAACATTATAATATAATTTCCGCTCTGCATAAGTCACTTCGGGGATCAGACGCAGATGCCGCCCTTTACTGGCTGGGGCGGATGCTTGAAGCAGGAGAGGATCCCTTGTACGTCGCACGCCGCTTGGTACGGTTTGCCAGTGAGGACATAGGATTGGCCGATCCTCACGCCTTGCCGCTGGCTGTTGCCGGTTATGAGGCCGCGCATTTTATCGGTATGCCGGAGTGTAATGTTGTTTTGGCCGAAGTCACTGCTTATCTTGCTCGCGCGCGGAAAAGCAACGCGCTTTATGAAGCCTACGGTAAGGTGCAGGACGATATAAAAGAATATGGTTCTCTGCCCGTGCCGCTTCATATTCGGAACGCCCCGACCCAGTTGATGAAAGATATAGGCTATGGCCAGGGTTACAAATATAACCCTGACTATGTCAAGCGCGACGAAGAGGTGGATCAGGAATATTTGCCAGATGAGTTAAAAAGCAAAAAGTATTTAGCGGAATAAATCCCGTTAGAAATTCCCGCGGGGTATTGCGATCCCCGCGGGAATTGCTCCGAGTGATAACCCACGCCGCAAGCGGCGCGGTATTTCTAACGGGATAAACCTCGCACCACGTCTGCCCCGCCACGGCGGGGCAGGGGTTTATCCTTGCCCGCCGCCTGCCTGACGGCAGTCAGGGTTGGCGCGGCGTTCGAGGCGGATGACCTTCTCGCGTGCGCGATAAACATATCATAACCACCTTTTGTCGCAATTGCGACAAAAGGTGGTGCTTATAATTATAGAAGTTCTTTCCCCGCCCCGGCGGGGTAATTGATTTTGGTATAAAAGCTGGTTATGAAGCTCCCACGAGCTTACGCTCGGGGTATCTTCTCCCTGCGCTTCGTCGGGAGCGAAATCCCTCCGAAGCGAAATTTCCTTCGTTTTCATCCACGGGCTTACGCCCGAGGTTTTTCGCGAAGGGGGATAAAAAAGAGCACTTGCACATTCCTGGTTGGGAAATGCAGGTGCTCGTGGCTAGCGTGGTCTGATGTTTAGGCCTATGTCTCTGCTGGGTTGTATGTGTCATACAGAAAAGCGCATATTGTCAGTGTGGCACCCAGCACCCTATTCTGATGGCTACATCCGCGATGGGGACGAGATCGCCGCCGCCGATCGCCGAAATACTGGCATCGGCCATGATTGCCCCACCAACAAAGGTGAGCGCGGCTATTGTTATGCGCATGATCTCTCCTAGCAACATAGTTCCTCCTTGTTGTTGCGCGAGACGCGACACGGCTTCGTGCCCGTCAGCTTGTTTGCGTGTGATTCTTTTGAGCGTTGCGCTAGCCACGAGTTGGTTTATCAATTTAAAAGCCTTTCGTTAATAGCCATTATTTGTTATACTACATACTACTCACTACTTACTACATACTGAATACTATATACTAAATACTCAACAAAATGACTGACGACCGATGGCAAAAACTAATTGAGTCTTTAGAAGACGATAAACGCCTTGAGTCGCGCGCAACCGAAGATTTAGATGGCCGGCCCGGAACAGTGGAAAGGATTATCGCCAAAACTCCTGCTGGCCGCGTTCGCTTATCCAGAACCACAGAGCCCAAGCGACTGGCGGAAAAGGCTTTTTACAGCAAACGCGGCGGTTCAACCGTCGCAGTACAGAAAATTTATGACGAGACTGAAAAAATTCACGTATTTAGCATAGAAATTTTTTCTCCCGTCAGCAATAACTGGACGCGCGTAGAGGCTAATCAGTTTTCATTGCCCCATTAGAAAGCCGTCTTGTTGCCTTATTCCATCTTTTGTTCGCCAACGTTCTATGACCATCTACTCAAACTCTTATTTTATCAGAATAAATATTATGGATATTTATTCTGAGGAGGCTTTCTAACGGGGTATGAAAAATTTTAAGATATTGTCTTCCCTAAACCTTAACCGGCGTTCACAGCTGGAGCTATTTATTGTTTTTTTGGTTATATTTTTTGTTTTTATCGGCGCCATGGTGTTTACGGCGAAACGTCTTGGCCACGACAATGGTAATAATAGAGCAACGGGTATTCAGCGTGAGACAGTTTATCAACAGGACATCAAACGAAATTATGAGAAGGAGATAGTGCCGATTGTTCGTTCGTTTGCGGCCGAGGGAAGCGCCGGTACAACCGAAGAGCGCCTGACGGCCATAGTCAAAACCCGCGATGCCTTATTGTCGTTAACCGTGCCTAAGGAATATACGGATTTGCACCTTCAATTAGTCATTGCTTTGTCTCAACTGGAAGGTGGTTATAAAGGAGATGCTGATAAGCTGGCGTCTGGCCAAAAAAACCTGCGCGAAATTTACGATTCAAATCCGTGGTTACGCTAGGCACTAGTTTGCGTTATGGTCGTAGCTGGATGGCCTGACTTAAATTTTTTTATGCTTTCGTTTTTAGCTATGTGCTTCTAGTATTTTATGCTTCTCTTGTCGCGAATTCTTTCGTCAGTTAGCGCTTTTAGTGTTTTGGTGGTATTGAGCATAGCCGTGCGCTGGCCAGCCCAATGGCCATATTGGCTGGCCATTGTTATATTGGTTGCCGTTGCCACCGCGCTTCTACTGATTAAGCTTATTAAAAAAGAGCACTCTAGATTCGATCTCAACGCACCTGATTTTAATACATCTCAACTGGCGCCGACATTGTCGTGGTGGCAGTTGTTGCCAACCCCAATTTTACTTTCCAGCGTCGCCCTGGGATTATTATTATTTTTGGAAACAGAGTTAGGGCGACAGTTGCTGATAATTCTGGCCGCCGCGCTTATTGGTTTATTTTGGGAAAACATCCGGCGTCACTGGCAAGACGTCGGTCGGTATCCCAAGCATTATTTAGAAAGTGCTTCTCTTTTGATTCATGTCGCGGTGGTGTGGGTGGCGGCGGCTGGCTTTTTCCGTTTATTGCTTGATCCCACGATTTTGCCCATATTCCTTGCTACTAATGCTTATACTATCTCCACCATCATTATTATCTTGGCGGTTTTTCTGCTGGATTTCAGAGCGATTTGGCTGTCACGTTATCCGGCAGACAGAGTCTGGTTATTATTGGTTATTGAGTCCTTGCTGGTGGGTGAATTTTTTTGGATGTTAAACTTTTTGCCGTTGAGTCCCGATGTTAAGGCTTTTCTCGTGGCCATTGAATATTACACCATGGCTGCCTTAGCCCGCTCTCATTTTGACGGTACCCTTAATTTGGTGGTTATTCGTCGGTATGTGTATTTCATTTTTGCGGTTTCTATAGCCGTGCTGGTTACAGCCAGGTGGCTGGTCTGAAGTGCAGTATACAGTATTTGGTATCTAGTATTTAGAATTTAGGTTATGCAAATAAGTAGCAATCAACAATCAGCCACCATATTCAATATTCCATATTCCATATTCCATCAATGATATGGTTCCCGAGATCCCTACTTTTCCATCAACTCCGCGTCGCTCCGCGCCATTACTGATCGTTATGGCGATGAGCTTGGTTGCCGGTTCGGCCGGAGCTTTTCTTCTGTTTTGGCTTTTTCCGGAATTTAGGCAAGCGAATATTCCACCGGGGACACAGTCGGTTATCATTGAGAGGCCGGGCAGGGTGGTCATTGAAGAGAGCACGCGTTTGCGCGAATTGGGCGGTCAGAATAAGCGTTTGGTGGCCGGCCTTTATCGGCCGGACGCTGGTTTAAAAATTGGCGCGACAACGATTTTTCCAAATAAAAATCTGATTGGCGTGGCGGTATTGTTAACTGCTGATGGTTGGTTTGCCACCGTCTCCTCGGCAGATGTCCGCCTTGGTGATATTTTATTAGTAGAGGGTCGTCCCTATGCAATTGAACGGATCGTGGCGGATACGGTTAGTCCATTTATTATGGGCAAGGTTGTCGGTGATAGATTTACACCTGTCATTTTTGCAGATACGGAAAACAGGTATTCTGGCATGACGCTTTGGACACTTAGTCCTGACGAGGAAATTGCGAAGACAACCCTTCATTCCGATCAGCTGGATTTCGGCGCGAGCGATCATGGCCCGGCCAAGATAATCTCTAGCGATAAATTAAACTTAGCTCTATCAATAGAAAGTGCGCGGCAGTTTTTATCGGGCACGCCTGTTTTTGACTTATCTGGTCAGCTGGTTGGGTTTAGCGTCCCGACATCCGATAAAGCTCAAGCGGTATTGCCATCAGACATTCTTCAGTCTCTTATGCTAAACGTATTGAAAGATGGCAAGCCGCGTCGTCCATTTTTAGGACTAACATATGTTTTTGATTTTTATTTAACGGAACAAAACAATCAGACAGGGGCGATAATTTATGGAGAAAAACCAAACAACGGTATTGTTCCAAAAAGTCCGGCAGCTAGAGCCGGTCTGAAATTAGGCGATAGATTGTTGAGCGTGAACGGCACGCCGATTTCGTCGTCGGGCAGTCTGTTTTCTTTAGTTCAACAGTATCATCCCGGTGACACTATTATTTTTGAATATATAAGACAGAGTCAAAAATTTGAGGCAGCTGTTATTGCAGAGGAATTGCCGGTTAAAAAATAAGCTGACAATTTTTATAGCCTACAGCCTGCAGTCTACAAGCTTACAGTTTACAGCTTATGGCTTATGGCAGGTTTCGTTTGTTCCGCACCTTCCAGAATACCCCGCCCCGCCACGGCGGGGGATTTATCCCGTTAGAAATACCCCGCCGTTTGCGGCGAGGGTTATCACTCGGAGCAATTCACGCGGGGATCACAATACCCCGCGGGAATTTCTAACGGGATTTATTTCACCATATTTTTGTTATTTTTGCAACAGCGATCCCACGATTTTGTTAAAGATTAACGCGCGTAGCCTTGATTTAATATCCTCAATTTATTAAGATATATTAAATGTTTCACCAGCTTCAGCTTAAATTTATCTCATTAGAAAACCCCGCTATTTATGCGGGTTTGAACATATAAAATGCATATAATCTCAATATCATCTAGAAATGACGTGTTAAAACTTGGGGTTTTATAGTGGGGGAATTGTTACTGCTGTAACACATTTCTATTTTTTTCGTCTTAATAAATGCAAACTCCTTGGCACGAGAAATTGTTGTTATATCGGCTATATCGCGACCGTGATCCAGATGCTTTCGGAGAGCTTTATGATCGCTACGCACCCAAGATATACCGCTATGTTTACTTCAAGGTGTCAACCACTACAGAAGCGGAAGATTTAACGGCCGAGGTGTTCTTGAAAACTTGGGAGTACGTTCAGCGGCATGCCGATAATCCAGAGAAGCGCATAGAAAATTTTCGCGCCTTTATTTATCGGTTGGCGAAGAACGCCGTGGTTGATCATTATCGTCAAAGGCGCGAAGCCAGTATCTTGGCTGAAGATTCAGTGCTTGAGAAAGTGTCAATGCCAGAAGAGATGAGCGCGGTCGCAAAAGTTACCCTCGCTTCCGATATGGCCACGGTTGAAATCGCTCTCAAGGGTTTGAAAGACGAGTATCGGGAGTTATTGATTCTTAAATATATTGAAGGATACGCCACGCATGAGATTGCGAAAATTTTAGAAAAACAAAAAGGCGCGGTTCGCGTAGGCATTCATCGGGCTCTCGCCGCTCTCCGCGAAGAAATAGAAAAAATAGAAAACAAATAATAAATAACGCAAAACGCATAAGTCAAAATTTCTAAGTTCTTGGTTCTAAGTTCCACTTTCTACCCACTACTCACTACCCACTACATACTGCATAATACTACTCACTAATCACTCAATGCGTCGTCAACTGAAAAAACAATTTAGAGAACTTAAAGCCATTGCTCCAAGCGCAAGCTGGCTCTCCGCTCATCGTGAGTTGCTTTTGGCGCAGGTGCGCGTCCAGAGTAAGCCCCGTGTTGCGGCAGTCGTGCCATCTTTGAAAGAACGGGTGCGCACCGCGCTCTTTGTCGGCGAATCAATTTTCACAACTACTGCTTCCGCTATTTATGCCCGCGGGTTGGCCTCCCTTGTTTTGGCCCTGGTGCTTGTCGTTGCCTCGGGCGGTTATGTTGTTACCGCGGCCGAAGGCAGTCTGCCGGGCAGTCGGCTCTACGATGTTAAAGTCGCCGTAGAAAATTTGCGCCTGAATTTGGCTACCTCCACTAGAGCGCGGGTAGAATTGCAGGCCGAGTTTGCCATGCGTCGTTTGGATGAATTATCTAAGTTAACGGCTCGCGATGGTCAGCGTTTGCCTGAAGCCGAAACACTCATTAGCCAGTTTGAATCAAGCATTAAAGATATCGCCGCGGCCGCGAACGAGGTTTCTTCTGCTTCGCCGGAGCGCGGCTTAGAAATTGCTAAAATTGTTGATGGCAAAGTTGGGGAATATGAGCATGCGCTAAAAGCCGCTGGTGAGGCCGCTCGGTCATCTAATCTTTCCAAGAGCGTCAGCCGGGCGCTTTCCACCGTTAATAAAGCCGGCACTGAAGCGTTGAAAGTGCTTGTTGGTCAAGGCCCAACGTCAGAGCCGGAAAAGATTGCGGGCAAGCTCAACGACAAAATTAAAGACGCCGAAGAAAAGTTGCGCTTGGCCGATGCTAAGCTTTCTGCCTACGGTAGATCTCCCGAAGGGGGAGAAGGTGGAGCTAAGAGCTCGGTCACTAGCGAGGCCAAAGATAAATCAGCCGACGCCAAAACGAATTTAGAAGAAGCGAAAAAGAAAATAACTGAAGGCGATTATCAGGCGGCCTTAGTGATTTTAGATAAAGTAGAAGATATGGTGGAAGAAGTGGCTGATTCTGCCGAAACGGTCAATAGCGAGAACGCAGAACAGGGAACTGAGAACCCAGAGGGCGAGGTCAAGGGTGAGAGCACGGAATCAAAAGATGGAACATCAGGTCAACCAACATCATCCGATAGTACAACAGAGCAACCAGCGTCAAGCAGTCAGACACAATAATTCTCAGCACGAATTTCGAATTTCTAAACCTCGTTAGAAATTAAACTGTAATATATCATAATCTCATATGTACTTCATGCGAAATAACATCATTTTCTTCATGGCCATCATTGGTTATATTTCTAACGGGGTTTAGTATTTAGGGCTTAGGATTTAGATATTTTCTCTTTATGATTATCTCTTCAATGGTTGTATATCCGACACTTGTCTGTAACAAGCAGGCAGATGCTGGCTATTCAGCCGGGCCACTCGTCAAAGGTCGTTGCCGCGTATGCGGCAGGGAGCGGTTAATTGTTTAACCCCTGTCTCGCTTATAGCGGACGAGGTAATCATAAAGAAAGGAATAGATAAATAAACTATGAATAATACCCTAAAGTTCGTGAAGAAAGGGGTAAGTATCGCGGTAACGTCCACCACGATCCTCTGGTCCGTTGGCATCGGTACGCTGGCTCCGCTAGCGACCCACGCTGCGCAGCCGGGTCAGCTGATCAAGGGTCCGACGTCTTCCACGGTTTACTACCTCGGTAGCGATTCAAAACGCTACGTCTTCCCGAACCCTACAACCTACTTCTCCTGGTACTCGGATTTTTCCGGAGTCGTAACCGTTAGCCAGTCAGAGCTTGAGTCATACTCGCTCGGCGGCAACGTGACGATTCGCCCAGGCACGAAGCTGGTTAAAATTACAACCGACCCCAAGACCTACGCTGTTGAGCCGGGCGGTCAGCTTCGCCACATCACAAGCGAAGCCATCGCCACCACGCTCTATGGCGCCAATGTTTGGGGAATGGTAGTTGACGTGCCCGACTACTTCTTCACGAATTACAAAGCGAGCACGAGCCCCATCAGCACCAACACCTATCCAACAGGTACGCTTGTAAAGAGCGCGACTGGCACGGATATCTACTATGTTGATGGTTCAGCCAAACGCATGGTGACCTCTGCTGGCCTTTCTGGCAATATGCTTCAGATGGCTAACGTAGTCACGGCTCCTGATTCTGTCTTCAATGCGTTGACTGCCGGTACAAATATTGCCGCGCAAGAATCAACCATCTGGAACGTTCAGGGCGGCGCGACCACCGGCCCAGTTTCCACTGGCACTGGCCTCACCGTGGCCTTGGCCTCGGACACGCCAGCTTCAACAGTTTATGCTGGCGGCACGGCTTACAATCCAGCACTAAAAGTCAACCTTACGGCATCGGCTGATGGTTCTGTGAATGTTACTGGGCTAACGCTGACCCGTATGGGGGTGTCGACTGATTCCCAAATTGCGGGTGTTGCCATTTTCGATCAGAACGGCAAGCGCCACGGCAATTTCTTAAGCTTCTCCGAATCTAAGGCGGCGCTCACGTTCTCTAGCGACCCGATTATTGTGCCCGCTGGGCAGACTATTGGCGCAATGGTGAAGGTAAATCTGCCCGTGAACGCGGCGCTCTCCGGCACTGTCGCTATTGCTGTTAGCAGTTCGGCCGATGTTAAAACCACAGCGTCTGTTACCGGTAGCTTCCCAGTTGTCGCAAACGGATTCTCAATGATTCCAGGTACTGGTTCGGTTGGTTCATTGACCGTTGACGCTGTAACCGTACACTCAAACGGCCAGACCGATGGGACGGCGGTTAATATCAACCTCGGCACTGTCGATCAAGAAATTACCCGCTTCCGCCTAGCGGCTGGTGCGGCTGAAGACATCCTTGTTAAATCGTTGACGCTCTATAATAACGGAAACGCCAACGACGGCGACCTCACAAATATTGACTTGGTGGCGCCAGATGGGACTATTCTCGGAACAGTGACGCAGACCACAAATCGCTATGCGGTGTTCACCCTGGCGACCGCTTACAACATTGCAAAGGGTACTTCTCGCGATTTGACTGTTCGCGCTGACGTTGTCGGCGGTTCCACTCGGACTGCCAGATTCGTTCTTAGTAACGATTACGATCTTGAAATTGCCGGTAAGGACACTGGTTCAGGTATTCTCCCGACGGCAATAGTAGCTGGCGCAGTTGATAGCGCATTCCCGATTGGCGACGCCAACGGCGGTAGCAACAGTTGTCCAGCCGACGCCGGCGACCAGTGTATCAACAAGATCACGGTTGCCGAAGGAACACTTCTTTTTGCTAAAGCAAACGATTCCACGAGCGGTAATGTTTCCGCCGGTGGCACAAGTATTGTCTTTGGCAAATGGGAAGCAACCGCCCAGGGTGAAGATATGGAGTTGCGCACAATTACCTGGGTTCCAACCTACACCACCACCTTTGCTGGAACACTAAAGTTCCAAGTTGGTGGGGCAACGGTATATAGTGTGGCCGCCGCTAGTATTCCGGCTACGACAGTGGCGGATACTAATCGAGCACTGTCGTCCTATCCGGTACTTAAGACCGGCGTGAAGACAAGTATTACCATTGTTGGCGATATTTCTTCAACCGCGACTTCTGGCACGACAGCGAGTTTCAGCTTGGACCTTACTCAAGCGAAGAAACTCTCCACGAACGTAATTACCGATCCATCTGTTGCCGCGACAGCGGCCAACACTCTCACAGTGTCCACCGCGGCCTTGAGTGTGGCGAAAAATTCGTCATTCTCCAATACCACCGTGGTTGCTGGTCAGTCTGAAGCCAAAGTTGGATCATACAACATAACAGCCAGCTCAACCGAGGATATCGCGGTTTCCAGCATTACGGTTGGTCTGACCAACACCACCGGTGTTTCTAACTTGATGCTAAAGTCTGGTTCAACCCAGCTTGGATCAACAACGAACACGCCGGCGGCTTCAAACGTCATCTCTATCTCTAACTTCTCCATTCCCAAGGGAAGCACAGTGACGGTTGACGTTTATTTGACGACAAACAGTAGCGCCACGACCACCGAGGTTTCTTCAATTACCGCGGTGTCGGCTACTGGTAAGAATTCAAGCGTAAGCGTGACAGCGTCAGGTCTTACCGCTACCGGTCAGACCATTCAATTCTCCACCGGTGGTACGCTGTCAATTGCGCGCGATTCAACAAACACGGCGGTGGCCCAGATTCTCCACAGCGGTCTTGTTGACCAGAATCTTCTTGCCGTTCGTTTGTCGGCGAATAACGCGGAAGACATCAAAGTTACTAACGTTCAGGTTACCGCCACGAGTGGAGCAACAACTCTTAAAGATCTTAAGCTCTACAGTGGTTCAACCCAGATTGGTACTACGACCCAGCTCAATGGGGGAGTAGCGTCATTTAGTGGCCTAACTCTCATTGTGTCAAAGGACCAGACTATTACCGTTTACGTCAAGGGTTCGACCACCACGTCGAGTACTATTGACTCTTTGGCGGTAGTTAACCTCGCTGTTGATTACATTGAGGGTCTTGGGGTCTCTGGCGGTTCAACCATCAAGCCAGGCACTACACTGGCAACGACATGGACTGGCACAACCGCTGCTGTTACTACCGCGAACCTAACGGTCGGTTCAACCGCTGGATTCCACCGTGGTGATGTATTGCTCGTTCAGAGTAACGTAAACGGTGGCAGTGGTAGTTTGGGCGTTGTGCTTTCTGAGCCTACACTTACCACTACTCTTACCGCAGCTGTCATGACTGCGGTAACGACAAATGCTGCAGGTACAGTGACCAAGATTGGTTCCGGCACGTGGACAGTTTCAGATAACTCTGATGCTGTAACTCTCGCCGGTACTGATACTACCGTAACTTCAACCAAGGGTTTTGCCGTTGGCGATTCAGTTATCTTATCAACTGGCACCGACGTCGCTTTGGGCGTTGTATCTGCCATCTCTTCAAGTACCCAAATGACCATTAAAGCCATTGAAGCTATTGGTGGTAATGTAGATATCGTGGCTAAGATCGGCACTGACACAGTCATGACGACTGCCACTTCTACAGGTACATCGGCTACTACCTACACCGCTGGCACCGTTGGTTATACCGTGGCTCCTCTTGGTACAACAGTTGCTAGCACAACAGGGTTTAGTGCTGGAGATATGGTAATTCTCCAAAACACAACCGTTGCTGGTTCTTTTGGTATGGTTACAGCAGTTGCTTCTTCAACCACCATGACTGTATCGGCTAATGCCGCTTCAGACTTCGACGCTGATAACGACGGTACATTGGATGGTACAACCGTAATTGCTAGAGTAGGTTCGGCCAATCCGTCCACTACATTAAGTACTACTCTAGCAACCGGAATTATTGATGATGATGGAGTCGCTGTTACAGCTACCTCTACGAGTGGTTTCGGTGCATCAGATGTTGTTCTCGCCTACAACGCAACGGATGGCGTAACTTTGGGACGTGTTTCAACATTGACCAGCGCGATAGCCTTGACTGTTATTGGCGCGGCTGACACGATTACCACCAATGTGCGTCTTACTCGCTTGCCGGGTGCAGCTGCAGCCAGTAACGGTATGACGATTCACGACGTTGAGCCGACAATCACGGCTAACTCCAGTGTCACTGGCGGTAGCTCAACTGGTCAATCCACTCAATCTGTTGCCGCGTTTGACGTAAAAGCTGATGGTGACCGGAATATGGATGTGACCGCGTTGTCGGTGCTCATCTCTGGCTCCAACCAGCCCTACATCAACGTGGCCAACTACGACCTCTACAATGGTGCGACCAAACTCGCGACTTCAACTGTCTTGAGTCAAGCCGCTACAGTAGCTGGTGCCCAAGTCTTAACCGGCACTAGCATCTTACTCTGTTCAGCTGTGCCTAACGCCGCTGGTGAAATTAACCTCGGCAGTACGGCAAACGTAACAGCGGCCGCGAACAAGATTCTTGTCGGTGATACCATTATCTTGTATGTCAGCGCTACGCAGTACATTTCCGCTAAGGTTACAGCTAAGGCGACCGGAGCGGTATGTAATACGACTCCTGACGCTACTGACGTGACACTAACAGTCAGTGGTAGTAGTACTGTCGGCACTGCTCCAACAAGTAGCACTGCTGCTTTGACCTTGAAGAGCTACAATGTTGTCTTTGACTCCAATAGCTCTACCCCCTTGGCAACGCAGACCATTACTGCCGGCTCAACTTTGACCTTAACTGTCAAGGCTGATACCACAAACGTCAGAGCTGGTTTGGCTGCGGGTACGACCGCCAGCTACAACGTCAAGGTTGACGGTACGCAAGGATCAACAGGTAGTTTGTTCTGGAGCTACACACCGTCTGGTGGTACTGCTGTTGCCACCCAGTCGGTCTCCGACAGCTATTCAGTGAGTGGTCCAACCTTTACCTACTAAGGTGGTCAGCATAACTTTAGCGAGATGGGCTCGTCCATTAGTTAAAGTAAGCACCACATAAACGGTGAAGTTAAAAGTCTTTCTGCGTGAGCGGCAAGACAAAACCAACCCCCTCCGATATTCTCGGAGGGGGTTGGTATTAGTGTGTAGAAAATCGTCAACTTAAATATTTTTTTCTTTTCATCCGCACCAATACAATACTCTCATACTATAGAGTATGAGAGTATTTACCTTGCTTGACGTTAAAGCGAGCTGTGGCGTGATACAATTGGTGTTGACCACAAAAAAAACTAGATGGTATCATACTGTTATGATTTAAACTTATCTTTATGCCCGAACCTTTAACCATTGAAGAATTTCGCCGATTCTCTTCAACTTTTGAAGAAACATTAAAGCGTAACCTCAATGATCGCTTTGAACACTATGAGAAGCGTGCGGTACAACGTGAGTCAAGTACCCATCGTGAAATCATGGGCGGGTTTGCCGAAGTTATTAGTACCGTCAATGATCACATGGATGAGCGTTTTGACATTATTGAGCGGCGGCTAGATGCGCTGGCGGTTCAACAGGAACTTCGCAGAGAATTTGATGCTCTCGTTTCTTTTGTCTCAAGTAAATACAACGTGTCCGCCGCAGAAATTATAAGTCAAGGTAAGTGAGTGTTTTTATTTAGGATTACACGCCGTCCGGCGGCACGGCTATCTCAAACACGACAGTGTCCGATAGCTACCCCGTCAACGGCGGAACCTTGGTCTACTAAATGCTGAATACCGTTAGCTAGATTAAGTCAAAACAAAAACTGTTTGCCTTGGAGGCGATCAGCAAACCAACATCCCCTTTCCCGCAGTGCGGGGGAGGGGATTGGTATTTACCCTGTTTGAAATACCGCGCTGTTTGCGGCGGGGTTATTACTCGGAGTAATTCGCGTGGAAATTTCTAGCGTGATTTATTTCACAAGTACCCATTATTAAATTATGCAAATACTATCATACTATAGAGTATGATAGTATTTACTGTACATAAACGAACGAACTGCGTACTCGTTTTATAAATTTTAGTATTTGATACACGCTAATACAATACAATAATTTGAACTTTTACGCATTGTAGAGTAATATAATTATATATGGACAATATGAACATATTATTATCAACAGATGACATTGCCTTGCGTCTAAAGCCGCTAATGGAACGGTATGGAGTGCAATATGCTGGCGTTTTTGGATCGCAGGCGCGCGGAGAGGCAAAGCCGACGAGCGATATTGATCTTTTGGTGCGATTTACTGCCACTAAAAGTTTATTGGAATTGGTGGCCATAGAAAACGCTATGTCCGAAACAGTCGGTAGAAAAGTTGATTTAGTTACCGAGCGTTCTCTCCATCCATATTTAAAACAAAATGTGCTGCGCGACCTTAAAGTAGTTTATGACCGATCGTGATCAGATTTACATTAAGCATATCCTTGATGCGATTGCGACGATTGAGGGTTATATTAGCGGTATAAGTGCTGAAGATTTTTACGCTAACAAATTGTGTCAAGATGGCGTAACGAGAGAATTGGAAATAATGGGTGAGGCAGTTAAGCGTCTGTCGCCTGAATGCACAGCATCAATGGTTTCAGTGCCATGGAAAGACATCGCCAGAATGAGAGATAAGCTTATTCACGACTACATTAGCGTTGATCTTGATGCTGTTTGGAAAACGGCGACTGTGGATGTGGTGGCTTTGAAAAAAGTTTTGTTGGATTCAATTAGAAAGTTCGAGTAGCGCCGTAAGGATGAATACTGTTAGTTAGATTAAGTCAAAACAAAAGCTACCCGCCCTGGGCGGACAGCAAACCAACGCCCCCTCCCCCGCACTGCGGGGGAGGGGGTTTGGTATTAGTGTGTAGAAAATCGTCAACTTAAATATTTTTTTCTTTTTATCTCATCCGCACCAATACAATATTCTCATACTATAGAGTATGATAGTATTTGTCTTCCTTAACGACAGTGGTAATTTTAAGAAAACGGTTCAAGGGTTTTATGCGTAATATATTGGCGTTGACCACAAAAAACCTAGATGGTATCATATTGTTATGATTTAAAAATTGTATGACTGCACCCTTAACTATTGAAGAATTTCGCCGATTCTCCTCAACTTTTGAAGAAATCATGAAACGCAATCTCAATGATCGCCTTGATCACTATGAGAAGCGTGCGGTACAACGCGAGTCAAGTACCCATCGCGAAATCATGGGTGGGTTTGCCGAAGTCATTAGTATTGTCAATGATCATATGGATGAGCGTTTTGATATTATTGAGCGGCGTCTAGATTGGTCAAAGTATAAAGTAGATTTAACATTCATATGAATATGATAAATAAAACTTTTACATATAGAGTTATTATTGAACCAGATGGTCGGTATTATCATGGGTATGCGCCGGCTTTGCCTGGCTGCCATACGTTTGGGAAAACTATAATTGAAACCCAGAAAAATTTACAAGAAGCCATTAGTGTATATTTAGAGAGTTTAATGGCCGATGGCTTATCTATTCCAGAAGATCAAAGTTTTGAATCGTTTACCACAATATCTTTGCGCCAACAGAAGGCTTATGCCTAAATTGCCGGCGGTTAAACCGCGGGATTTTATTAGGGTTGTAATAAAATTAGGATTTTTTCGCCATCACAAAAGTCAAGGCAGTCATATTGCCATGACGCATCCTGATGGACGGCGCGTAGTTGTTGCCATGCATGCCGGTCGCGATATTCCCAAGGGCACATTGTATGCAATGATTAAGGATTTGAACATATCTACTTCGGAGTTCATAGACCTATTGTAAACGAAAGCCAGATTGTTTTTGTGCGTAAAGTGTTTGGAAATTTAAATTCGTCAAAATTGCGATTAACTTTTGTTGGTTTAGTCGTTATTATTGGAGCGGCAATCGCTGTTTATTTTTATCTCAACATTCCCCTCTGGTATTTCAAATATGATACAGGCATCAATTTGCCGTCTCATTTGAGCGAGCAGGAGCGTCAGCAGTTTACAGATCGCTGGCATGAAATTTTGAATATGTCAGATCGCGGGCGTAACGATTCTTTGCTTTACAATGACATTGGCATTTTGCGCTCCGGTTATGGTGACTATCAAGGCGCTGTTCGTGCTTTTAATCTGGCACGGTCTAAAAACCCGCAAGATGCGAGATTTAGTCGCAATCTGGCCATTGCTTATGCCAATTTGAATAATTTTGCCGAAGCCGAGCAAGCCTTTCGCGAAGCGTTCCGCCTAGCTCCAATTCAACCCGAATATTGGCTGGAACTTGGCGAGCTTTATAGTTTTAAAATTCAGGACAAAGAAAAAGCACGGCTATTTTACTTGGAAGCTCTTGAACGAAGCAGTCAAAATTTAAATGTCGTAAAAGCTTATGCCAACTTTCTCGGCGACATTGAAAAAGATTATTCCGAAGCCATCAAACACTGGCAAATTTTAGCCGACAAAGATAAGAAGAATCAGGTAGATTATTTAGCTAAAATTGAGGAGTTAAAATTAAGAATAGATGGACGGTAAGTATGGGAGGGGCGGTAACATAAGCTTTGCCTTGCATGAACATTCATTCTAGTATATATTCAGATCATTATTAAGTGGTTATTTAAATTATAATTCTATGCTTAAATATACTAAAAGACGCAAAATTTTATCGTACTTTGCAGTATTTGAGCCAGCGATTGAGGGGGGCTATAATATCTCTTTTCCTGATTTCCCAGGATGTGTAACCTTTGGCAGGAATTTTGAGGAAGCTCAAGATAAGGCGCGGGAGGTATTGGAATTGTGGTTAGAGGAACTTGCTGCAAGCAAGCAACCAATTCCTCGGCGCGCCGCTAGACCCATTATTGACGAAGTTATCGTTACTTGGCCACAAGGAGCAGTAAGATAGCTCTTGATTAAAGTCTCCGACAAGTATGCGGCCAATGACTGCCCGGCAGGTAATACGTGTGTTGCGCGCGAATGGGTTTGTTCTTTCGCGGCAACGCGGCAGTCACATGATATGGCGCCATTCTGAAAAGGGCATTATAGTGCCAGTACCACTACATGGACAATCAAAACCCATTCATATTGGTACACTTCTGGCTATTGTTAAGCAATCTAAGATTCCGAAGGAAGAGTTTGAACGTAATAACTTTTAGCCGAAGCCATCAAACACTGGCAAATTTTAGCCGACAAAGACGAGAAAAATAAGGTAGATTATTTAGCTAAAATTGAGGAGCTTAAGTCGCAAAATACTGAATACTAAATACTGTATACTAGATACTTCATTTATCTTGCTTGTGGATAAGTCTATTGAAAAATTATTATAAAAGTGCTATAATAATTACAGTGTGGATAAGTTTAATATTTAAAAAGTTATGGGACAAAAAATAAGGGAAATTTCTAAAAATATTAAACGGTCATATCAAAATCCGCGAATGAAGAAAACATGGCAAGGAATAATTGGTATAGGGGTTTTTGTTTTATTTGTATTTTCGTCTTTACTAGTCAATAGAATGGTGCAAGCTATTAACCAATCGGCCGGCAACTATGGTTACTATGGCGGCACTTATGGCTACAATACATCTACAACCTCGTCTGATGATATTCCAGCGGCGCCGGGAAGCTTGAGTTGTAGCGCCAGTAACTCCGGTAATGCCACTTGTACTTGGAGCGCCCCCACATTAACAGCGGCCGGTACGGCTATTGCGACAGGCAGTGGAAGTATTTCAAGCTATACACTCGTTTCTTCAACCAGCTCTGTGTCCAGTTGCTCTGGCGGTACTACTGGCATTACGACTACCAGCAGAGATCTCACAAGTTTGAGTGCAAGTACGACCTACTACGTTGCGGTCTGTGCGGTTGATAATAATGTAAATACTGGTTCGGTTGCTACTACATCATTTACGACTCCAGCCAACACAGGCGCGGGCGGCGGCGGTGGTGGAGGAGGCGGCGGCGGTGGTGGTGCTACTCCAGCGACTCCTGCTACGCCAGCCACTCCAGCAACACCTGCGACACCCGGTGAAGAGCCAGCCACACCAGCCACACCGGCAACTCCGGCCATTCCAGCCACGCCGCCATCGTTAGATGTAATATCCGATGCGAATACATTAACTCAACAGCTTGGTGTTAGCCGTAACGAAACAGCCGAAGCAGCGAGCAATGCTAAGGTTGAGAAGAGCGCCAAAGAATTCAAAGTAACTTTGGATCAAGCGTCAGAAACAGTGGCAACCAACTTCGTAACATACGGAGTGTCAACGGCCACGGTTAAATTGGGTTCTGGTGAGCGTCTCGCCCTAGTTCGCGATCAGCTAGAAACACTAGGCCGTGTCAACATTACAGCTCTTGAACAGCTTGCCAATGGTCAGAAGCCGACAGTGCGCAATCTTCCCAAAGAGCAGGGGCAATTGAGCAAGGTAGTTGGTGTGTTTGAAGATCTCGTGGGTCATCGCCCCAACTTCAAAAACACCAAAGAAGATTTGGCATGGAACACAATGATGTATCGCGTGCGCTTTGCCCGAGACTTAAACAAAGAACGCGGTGGTATAACGAAGTTTAAGGGCGTCTTTGGAAGAATTCCAACCTCACCTCTTGACTGGGCTGCTGTTCGCGCCTGGGGCTACGCCTTGCGGTAACGATTGATTAAGATTTAGATAAATTAAGGGCGGTCGTAAGACCGCCCTTGTTTAGTTTTTAAGCGTGCTAATTTTTTGTTCATATTGATTGCTGCATATTGATTACGGTACCAGCATAATCAATTTACCCTGTGGATATATTTTTGATTGTGAGAAAATTTAAGCGTTTTTAGCCGCTGTATTAGAAAACCGATTTAAGTTATACTAACGCATTATAAGCCTAACTCGTTAGTAATATGCTTATTTATAAGTGCGACACCTGTAAAAAAGAGATTACTGATGTAAATGATAAAGTGAGCGTTAATTATAGCAAGGAGCTTAAGATATTTTACTTCTGTGAAAAATGCGCTATCAGCATTATAAAATTCTTGAAACGCGCTAAACTTATCAAGGGAAATAAGTCATAAATTACGACAATGAGTAATTATTTAGTAACCGGCGGGGCCGGGTTTATTGGCTCTCATATCGTAGAAGCGTTGCTTGAGCACGGAGATAAAGTGCGTGTGCTTGATGATTTCTCTACTGGAAAGCGAGAAAATGTACCCTATGGCGCCGAGGTGACAGAAGGTAGTATTACTGATGCAAAAGCCCTTAAATCGGCATTTATGGGCATTGACGGCGTATTCCACGCGGCGGCCTTGCCGCGCGTTCAGCTCTCAATTGAGGAGCCGCTTAAAACAAATGAGATAAATATTACGGGTACTCTAAATGTACTTATGGCCGCGCGCGACGCCGGCGTTAAACGCATTGTATATTCAGCTTCATCATCTGCCTATGGCGACCAAGATATTTTGCCCTTACACGAAGACATGAAGCCCAATCCCAAAAGTCCTTACGGACTGCAAAAATATGTAGGCGAGGAGTATTGCAAGCTCGCTAGTATATTTTGGAACGTGGAAACAGTGTCATTAAGATATTTTAACGTCTATGGCCCGCGTCTTGCTTTTGAGGGTTCTTATGTGACTGTGATCGCCGTTTTTTTAAAACAGCTGGCGGCCGGAGAGCCATTGACCATTACCGGAGATGGCACGCAGACTCGCGATTTTACTTTTGTTGATGATGTGGTACGCGCGAACCTTCTGGCCATGGGGAACGATAAGGTAGGGAAGGGCGAAGTCATAAACATTGGCGCGGGTAACAACAATAGTGTGAATGAAGTCGCCGCTCTTATTGGCGGCCCAGTCCTCCACATTGATCCGCGAGTAGAACCGCGTGACACGCTCGCTGATATCAGTAAGGCAAAAAATTTGTTTAACTGGGAGCCGCGAGTAGAATTTAAAGATGGTTTGAAACAAACTATTGAATGGTTTGACAAGTTATGAAGCTCGCGATTGTCGGTGCTGGTTATGTTGGACTTACCTCTGCCGCGGTATTTTCAGATTTAGGGCATACAGTCTATGCGGTTATGCGCAATCGCGCCAAGATGAATAAACTTCAGCAAGGGGATCTCCCTATCTACGAGCCTGGTCTTGAAGAGGTAGTTCGGCGCAATGGGGCGGTTGGTCGGTTAATACCAACGCTTGATTATAGCGAAGCTGTTTCGGAATCTGAAGTTGTTTTTTTGTGTGTCGGCACACCGTCTCTTCCTTCTGGTGAAGCCGATTTATCGCAGATTGATACGGCCGTCGCAGAAGTGGCCAAACATCTTCAAAGCTACACGGTCATCGTTAATAAAAGCACAGTACCGATTGGTACGGCTGAACGGGTGCGAAAAATCGTTAAAGAAATAAATCCGAGCGCTCAATTTGACATGGCTTCGTGTCCGGAATTTCTTCGCGAAGGGACGGCTCTCAAAGATACTCTTGAGCCTGATCGTGTGGTGATTGGCACTAATTCAAGGCGCGCTCAGGAGTTATTGCTTGCCGTACATGAAAAGTTGCCGGGCGAGCGAGTACTTACTGATATCAAGAGCGCAGAGATGATTAAGTATGCCTCAAATGCTTTTTTGGCGACCAAGATTTCTTTCATTAATGAAATCGCTAACGTGTGCGAGCAGGTTGGAGCTGATATCAAAGACGTGGCGTATGGTATGGGATTGGATAAACGTATTGGAAAATATTTTCTTGATGCTGGACTGGGCTGGGGCGGTAGTTGTTTCCCCAAAGACGTAAGGGCGCTCCACAATATCGCTTTGACAAATGATTATGATTTTAAACTCCTTAAAGCCGTTATTGACGTTAATAATGATCAACGGTATCGTGCGGTAACCAAGGTGCGTCAAGCGGTCGGAGGGAATTTGGACGGTCAGGAGATCGCTGTTTTAGGACTGGCTTTTAAGCCGGACACAGATGATATTAGAGATTCGCCGGCTATCCAAATTATTCATTTATTATTGAAAGAAGGAGCGCGGGTGCGAGTTTATGATCCGGTCGCTATGGAAAACAGCCGACAAAAACTTTCCGGGGTGGTTTTTGCTCCTGACGCGACAAGCGCTCTAGAAGGAGCTATGGTGGTTTTGTTGGCAACCGAGTGGGGTGAATTTAAAGATTTGGATTGGCAGAGCTTAAAACAAGTGGTGGCGGCACCACGCTTGATTGATGGTCGCAATATGCTTGATCCCATAAAGATGCGAACTCTTGGTTGGCACTATGTTGGCGTAGGGAGACCATAATTTAAGGATTTTTTGACACTTGCGATGATTCTGAAAAAATGTTCTTCAATAAATTAGCAATCTTGTTTATGTTACCTAGAATTGAAGAAGTAAAAATAGCCGTCGTGGGTCTTGGTTACGTGGGCCTACCCTTGGCAGTTGCGTTTGGCAAAAGTCGTTTTGCCCAGGTCGTCGGTTTTAACAGGAGTCGTGAACGCGTTGCTGTGCTGAATAGGGGACATGATCCGAACGGAGAAGTGCCTGATGAGGAAATGGCCGCGGCGCAAGTGGAGTACACATGCGACCCGTCTGCGTTGGAGTGCGCTAACTTTATTATTATTACTGTACCGACCCCAATTACAGAAGCCAAAACGCCTGATTTAACCATGGTAAGGGAGGCTTCTGAAACAGTGGGTAAGCATATTCGCCCGGACAGTGTGGTGGTTTATGAATCAACGGTGTATCCGGGAGTGACCGAAGATATTTGTGTGCCGATTATTGAAAAGGTGTCTGGTTTAAAATGCGGCGTAGACTGGAAGATTGCTTATTCGCCAGAGCGCGTGAATCCGGGCGACCGCGAACACACGCTGGATAAAATTATTAAAGTTGTTTCTGGAATGGACGCGGAAACGCTTGAGCTTGTGGCTGCTGTTTATGGAGAGATTTGCTTGGCGGGCGTGCACAAAGCGCCAAATATCAAAACCGCCGAGGCCGCCAAGGTTATTGAAAACATCCAGCGCGATTTAAATATCGCGCTCATGAACGAACTCTCACTTATTTTTCATCGCTTGAATATTAATATTAAAGATGTTATTGAAGCGGCAGGCACTAAGTGGAATTTTCACAAATACCAGCCCGGGTTAGTTGGCGGGCATTGTATTGGCGTTGATCCATATTATTTAACCTATCGCGCTCAAGAACTTGGTTATAGTCCAGAGGTGATTCTTGCTGGGCGGCGTATCAATGATCGGATGGCAGAATACGTGGCTGATCTTATGATTCAAGGATTGGTGGAGGCGGGTAAGGTCGTTCAGGGGTCGCGCGTGCTCATAATGGGCCTAACCTTCAAAGAGGATATTCGTGACACGCGCAATTCTAAAATTTTTGATACAATTAAAAAACTTCAGTCTTACGGCGTACATGTATTGGGGCATGATCCAAATTTAAAACAGAGCGAGGTTGCTAAGTTCGGCGTAGAGTATGTAAAAGATTTGGCGAGCATGGACAAGGTGGACCCCGTTAGAAGTAAGGAGGCAGGGGCGCCTGCCGGCGTGCAAGTACATCGGACTTCTAACGGGGTGGATGGCATTATTCTTGCCACTCTTCACCGGCAGTTCAAGGAGATGAATATTGACGATTTTGTACGGCATTACAATAGGAACGGCAACGGTCTAGGTGTTCTTGTTGATGTGAAAAGTTATTATTTGACAAGAACGAATAATCACCAAGAAATAATCTATAAATGTCTATAATATTTAGAGATTATACATTTTTCGACCATATTCCATAAATGTTGACACAATTTTTACCTTTAGTTTATAATTGCCAGAAACACCACAATTCAGCGTAGCCCCCGAAGATTTGATTTTGACAAACTCCATTATTGTATGTAGAATGGAGTTATGTATACCAGAATACTCAAACCACCTCACCGAAAGAGTTTTTTCTTATTTGGACCGCGCGGTACGGGGAAGACAACTTGGCTCAAGACGCAGTTCCCGCAGGCATTGTATTTTGATTTGCTCAACGCTGAGGTTTATAATGATTTGCTTGCGCGACCGCATCGTCTTGCACAAATGATTCCGGAGACTTGGCAGGATTGGGTTGTGCTGGATGAGGTGCAAAGGGTTCCTGAACTGCTCCACGAGGTACATCGTTTGATTGAAAGCCGCCATCTATATTTTGCGCTTACTGGTTCAAGCGCGCGTAAACTCAAACGCGGGGAAGTGAATCTTCTTGCGGGTCGCGCGCTCACATCTTTCATGTATCCATTGACCGCTGAAGAGCTGGGCAGAGATTTCAAGTTATCGCATGCGTTGCGATTCGGACATCTTCCTTTAACATTTCAAGAACACGATCCTAAAAGATATCTTGAGTCATATGTTACCACTTATCTAAGAGAAGAAGTACAACAAGAAGGGCTGACGCGTAATCTTGGCGCATTCTCACGCTTCCTTGAAGTGGCAAGTTTTTCACAAGCGCAACTATTAAATATATCCACTGTTGCCCGCGAGTGCGCGGTGCACCGAAAAGTTGCCGAAAGTTTTTTTTCCATTCTTGAAGATTTGCTTATCGCCGCGCGGGTTCCAGTATTTACCAAAAAAGCAAAACGGCGCATGGTTATGCATTCTAAACTTTTCTTTTTTGATGCCGGGATTTATCGAGCACTTCGTCCTCGTGGGCCGCTAGATACACCAGAAGATATTGATGGCGCGGCGCTTGAAACCCTCATCTTTCAAGAGGTACGTGCCATAAATCATTATTACCAGTTTGGATATGAGATATTTTTTTGGCGTACGGCCAACGGGCAGGAGGTTGATCTTGTGCTCTATGGCCCAAGGGGTATAATTGGCATTGAGATAAAACGTAGCGCCCGCATTACCGATGAAATGTTTAAGGGTCTAAATGTATTTATGAAAGATTATCCAATG
>MGEK01000034.1 GCA_001791325.1 Candidatus Uhrbacteria bacterium RIFCSPLOWO2_01_FULL_47_25 | reverse complement strand
TCGCCGTCAATCCGGAAAATAAAAATATTTATGAACAAAATGCCGGACGATATATGGCGCTTCTTAATCAACTGGATAATGACTACGAGATGACGATCAAAAACACCGGTCAAAAAAAATTTATCTCATATCACAGCGCCTTTCGCTATTTAGCCAAGCGCTATGGACTTGCCGAAGTAGCCACCATAGTTGCGGCCCCGGACAAAGAACCGTCGGCGCGAGAAATCGCCGCTTTAACTAGAATAATCAAAGACCAAAAAATAAAAGTTATTTTTTCGGAACCGCAAATTTCTCCTAGAATCGTAGAGACGCTGGCTGCTGATCTGGGCTTGAAAATTTTGAACCTTGATCCTATTGAAACTGGCGGTGAGGATGATAGCTACTTAGCCATTATGCGGCGCAATTTAGAAATTCTCAAAAACGAACTGCGGTAATAACATGCCTATTGTTAGCGCTCGCAATTTAAACGTCACTTTGCAAGATCATCACATCCTGCGAGACATATCATTTGATATAGAAGCAGAAGAAATTGTTTGTCTCATTGGTCCCAATGGATCGGGCAAAACAACGCTCATCAAGGCACTTCTCGGCCTTATTCCTTATACCGGTTCCGCCTCTGTCCTTGGCGGGCCACCCGGCTCTCCTCAAGGACGCATCGGTTATGTGCCACAAAACCTTGATTTTGATAGATCCATACCACTAACAGTGCGAGACTTACTTAGTCTTTTTAGCGGTGAACGGTCAAAGGGACAAGACACTAACTATCAAGAATGTCTTGATCGCGTGGGAGCCAAAAATCTTCTGGGGCGACGTTTGGGCGATCTCTCGGGCGGTGAATTCCAAAGAGTGATGATGGCTCTGGCCTTAGAGAACAAACCAGAACTCTTAATCTTAGATGAACCGGCGGCCGGTGTGGATGTTGAGGGTGAAACAGTATTTTATGAAATCTTAAACGAGCTAAAATCCGAAAAAGGGCTGACTGTCATTTTAGTTTCTCACGATTTGAGTGTTGTTTATCGTTACGCCACGCAGGTGCTGTGCGTTAACCACGCACTGGTTTGTCATGGCATCCCACAAGAAGTCTTAACCGCCGATACTCTCGGACAACTCTATGGTCATGGCGCTGTTTACCACCACCCGGAACGCCCGCATCAAATTATACACGACTAAAATCATATGCTTGATTTAGTGCTTTATCCTCTCTCTCAACCATTCTTTTTAAGAGCGCTCATCACTGGCGCGCTGCTCGCCATTGCCGCGAGTTTTATCGGTGTATTTGTGGTCTTGAAAAAAATGTCGTTTTTTGGCGATGCTGTTGGACACTTTGCTTTCACCGGCATTGCTCTTGGTTTTTTGTTCAAAGTGGATCCAATTTTGGCGGCGATTGTATTCTCTGTTATGGTGGCGATTGGCGTTGGCTATCTGGAGCAGCGCACAACTTTGTCGCTTGATACGACAATTGGAATATTTTTCTCCGGCGCGGCCGCCCTGGGCATATTCTTGATTGGCCTCTTAAGAGGCTACCGTGCGGATTTGTTTCAATATTTATTTGGCGATATTCTAGCAATCACGAGACAAGATGTTATTATGGCCGCGGCGCTAGTTATCTTTACTTTAATAATAATGTATTTTGCCTGGCGGCCGCTCTTGCAAATTACTTTCAACCGCGACCTTGCTCAAGTAAACGGTGTCCGCGTAAAGGCGTGGGAATACGCTTATCTGGTCCTACTTGCCATAGTCACCGCCGTCAGTATAAAAACTGTGGGCATCCTTTTGGTCACCGCCCTTCTGATTGTCCCCGCGGCCGCGGCCAAGCAGGCGGCGAAAAATGTTCAGCAGTTACTAACACTAACTATAGCAGTGAGTGTTCTTAGTGTGTTCTTTGGCTTGATGGGATCCTATTACTGGAACACGGCTTCCGGACCGGCGATTATTCTGATGAGTCTACTGTTTTTTATATTGTCGCTCGTATGGTAACCCCGTTAGAAGACCGTTTTAATGGCTTAACTCTGTCTTCTTAATCGCCAACGATTCTATGATTATCTATTCCAACATTTATCATATCAGTCAAAATGTTAAAAACATTTTGTCTGGGGAGGTCTTCTAACGGGGGTGGCATGACGAGAGAAGAATTTGAAAAACTTACTGAAGAAGCACTGGATGAAATTCCTGAAAAATTCCATAAGCTTATGGATAATGTAGTTATTCTTGTTGAAGATAATGCCCGGCCGGAACATGGCCAAGAAATAGGCATCCGTAAAAATGAAGTTCTGCTGGGACTCTATCAGGGCGTGCCGCAAACGCACCGCGGACCGCACTATAGCATGGTTCCTCCCGACAGAATTACCATTTTTCAAAATACGATAGAAAAATTTGGCAGAACTCCAGCGGGGATTCGCCAGCTCGTTAAAGATACAATCTGGCACGAAATCGCCCATCACTTCGGCTCGGACGAAAGACGCGTTAGAAAAGCTGAAGTGCACCGCCGGCATCGCTCTACCTAATAAAGTCATAATTCAAAAGTCAAAGGTCATAAGTCCAAGTCAAAAGCCAAAAGTTTTGAATTTTGCATTTTGAGTTTTGACCTTAGGGATAGATATTAGTATTTAGAAATTTCAATCAAGTACATGACTCTACGGCTTTATGGCTTAAGGCTTACAGCTTATGTCTTTCAACTTTGATCTCCCCTCTCTCATCACGGCCATCGGCCATCTTGGAGTTTTTGCCATTATTTTTGCCGAGTCCGGACTTTTTGTCGGATTTTTTTTGCCCGGTGACAGCTTGCTTTTTACGGCCGGACTATTGGCCTCGGAAGGATATTTAAATATTGCATTGCTGATTCTAGGATCAACTGTGGCTGCTATTGCTGGTGACAGCGTGGGTTACGCTTTTGGCGCGCGTCTTGGGCCAAAAATTTTTTCCCGCGAGGATTCTTTACTGTTTCACAAAAAACACATTGAACGCACGAAGAAGTTTTATGAAAAATATGGCGTTAAAACTATAATTCTAGCGCGTTTTGTGCCGATAATCAGAACGTTCGCGCCAATTTTGGCCGGCGTTGGGCAAATGCGCTATAGAACTTTTATTACTTACAACGTCATTGGCGGCGTTTTATGGGCGGCGGGCGTGCCATTGGCTGGATATATTCTTGGTCAAACAATCCCCAACATTGATCGTTATCTTATTCCCATTGTTTTGGTTATAATATTTATTTCCATTTTGCCGCCGATTATAGAAATACTACGCGAGAAATCAAGAGGGGCTTACCCAGCACCATCAGATGACAACATGGCACAAAATCTACGAAATGATGATAAAATATAAAGCACTCGCTTGCCTAAGATGCAATATGGTGCGGGGTTCACGAAAAGATTAAAAACATATAAGATACTGTCATCTGCGGGTATAGTTTAGTGGTTAAACGGCTCCCTTCCCCGCCTGCCATAATTTATGCGGGTGTAGCACAACGGCTAGTGCGCTTGCCTTCCAAGCAAGATACGAGGGTTCGACCCCCTTCACCCGCTTATCTGCTCTTTAACGAGTAGATAAGCGAGGCTCGCCCGTGAGGGCGGCCCGCTTCATTAAATCTTATCGCTGGTGAGCGAGGCTCGCCCGTGAGGGCGGCCCGCATGATAAGACTTCAGTGCGCTAAGCTCGATTCTTTGTTTGCAAAAATGTATACTGTCTATATTCTACAAAGCTTAAAAGATGGACGAACATACATTGGTTATACAAATAATCTTGAAAGAAGGTTGAATGAACATAATTCAGGAAAATCAAAGTCTACAAAATACAGAGTCCCTTTTAAGCTCTTATTTAAAGAAGAATTTCAAACGAAGAGAGATGCTGAAAAACGAGAAATTTAGTGGAAAAGCGGAGCTGGAAGAAATGAGCTAAAAAATACTTTAAAAACAATTCTTAAATAACTGCCATGAATTAGCGCGGAGTGTAAAACTACAAATATAATAGGCCCGGATGGCGGAATTGGTATACGCGACAGACTTAAAATCTGTTCCCCGCAAGGGGTTGAGGGTTCGAGCCCCTCTCCGGGCAATTAGGTCTTTAAATGCTGTAATTATACACTTTGCTCGAACATTTTGAGATAGATTGATATTGTCGCGCTCAAATAGTTTACCCGGATTTATAAAAAACCGATTGATTACTTTTTGAAATAATATGCCTCAATCCTCGCTCGTCTACAATTCAAACTACTACGACGGTGTAAATCTCACGCAGATGAGACCGCGTGTTGTTGCCTTCAAAACTCTTAAAACGCAAGACGGTACCCTAATAGGGTTGTTTCAAGGAAATCGTGGGATGAGACCGGATCTTGATTTTGTTATAAAAATTCTTATCCCTGGTAATAATAAGAAACTAAGACCGCCAACTCATACTTTCTGGGTTGTAGATTTATTGCTGAAAATTCCTCAATTTAGAAACGAGGTGAGAGAAATTGTCCAATATTATATAGACTATTATGCACGCACGAACCCTTTTTCATCAGTTCAAGAGCGAAATAGTTACCAGCTTGAGACTGTCGAGGAGATTACCACCCGTTACGCCCAGATAGAACAGCCATACACGCTTTCACTAGATTATGTTGCTACGGTTATTGAGCTTTTTTGTAAGAATGAAAAAATCAACCCCGGCGCGTATATGTTTCGCGATCTTTTATTTACATTAAGAGATTATATTGACGGCAATAAACACTACACAGAAGTGCTTCAGGCGGCGATGCCTGGCTACAGATAACTTTATATCTAACTCGCTATCTCAAAAACTTTTGTAACCAATTGTGGCCTAGCATAAAATGCTCTAGTGTCTGAATTCTTTGAACCTTTAGTTCTAGCCTGTATCCATTTCCCATCCGCCCCTGTCAAACTGTCAAATCCTTGTGCAATAAGTTTATTGCGAATGAAATCATAATCGGCCTTAATCTCCATAATAAGATCATCCGTTTCCAAAAAATCCAAACTCACTACCTCAAGTAGTTCTGCTTTCTGTGCATTTTTGCCGTGCCACGCCACGGCGCAAAACACAATAGCTTTTAGTTTTGCCCAGCAGTGACTCTCAAAAAACGAATGGGCTTTCAGTTCTTTTGGATTAATCATTGTTATCGCCATTGTTTCTTTTGGCACAAGTTTATCTTTCACATAGTGAAAAGCAACAGATTTTAGTTCATAAGTAAGCCCATTTGGTGCTTTTGAAATATTGGTTTGCAGTCCTGCCAACCGCTCCAAAACAAGGCCCTTCCAACCCTTATTTTGCTTTCCAGTTTCGTAGGTTGTAATACCATGTTTTAAGGCTAATTTTCGTAAGTCTTGACCGATATACTTCTTCAAGTTTTTTATTGCAACTGCGCGGGTAATAATTTTCATATTTCCAAAATTAATACTTCCTTATCATCCATTTTGTAATCATAGCCTAACTGTCGCTTTTGCTCGATATTTAAGATTGTAGTGTCCAACAAGATACTTTGGGGATTAAAGATGTTTTTCACTAATTTTCCTCCGTTTTCAATATATCGAATCGCGACATCTTTTTCATACGTCCAGCTTGTGATCAAATTATTTTCTACATTATACTTGTTTATTCCGCGATATAGTTGAATGGGAGTTTTTTTTCTAAAACGAGAGAGGAAGCTGATAATATTTTTATTAGGGAAATTGATTGGCTTATCGTAGGCTGACTGATGGAAAAATTTATCAGTCCATTCTGTGACATAGGCGGGAATTGATGCACCAAAATTAAACTTATTCTTCAAATTGCGATCCAACTCTTCAAATCGTTTTATTGATACATCCAAATATTTCGGTTCAGTATCAACACCAATAAAATGTCGTCCCAAAAGATAGGCGGCAATTCCAGTTGTTGAACTTCCGGTAAACGGATCAACCACTAGATCACCCTTGTTGGTTGAAGCAAGTACAATTCGTTTTAGCAAGTCTTCTGGTTTTTGTGTTGGGTGTTTGCCAAACTTTTTTTCAACAGGTTTTGGCGTTCCCATTGCCCAAACTGAACGCATTTGGAGTCCGGGCTTCTTAAGTTGATCTTCCGGCCAGTTACCATTTTTCATTAAGTCATAATTGAAAATATGCTTTGCTTTTTTTTCTTTTCTTGCCCAAAGTAAAGTTTCGTGACTCGCGGTAAAGTAGCGACAACTCAAATTTGGTGATGCGTTTGGTTTGAACCATGCAATATCGTTAAGAATATGATATCCAAGTGACTGCAGCGCATGGCCACATTGATAAATAGAATGATATGTACCACTAACCCAGAGCGTACCATGAGGCTTTAAAATTCTTTTGCACGCCTCCAACCATTTATAATGGAAATCGTAATCATCTTTAAATCCTTTGCTTTTGTCCCAGTCGCCCTTATTTACGCTCACCATTCGTCCGGCATGAACCGTAATGCCTCCATTTGAAAGATTGTAGGGGGGATCGGCAAAAACCATATCAACCGAGTTTTCCGGAAGCGCAGCCAACAAGTTTAAACAGTTTGCTTGATAGAGTTTGAATTTTGGTTTTTCGTAATATGGATTCTGAAGAGAACTTTTTATTAGTGCTTTATACTCTGGCAATTTAATTTCTGTTGAGTTTTCTTCTCTGATAACATCAAGCACAATTCCTTGAATTGAAACATCTCGTCCATTCCGAAAAATAAGTGGCTCCATGTTTTTATTCGCCGGTTGTAAGCGGATATGCCCCCTCTCTTTATAGAATTTTTTTAAGGTTGCTTCGTGATTATCTATAAGAGCAACCACCTTCTGTCCATTTTCCGCTGTTTCTTGTTGGCGCACCAAAATCACATCTCCGTCATTGATATTTTCATCAATCATACTACTGCCAATTACGCGGAGAGCATAAACCTCTGACGAAGCAGGAATTTTGCTTTTTGGAACAGCGATCATTTCTTTGTCTTGGATTGCTTCAATCGGCTGTCCTGCGGCAATAGTTCCCAAGAGCGGAATCTTAACCATACCCTCACGTCTCAAAACATCAATAGATCGAGGCTTATTTTCCTCCCTAGCTAAATATCCTAAATCACGGAGTTTGGAAACGTGAAAATGAGCCGTTGAAACTGACGAGAGTTTTAATTTCTTGCGTATTTCGTCAAGAGAGGGGGCATATCCTTTCCGCCCTTGATAATCAGTTATAAAATCGAGAACTTGTTTTTGTCTTTTCGTTACCATACTGGTATTATAGAAAATAAATAGAAAGTGCAAAAGGGGTAGTTATCCACAGTATTTGTCTTAAAATATGATTAGGGAAAATAATACTATTCTGAAAATAGGGCAATCTAAGAGCGATTTGGTTACATCGCTAGAGAGGCACCTTCGACTTCTGGTTGATTATCACAAAAAGGCCTTTGAAGAAAATAATAAGGATTATTGTGGCGAAATAGCGGGTAAGTTAAGATTGCTAGTGATAGAAAGCAATAATCCCAGAAGTGACCATAAACCCTTGCTCCTAGAATTAATAAAGAAATACGGAAGCCGTGAGGTACTGGAATCCTTGAAAAATAAAATAAATAATAATCAACTCTCATTTATTACTAGTACCGGCAAACATCTTACGCTTAAACAACTTATTTGGAATTGGGCCAATCAAGCAGGAGCAGGACATGAAGATTTAAAATTAGAACCTAATTTCGGTGAAGTATGGTCTATGCAACAAGAATTGAATATACATGGCAGATTCCCATTGGCCAATTCTTTAGAGGAAATAACTGAGTATGTAATAGAAATAGGAAAATCTTTTTTGTGGGAATTGAAAAATAATGAACATCAGCATTAATAAATTCATCAGTCCTCGTATTCGCCCATCGGCTATAGATGGGTAGGCCAGTGAGGGTGCGATGGGGATGGTCAGTTTCGTCGCCCAAAGAAAATTCGCGCGAAGTGTAGAATTACAGCATTTAGGGACATAAATAATGTTCAAATTACTGCCGGTCATACTACTCATATCCCGTAAATTCTTCAAAGCGAATTTTCCCTTCATCAATGCCGAGGCGGAAAAGCACGTCACGCACGGCCGCCACCATTGGCGCCGGCCCGACTACATACCAAATCGCCTCGCTCATATTCGTGACCGAGTTTTGAACAAATTCGGCGTCAATGCGGCCAAACTTATTTTTTAAAATAAAATTTGGATTCCGCGCGGCAATGGTTTCAAGTTCATTTAGATACGCAGCGCTTTCTTTATCGCGGTTGGCATAAAACAGAATAATTGAGCCAGGACGTTCTATTTCGTCGGCAAACCTAATCATACTGATGCAGGGAGTAATGCCAATACCGCCGGCAATAAAAGCCACGGGCTGGAACGTGCTGCGAGGTAGCGTAAAAAATCCAAAAGGTCCTTCAACGTCAATGAGTGTGTCCAAGGGCAATTCCATCAATGTCCTCTTAAAACCACTACCAGAATCTCTAAAGGATATGGAAATTTTTTCTTTGTCATTGGGCGAAGAGGCAATAGACAAAGTGCGCGAAGCGCCTTTGGGGTCAGGATATAAAAGTTCTGGCAAAGCCATTTGAATATATTGCCCCGCCATAAAAACAAATTCTTTATCTGATAACCCAAAAGAAACTTCATTTGTTTTCTGGGCTATTGTTTTCTGCCCAACAATTGGCAGTTTTATTATATGGCGCATGAAAATCAATACCAATCCTGACGGCGTTGCCGAATTACGGTTTTAACAAAAGCGCTGGCCTGCAATATAGGCACTGTAAGCGCCATAACTAAAAAAGGATAGCGAAACCAATTGTCATCAGGATAGCGCATAAATAAAAAATAGGAAGCATGAAGAGCGGCCAGATAAAAAATGATGTAGGCGCCATGATGCAGCCACTTCCAAGATGAAATGCCTAAGAAATTAACGGCCCGATCAGATGATGTTAGGGCGAGCACCAAAGCCCAAGACAAGGCAATGAGACCAAGAAGGCGAGGCAGGGCAATATCCGGTTCAGACAAAGCATAGCCAATCACGCGAATAAAATGACTTAGCGCCAAAAGAGCAAACCAAATGCCTGTTTCGCGGCGCCAGGGCGCGAGCCTTGAGGCTCGCGCCCATAATTTAGCCAATGGTCCAAGCGTCAAAGTAATGAACAAGAAACTAAAAGTGGCATCACCCAAAGCGCGCCACAGACGCACGTCGTAAGATAGGCCGGGACGTGAGAGCCAAAATAAATAAACAAGCGCTATGGCCAGGCTACCAACTAGGAGATGACGATAAAAGAGAGTTTTCTTGCTCTTGATCCCAAGTAGCATAGCGATAACTTAAGAATAAGACCCCCCCGCAGTGCGGGGGGTCAAATCTCATTATTCAAGCACTTTTAGTGTTCCCCATTGACCGGCCTGCCTGTGCCCGGGCTGATTGCAGTAATAGACAAATTCACCGACCTTATTGGCCGTAAACTCAACAACAACCTCTTGATTTAGGGGGGTACTGGCATAAATACCGAATTCATCAAGCTTGAAGTCGTGCATACCTTTGGTGTTGGTTATTTTAAGTTTAACCTTGTCGCCCTTGTTAACCGTAATTTCCTTAAGAGAAAACTGCGGTTTTGGCTGCCCATCAACAAATTCCACAAATGAGTCAAAAGAGAATTCTTTAACCACTTGCTTCTCATCAATCGGTTGCTCATTATCATCTGGCACGATCGGCATATTATTATTTTTGACCTCCATAGCGTTATTTTCTATATCATTAGCAACAATCGGCGTGTTTGAGGCTGGAGCTTGGGGTTTCTTTAACAAGGCGACACTCAAAATCCCCAGGACGCCAATCGCAATTACGGCAATAATAATTTTTTTACCCATAATGTTTATTATTAGATTTAATTAATAAGCTCAAATCATGATCGACCCTTTAGGTTATCCGTTTTAGGATAGACTTCATTGATTTCAATTTTTCTGATAGATGAGAGGAAAATTCTTTAACCTGCTCAACCTTGACAAGAGCAATCATATTTTTTCCCATGCCGAATACTAATAGCTGTTCACCCTTTTCAAGCTTAAAATATTCTCTTGCTTTGGCCGGAATAACCACCTGCCCTCTTTCGCCAAGAAGAGTAGTCCCATAAAAACCTTCCTGTTTTTTGCACAATTTCTCGCATTCGGACATAGAATTTTTAATTACTCCTAAATATACTACAAATATGAAAAATATGATATCGCTATTATTTTAATTATAATCGTTATAAATGTCAAGAAGCTATTGCCATTTATCAACTCTTAGTTTAACCTATCGGAGTAACCCTAGCTAACCCGCTCATTTTCAACCCGAAGGAGGGAATTATGCCATCAAGTATGACCTATGGGGGAGTCGGCGTTGATTACGACGTGATGGATCGGTTTAAGCGCTTGGCGCAACGGGCCGCGCGCGAAACATCCAAGAACATTGAACGACTCGGCTGGCGCGTGCTTCTCGAATCATACGGCGAAAGCGCGTTTCTAATAGAGCCGACTGATGATGTCCCGTATCGTGCGGCGCATGTGACGGCGCATGTGGAAGAGGGGCTCGGCACGAAGAATCTTGTCGCTGACGCGATGCATCACCTCACCGGCAAGTCGTATTACGACCACATCGCGCAAGATACCGTGGCTATGATCGTGAACGACATGATTACGCTCGGCGCGCTTCCACTCTCTGTGGCCATGCACCTCGCCGTCGGCGACTCAAACTGGTTCGCTGATGAGAAACGGTGTCACGATCTAGTTGATGGATGGAAGAAAGCGTGCAACTTGGCGCGTTGCGTGTGGGGTAGCGGCGAAACACCGACACTCAAGGGTGTTGTCGTGCCGGGGACTGTCGTTCTTTCCGGTTCGGCGATGGGCATCGTGAAGCCGAAGGAGCGACTCATCACAGCGAAAAAAATCCAGCACGGCGATGCTATCATCCTCATTGAAAGTTCCGGCATTCACGCGAACGGCCTCACTATGGCGAGAAAAATCGCTGACAACCTGCCAAATGGCTACTTCACAAGGCTCTCTGACGGGCGAACGTACGGCGAGACACTGCTTGACCCAACACATATCTACGTCCCGCTCATAGAAGAATGTCTCAATCGTCGTGTGGCCATCCACTGCGCCGTGAACATTACTGGCCACGGCTGGCGTAAGCTTATGCGGGCAACGCAACTGTTCGCCTACATCGTTGAGGTCTTGCCGCGGCAGCAGCCTATCTTTGATTTCATCCAGACGCACGGTCCAGTCAGCGAGCGGGAGATGTACGCGAACTTCAACATGGGCGCCGGGTTCGCGCTTTATGTGCCAAAGGCAGATGTTGACAAGGTGGTGTATACGGCCGCACTCAAAGGGTTCAAGGCAATCAACGCCGGCCACGTTGAGAGAAGCCGCGAGAAAAAAGTTGTCATCAAGCCCAAGGGTCTTGAATACTCGGGAGAAACGCTCGGCGTTCGATAGTTACACCAACACAAAAAGGAGGACGGCCATGGGTTACCTAAACAGGAAACCAGCCAGCAACGATCCACCTCAGCCAAAGGAGGGCAAAAGTCAGTGGCTTGGAGAAACTGAACTGCTGGATGAAACAGCTCTGCTTATTGCAGGGCTGGCCAAACGATGTGCGAAGTGCGATCGTGCGACAAGAACGAAACATTTGGACACTGAACAACGCTGTCCTGACTGCCGATAATCAAGGAGGAAAAGATAAGGGGCTCGCCACCTGACAGGTAGCGAGCCCCTTCTTCTTACAAAGAAGCTAATTTTTCTTCAACCTATTGCCAAAAAGACTAACGAAAAAACTTAAACCGCGACCCGCAAAAGACGTTAAGTCAGAGATGATGAGCGGCGGTTCTTGTTTTAAAAATTTATTGACAATGATAATCGCCGCGACGGCGATTAAAGCTCCGGCAAAAGTATCAACGGCATAATGTTGCATGGTATATATTGCGGCAATAAAAGTGAGAATATAAAACGGCACGAGGAAATACGCCAACGCCGCCCAAGCCAGCACCCCAAAGTATAAAGCAATAGTAGCCCAAGCGACGTGCATGCTCGGCATGGTAGTCACGGCCATAAAATTACCGCTCATGCCGGCCCGCACGGTCCGCACATGATCAAAAAACTTATTCAATTCATCATTGGAGTCATACAGCGAAATGACGGTGACTATACTGCCGGGCACATAGCTCTTGATGATATTGTCAACATACCCTTCCAAGGGGGACAGGGAGGGGAAAAAATACCAAAATGGCAAACTTAAAATGATGGAAAGCAAAAAAGCCAGAAACATTTGATAGAATTTTTGACTATTAACAGCCAAAACGAAAACGAAAACCAGTGCCAGTACCGTCCCCAAACTCAAATACGTGGTGATAAATATAACCGACAACCAATCAAACAATGGCTTTAGGACATTGGTACTGCTTTGAAACCAAAATGGAACATAAACGCCAAAAATTGTTTTATCCGCATCCATAAGAAAATTATCAATAGCGGTAATTTTTGCGACCGAAGGGTGCGTATCAATAATTTTCATGGCCATGCCCACGGCGATTAAATAAAACAAGGTGAATAAACAAAAGCCAAAAGCTGACTGGAGTAATTGTTGCTTGCTAAACGACTGATCTGCCGACCGCCAAAAAACTTTTTGAACAAGAAGCGTTAAAAATCTTAAAAACAAATATAATATTAAACTAAAAAAGAACAAAAAAAGAATCTCGGCTCGACCAAAATTTACGTAATAATTAAGAACGCCGAGCATGATTAGTGATTGCTGTGGTAACTAAGCGACCAACGGCAAAAAATTTTCATTTTAAATTTTAATCCCCTCGCTCGCAGACAAAAGAAGAAGGCTATGCGGCGGCTCTTAGGTGCCTTCTTTCCAAGAAGAAAGATACCGTTTTTGTGCCGGAGTAAGCTCATCAATGGCGACGTCTTCGCTCGCGAGTTTCAAACGAGCAATTTCCCGGTCAAGCTCGACGGGCAAAGAATAGACCTGTGGCTTTAATATATGCCGTTTTAACCAAAGAAATTCCGCGGCCAGCGCCTGCCCGGCAAAACTCATGTCCATAACGGACGCGGGATGACCCTCGGCCGCGGCCAAATTGACGAGACGGCCTTCAGCCAAAAGATAGATTTTTTTTGAACCAAGATCGTATTCTTTAATCATCGGGCGCAACGTTCTTACACTCTTGGCCATTTTTCGGAGAGCCCGTTTGTTGATTTCAACATCAAAATGCCCTGATTGAGCGAGAATTACGCCGCCCTTTGCCGCCTTGAGATGCTCTGAATCAATGACGTGCTTGTTGCCGGTGGTGGTAAGGACAATATCTGCTTTTCGTATGGCCTGCCTCAATGGCATCACTTCGTAACCATCCATCTTCGCTTCAAGAGCCTTAATCGGATCCACTTCGCACACAACTACCCGCGCGCCCATTCCACGAGCGCGCATGGCCACCCCCCTGCCGCACCAGCCGTAGCCGCACACAACAAATACTTTGCCGGCGAGCAAGATGTTTGTTGCTCGCAAGATACCATCAATGGTGGATTGTCCTGTGCCATAGCGATTATCAAAAAGGTGTTTGGTCATGTTGTCATTGACCGCTAAAACAGGAATTTTTAACTGTTTGTCTTTTTCCATTGCCCGGAGACGAATCACGCCGGTGGTGGTTTCTTCGCTTGAACCTACAACCGTTTTGAGCAGTTCTTTGCGTTTGCTATGCACCAAACTTACGAGATCCGCGCCATCATCCATGGTTAAATTCGGCTGGGCATCTAATACCGCGTTCAAATGCGCGTAGTACGTTTTGTTATCTTCACCCCTTATGGCAAAAGTGGGAATTTCAAAATCCTTGACAAGAGAGGCGGCGACAGCGTCTTGTGTTGAAAGAGGGTTGCTGGCGGCGAGCCACACTGATGCCCCCGCCTCGCGGAGAGTGAGCATAAGATTAGCGGTTTCTGCGGTCACGTGAAGACACGCGGCCAACGTCACGTTTTTTAATGGCTTCGTGCGCTTGAATTTTCTCTTTATAAGAGCAAGAACGGGCATATTGTTGCCCGCCCACTCAATGATGCTTTTACCCTCTTTCGCAAGTTTAAGATTTTTAACGTCGTATTGCATGGTTAACAGTATATAGAAATGACAGGAATTTACAACTTGATTGCTTTAATACGTCTGGCGAGCTCTTTTTGTGAAGGGTGATGATTCAGTGTGCCGTAATGTTCAACGGCAAAACTGGCGATGGCGTTAGCCTGACGGAGACACTCCGGTAGCGGCTTCTCGTCCACGATACCGGCAAGAAATCCGGCGCGCCAGGCGTCGCCTGCACCAGTCGGATCAATCGTTTTTTTTATGGAATAAGACGGAACAGTAAAAAAGTGCTTTGCGTCGCGGTATTGCACCCCCCTATCGCCGAGCGTAGTGATCATCGCAATACCCTCCTCAGCCAAGGCGGCCACTGTTGTTTTTAACAACTGAATAATACGGGCGATTTCATAGTCATTTCCCACGAGCCAGCGGCAATGCGAAACGCCGGTTTTCAAATCTCGAGGTTTAATCCAAGAGAGGGACATTCCAGGGTCATATAGATAGGGTATATGCAGTTGAATTGCTTGGCGCTGGAAGTTCAGAAATGCTTTTTCGTGTGTGGCGGAGATAACCAGTATGCATTTTTTATTTCTATATTGCCCGAGAGAGATGTCTTTGCCGCGGATGCTGGCGCCATAGTAGAATCCCCAAATTTGATTATCTCGTTTGTCCGTAATAACTTTACCAGTCGCCGTATAAAGTCGCTTGTCGCAGATGACATTACGAACGTCAATTCGGTGCGCGCGGCAAAATTTAATGAATGCGTCGCCGTCTTTGCCAACGGCGCCGAGAAGGATGACTGGTTTCTTAGTTACGAGCTTAAGGTTATATGAAATGTTTGTAGCGGTTCCACCGAGCTGTTTCTCCAGCCGATCAACTACAAACGATACGTTTATTTGATGAAGTTTGTCTGGTAGAAAGTAATCCAAAAATTGCGACGGGAAATTCATAATTTCGTCGTAGGCGACCGAACCGGCCACGAGTATACAGTTGTATGGTTGTGATTTCATGCTCTAACCACTTTTCCATTCTTGACCAATTTCAACATATTGAGCAAGTATCTCTTTGAAAATAGATTCTATTCTATCTCTTGCCTCCGCAGTTTTACCTTCAAAAACCAAGACGAGAGCCGGCACATTGGAGGAGGCGCGCACAAGCCCCCACCCGTCTTCAAACTGCACACGAGCGCCATTGATATCAATAACTTTATCTGCGCCATAAGTCTTCTTCAGATAAGCTGTGAGGCGATCAACAATTTGATACTTAATCTCGTCAGCGCACGGCGCGTGCCAGACCGGCGAAGTTTCATAACGAGGAAATTGCGTCATCAGTTCGCTCAATGGCAATGCTTGTTTAGACAGTATTTCAATCACTTTCAAAGAGGCAAACAACCCATCATCATAGCCGTAATACCCTTCCCGGAAGAAAAAATGTCCGCTTTTCTCCACGGCAAAGACGGCATCAACTTCCTGAGCTTTCCGCCTGATATATGAGTGGCCGGTTTTCCACATCACCGGCTTACCGCCGCTGGCATTGATCTCATCAATCAGAGCCTGTGTGCATTTTACATCAAATACGATAGAGCGATTGGGATAGCGAGCAAGTATATCGCGTGCTAAAATCATGGCGATTTGATCAGGCCAGATAATATTACCCGCATTGTCCACAAATCCAGCGCGATCGCCGTCGGCATCATAGCCAACACCCAAATCAGCGGAAACGTTTTTTGTTTTCTCGGCGAGATGTTCCATGGCCTCAAGTGTTGAAGGATTCGGTTCGTGCGGACATGGTGCGCCAATTGTTGTGCACTGTTCAATAACTTCAACACCCGCTCGCCGTAAAATGTCTGGATTAATGAGCCCCGCTGTTTCATTGCCCGCATCAACTACCACTTTAAGATTTCTGCTCACTTTAACGCGCGACAATATATCAGACGCATAAGCTTCAATGATGTCCTGACGTTCTTCCAGGCTACCGTTTCCTGACGCAAAATCTTGTTTGGCAATAATATTCTGTAATTCTTTCAACTCTACCGAAGTGGCGGTACGAAGAGTATCAACGAGGTGTTTAAATCCGCTCCAGCCTAATGGATTATGAGAGGCTGTTACCATTACTCCTCCTACTTGCTTCAGGTAAAGCTGAGCAAAATAAAAAGCTGGCGCTGTCAGCACCCCAATATCTATTACATCTATGCCGCTTGAGCGCAACGATTTGATTACGCATTGTTTGACGGCTTCATTATATGATCGGCTGTCTCGCGCCACAATCGCCGTATTTAAACCACGACGCCTAAGAAAGGTGGCATAGGCCTTGTGGATTGCTTCAACCACTTCCTCGGTTAAATCTTTGTCCGCTAACCCGCGGATATCATACTCGCGAAAGATTGTGGGATTGATTTGCATGTGCTTATTTATAATTATTGGATACGACTATTCTACCCTCTTTAAGTGGCACTGACAACGCGCTCTCACTGCGCTCGGCTAATTTTTGCAACCATATTTTTGCCGCCGACTCCTCCATCAGTATCGGCTGACTGTTGGTAACATCTACTGGATAAAGCTGAATGCTTAAATCTTGCTCGCTAAATTTAAAATTCAACATTAATCCTTCTTGCGTTTCTTGAGAAAAATATTGGTCAAAAATAAAATTGCCAAGTGAATAAAAAATAATCTTGCCCTTATACTCCTCAATGTTTTGCACCACATGCGGATGGTGGCCGATGATAAAATCAGCGCCAACGTCAATAAAGTCGTGCGCCAACTTCTGCTGTCGTTTATTGTTAGTCAATTTATACTCATCGCCCCAGTGAATACTGACGATGGTAATGGTGTCTGGTTCGGTTGCCACTGTCTTAACCAAAGTGACTGCTTGCTGGCTGTCCATTGAAGCAAAAACATCTTGTAAGCCAATAAAAGCAAATTTATATCCATTAATTTCTTTTCTCAAAACAAAAGTGTCTTCTATATTGCGCGGATGGCCAAAAAATTCAACCCCCGCTTCTTTTAAATATCTTTGCGTTTCTTCAAAACCTTTAGTTCCATAGTCAAGGGTGTGATTATTGGCGAGCGAGAGCGTGGTAAAACCCGCGCGTTGCAGCTCACCCGCGACTTCAGTCCTAAAATTAAACGTCGTTGATCCGGTTGGCGTGCGACTATGCTCTTTTCTAATTGGTCCTTCCAAATTTCCTATTACTATGTCAGCGCCCACAAAATAAGGTTTAATTTTTTCAAATGGATAGCCCAATCCTTTTTCGTTCATCTTTCCTTCAACATTTCGCCCAAGCATAATATCGCCGACGGAAAAAATAGATACATTTTTTGAGCTATCAGCCACATCGGCAACGTCGGGCACCACTGGTTGCTCTAATTCAATTTTGGCCAACGGCGCTTCAATCTTGACCACTTTAGCTGTCTGTAAATTGTAAAAAACAATGGCGACTAATACAGCGCCGCTCGCCGCCACGAATACAGTGCTTAAAAAAATTCGCCGCATAGTTGTCTAACTCGGTTTTGTTATTTTTATGCCTACTGCCTCTTTGACAATAAAATCAAGACCATCTGACAAAATCTTGATGTAACTACCATTAGCGCACGAACCGCTTGGCAGTTCGTGATATGACGCATAGCCAATGTGAACCAGAAACGTGCGTATACAGCCGCCATGTGAAGAGACTAAAACGGTCTCTTTGGGATGAATCACGGCAATCTCCCTCAAAAATCTGATGAATCGGCTGGCGAGTTCAAGGTCGCTTTCCACATCATCGGCAAACTTAAAAGCGGGTTTCTCGGCATCAGACAATTGTTTTAGTTCATCCAGCAAGTGTTTAATGTTTTCTCTATATTTAATGGCTGGCCGACCCTCAAATCTACCGTATGAACGCTCGCGTAACAATTGAGAAGTTTTAATGGCCAACTGTTTCTCGGCAGTTATAATCTCTGCTGTTTTAACGGTACGCAATAAATCAGAAGAGTAAACGGCATCAAACGATGTGGAGTGAAAAATATTTTTTAATTCCTCTGCTTGCCGCTTCCCCCTGATCGTTAGCGGTAAATCTTTTTGCCCCATCACAATACCCTGCGCGTTCCATTCGGTTTCTCCGTGACGTACTATATATAAAGTACATAAATTTTTATGATTATTTTCCATAAAACTGATCCTGAAAATTTGACTTGTCTTAAATGGTCGGGGTGCTGGGAATTGTCAGCCCATGGCTTGAACCCGAGGATCATCAGCCTTGGGCTGAGATCCCTGCCCGACGCCTGCCTGCCGGTAGGCAGGGCTGACGCGGCGCCATGGGGCGGAAAACCAGTCTATCCCGCACCTTTTTCGGGGATGCCCCGCTGTGCGGGACGACCTCCTGTACCTTGGTCGGGGTGCTGGGAATTGAACCCAGTCTACGTGCTCCCAAAGCACGCGTACTACCGGTATACTACACCCCGACCATGAAACAGAAGTCTCAAAAAGTTTATTCAAATTGTCCCGCTCTGTGGAACTAAAGAAACAGCAGACGCGCTAGCCTCAGCCCCGCGGGGCGGGGCTGATCCGCCTAGGGAGGAAACTGCGCCAATCCCCGAAAAAGGTGCGGGACGTACTAACGGTATACTACACCCCGTTAGAGATAATTGTACATTGGAAAGTACTTAATTATTGTGCTTTTAAAGTGATATGATTCCACTAGGAAATATAAGATATCATAAATCTCTAACGAGGTACACCCCGAAGTTATTTTTGATACTACCTAGATGGTTCAATTATGTCATCAAGTGTTCTCTGGTGCCGAGGGTCCCGCTCAAGCGGGACGACGCCTGGCTCTTCGACCCCGCAAGGCGGGGCTACCATTGTCTGCCTTACAGCCAGTCTGCCGAGGGCCAGAATCGGACTGGCGACGCCTGCCTCTTCAGGGCAGCGCTCTACCACTGAGCTACCTCGGCAGACTGACTGTAAGTATTAATTATTTTCTTAATTCTTATACCACCTTTTTGGCGTTTTAACCACGTTTCGTATTTCATCGCCGATGCCTTATTGCCAAACTCTTTATAATATATCAAATGAAATGGTATGCGATATCTAGTTGAAACATTTTTACCGGCATTATGCCATTCCAGCCGCTTCTTAATATCAGAAGTGAAACCAATATAATTTTTGTCGTCCTTTTCGCTCTTAATGATGTAAACGAAATATCTCATATTATCAAACCGGCAACCTGCCTCTTCGGCCCCGCAGAGTGGGGTCTACCCCGCAAAGCGGGGCTACCTCGGCACGAGAGAGAACTTGATTATTCCTATTGAAATTGAAAGTGTTACAAATAAGATACTTGATAATACTCAACAAGGCAAGGGGGTATATTGGTACCATACATATGGCTGGTTTTGTAGTTTGAGCGACCTAACTGATAATTACAACTTTGCGCCGTCTGATATTAACCTCATTAATCGCCAACTCTATACCACCATACTAGTATACTAGTATGGTGGTATAATAAGAAAAAACCAACTAAAGAAAAAGTTCAGAGCAAAAATTTAAAAAGCGGCAGGGTCCTTTATGGGGTTACTCTGCCGCTACTCGCGCGTGCTGACTATACCGCCTAACTGTTACTGGGGCGGCGGTGTCGGCCACTCTTCTTCCTCTCCTTTTGACCGCAGGAGGTCATAAAGAAGATGTATCACGCCCGTCGCCACGCTGAACGGCAAGGCAATTATGGCGCGGCACTCCTCCCAAAACTCACGCGACACCTCGTACAATGATCTCTTCTCGCCCTTAGCCATTGTTTCCCCCTTTTCGTTGAGCATCCGCGAGGTCAATTATCCAACAGCTGATGCCAAGAGCCGTCAGGCAGATGAGGATAAGCGGCGCGTGTTCTGCGCCCGGGAGCGTAGAGAGCCAAAACGTCATTGTCTTGATCTCTCGCCACCACCAAAAGACAAGAAACGCTGGCGCGTTTAGCGCGGCATAAACAAAGACGGCCAGAAAGGCGATCCAACTCTCCTCTTCCTGTGCGCCAAACAGCTGTGCAATGTACGACATTGTACCCCTCCTCTAAATTTGAATCTAAGACTAACACTGACTACTGTGCTGGTCAAGGCATATCTTGTACAATACAAGACTCGGGGTTTACATGATAATACTGTTTTGATATAGTTTTCTCGTATTAAGTAAGGGGGCGGATAGCTTCCGCCTTCGCTACTTCCTACGCCAAATTTCGGACGGTCAAGAAAGCTACGGCGGACAAGCAGCTGGTTACCCGCCTGCGGCAGGCAGGGAGCATGCATCCCGTTAGAAATCAATTATTCTCTATTGGTGGGCGGCTAGCTCAGCTGGTTAGAGCACTTCACTGATAATGAAGAGGTCGATGGTTCAAATCCATCGCCGCCCACCACTAGGGAATAAGATGTTTAATTTCTAACGGGACAAGCTGACGCGCCCCGTACCCAACACATAGTGTTGCAGTGCGGGGGAATGAAGACCCCGCACCAGAGCAAGACTCAGTGCGGGGCAGGCCCATCCGCGCCCACCGTAACACCGCCGCGAGGCGAGTGTTTTGCTATATGGACGGGCATTGACTTTTTTACATATTCTGAATAGGATAAATAGATAAATCGTTCCTTGAAAAAACTTCTGAGCCGAGACGGGTGTGCTGGACGACAAACTGTGCATAATAGCCGCCTCGGCTACCAGAACGCAAACGAATCGCAAATAATGAGGGAGGGGGTAACATGAAAATTCTCATTGTAGATGACGACGCAGAAATACGGGCGTCCTTTAAGTTCAACCTCTTGTCGTACTTTCCGAATGCCGAGGTTGACGAAGCGACCGATATGCAGGAAGCGTTGACCATCACCGCCGCAAAGAAATTCGGGGCTGATGACCTCATCACCATGGATGGAATTCTGGCCCATGGAACTACCGGGCCAGAGACAGTGAGAGAGCTCCGGCGCGGAGGCTGCAAATCAAAAATCGTGATGGTGCCGACGAGGCAAGCCGATATCATGGTTGGTATGGCAGCGGGGGCAGATCGCGGAATCCCGAAGGACCATTTCGCGCTCCGCATAGAAGACATCCTACGCCAGCTCGGTTTTCCCGTAAGACTGTAGCCATGGGAAACTACTACCGGCTGGGAGGGAAAGATGCCTGGTCACTCAAAGAGCGGCTGATCGGTCCACTCATCGCGCTCGCTGTCGCATTTGCAATGATCATGATTCGCTATCTTTTCTAGCGAGCCAACAACCCCGGCACCGTGGCAAACGGGCAAGGAGGAAAAGCGCATGAGTAAAATACAGAAAATCAAGATCAAGATGATTTACAAAGGGCTAGAACTGTACGAAACTGTAATCTCGAAGTTTCTGTGGGAGTCAGTACAACGACATGCACGCAATCGGAAAGTGCCGAGCTGGGTGATAATCGATGAAGCGTTGACGCGGTACGGAACCGACGATCCCAAGGCCATTCAGAAATACATGAAAGACGGCGGTGTACCGCGTGAAGGCGAAGAATAGCTGTGAGCAAGGCCAACAAGAGCTCATAATACAACTCTATAGAGTTGTACGCATCACACCATAGCGGCGGGAGCCACCACACTCCCGCCGTTTTTCTTTTTTACATACTATTGACCATCGCAGCGCATCATGATAAAAGATATACACACAACTGCTTACTGGCAGCCTTGTGAGCACCTAGACAACCAGAGGAAACGGAGGGAAACAAACATGGAGAAGCTCATTGTCGTCTGCCATGGCGAACCAGATTATCAAAGCGTCCGCCTCTCTACCAGGGGCCGAAGACAAGCTTTCGCTTTGGCTAAACTGGTTGGTGGCGAGATCAAGGCTGGATACACCACAACCATAATTCGCTGCCAGCATTCCTACCCGCAAGAAACGGCGTCTATCATCATGGCGCAGTTACACGTACAGATGGGCAACCTCACGAAAATCTCCCGACTGTTCTGCCCCCACCCTCTTTATGCTCTTGACCTCCTCAATGAGCAAATGGAACAGCATGCCGTCATTTTCGTGGGGCACGCGGAAGATGCTTTATATCTTCCTCCCATGTACGGTCTCCTGCAGGAAGCCAGTCTAAATGGCTTTGCGGTTAGTTATGGTGAAGCCATAGTGATTGATTGCGAGGCCATGAAAGCGAGCATCATCACGCCCGTCCGCGAATAGAAGAACTGGCAGTCGCAGTCAAAAGGAGGAGAGCAATACGAATACTAATTGTAGAGGATGATCCAGCAGTTTGGCTTCATGTAATTTCATCCCAACCTCTCACCCAAAGTGAGACAAACCAACAAAGGAGGAGGCGATGAGATCAAGTTTGGTCAAGACAGTTGTGGTGACATGCTTTTTGTGCTCCTTTCTGCCTGTGATACCGGCCTGCGGGGAAAGTGAGAGCGCTCGTGTACAACGGGAGGTGGACCAATGGACTGCCTTTCGCGAACGTGCCCAAAAGTACGTCAAGGAAGCATTTGTCATCAAGAGGAAAGACGGCATTTGCATCTTGTATTCCGAGCAGATGTTGGGAGTGGGACTGTTGAGTTACATGATCAACGTCCCCTGCCCCGAAGGCGAAACGCACTAGGAACGAAAGGCACGAGCCAACCACAACCAGCGGCGGGTATCCTACGAGATCCCGCCGCTACATCACAAAAGGAGGCGACAATGAAATTGGGCTTAGAGAGCGTCAGGTACACAATGAGGGAGGGTCACTTTGAGGTCGCACCGCAGTTCCACGTCTCACAGGCACTACTTTGCCGCTACATCTTCAGCAATAGGGATCTCTTGGCGGGGATGGCGGAGGCTCTCATTGATTACTTTGAACTCTTAGAGCGGCCCGCACTCCTGCTGGACGCTGATTCAACTAGTGGCATATGCCTAGCGTCGCTCATCAGCGGCATACTCATACGCCACTCAGTGAGGGACTTTACGGAAGGCCAAGGGCCGTTGCGTGACAGGGCGTACTTAATTCTGCTTCCCAATCTGCTTACGAATGACCAAATACGTCAAGGTGTCGCGCGTTTAACTACGGATGGGGCTTTCGTCGCGGGTGTCGGCGCTATCTGCGATCGGCGACAGCACAGGGGTGACGTAGATGGCGTGAAGGTGTGGGCGCCTATTAGCCTCGTCGCAGTCGGGGTGAATGCGGATCTTGACGTCGAATCATGTCTGCTGTGTCGTGATGGCGAGCCTCTTACTCAAGGATTACGCGTCATCTAGGGCTCCTAAGTCGTGCGACTGCAACAGATTGTTTCTAAGCGGCGGAAGTTTCCACAAGAGAACTTCCGCCGCTTTTCTTTTACAAACAATGATCTTTCAATGAGCCTTGGCGCGCCGTCAATGTGTTTTGGCAAGAGGCAAAACTGAATAGCGATTTAATAAAACCCGCCTTTCGGCGGGTAATTTTTAACAACTTAAAACCCCGCACGTGCGGGGTAAGTTTCTTAGGCAATTAACAATTTGAAAGTGGCAAGAAAATCACGCTGACTCTTATGTTTTTGCCAGCCCCGCTGTGCGGGGCACCCCTTGACACAAAGTCAAGAAGCTCGACTGGCTGTTCTTTCTTATTAAGAAAGATTTTTTCTCCTTAGAAAGGAGGTGATCCATCCACAGCTTCCGCTACGGATGCCTTGTTACGACTTAGTCCTTGTTACCAGACCTACCTTCCCCCGCGAATGCGGGGTTCGGGCATTTCCGGCTCCCCTGACTTGACGGGCGGTGTGTACAAAACCCGAGAACGTATTCACCGCGGCAAGGCTGATCCACGGTTACTAGCGATTCCGGCTTCATGGGGTCGAGTTGCAGACCCCAATCCGAACTGGGGGGCCGTTTAAGGGATTTGCTCCGTCTTGCGACTTGGCGTCCCGTTGTCGGCTCCATTGTAGCACGTGTGTCGCCCAGGGCATAAGGGCCATGCTGACTTGACGTCATCCCCACCTTCCTCCTCGTTAACCGAGGCAGTCTCTCATGAACAATTCAACATGAGATAAGGGTTGCGCTCGTTGTAGGACTTAACCCGACGTCTCACGACACGAGCTGACGACAGCCATGCAGCACCTGTGTTCTGGTTCCCTTGCGGGCACTCCAACCTTTCGGCCGGATTCCAGACATGTCAAGCCCTGGTAAGGTTCCTCGCTTATCGTCGAATTGAACCACATGCTCCACCGCTTGTGCGGGTTCCCGTCAATTCCTTTGAGGCTCCGTCTTGCGACTTGGCGTCCCGTTGTCGGCTCCATTGTAGCACGTGTGTCGCCCAGGGCATAAGGGCCATGCTGACTTGACGTCATCCCCACCTTCCTCCTCGTTAACCGAGGCAGTCTCTCATGAACAATTCAACATGAGATAAGGGTTGCGCTCGTTGTAGGACTTAACCCGACGTCTCACGACACGAGCTGACGACAGCCATGCAGCACCTGTGTTCTGGTTCCCTTGCGGGCACTCCAACCTTTCGGCCGGATTCCAGACATGTCAAGCCCTGGTAAGGTTCCTCGCTTATCGTCGAATTGAACCACATGCTCCACCGCTTGTGCGGGTTCCCGTCAATTCCTTTGAGTTTTAG
>MGEK01000033.1 GCA_001791325.1 Candidatus Uhrbacteria bacterium RIFCSPLOWO2_01_FULL_47_25 | reverse complement strand
TGGATCAGAATATTGCTCCGAGAACTCGACGCGGAGCGTCGGTGGCTCGCAACGCTGTTGGGTCAGCCACTCAACGAGTCATTACGAAAGCACGTGGAGGAATGGAGGTGCTTCTAGCCATAGGGCTTGATCCACTCCAGCGCAGAGAGCAACCTGAAGCTAGCAAAACAACAGGACGACTCTTTCCCCTTAGCCGCACCAGCCCACCACTGGTGCGGTTTCTTTTTTTGCACATAACAATTGAACGTAATATACTACTTACTACACACTACTCACTACCCACTATTCACAATGTTTTCCCTAGCGCAACTCTTGAATATCTTAAAAAAACAATTTCCTGGGGCTGACCTAGACATGGTTAAACTAGCCTATGATTATGCCGCCAGAGCGCATGCCGGGCAAGTCCGCCTCTCGGGTGAACCTTATGTCAGCCACAATTTAGCTACAGCCCTAAATCTAGCGGCCATGCACGTTGACTTGCCAACCATTCAGGCCGGCCTTCTGCATGATGTACCCGAAGAAACCGCTTATACCACTGAAGATATTAAAGAAAATTTTGGAGAAGAAGTGGCAAACTTAGTTGATGGCATCACCAAGCTTAGCAAATTAAAATACCGCGGCATGGAGCGCTACGTGGAAAATTTGCGCAAAATGTTTTTGGCTCTCTCCAAAGACGTCCGCGTAATTCTGATTAAATTTGCTGACCGTTTGCACAATCTGGAAACGCTGGATGTTTTGTCGCCAGAAAAACAAAAACGCATTGCCTTGGAAAGCATGGAAATCTTCGCCCCACTCGCCCATCGCTTAGGCATGTGGGAAATCAAGGGACAACTTGAGGACTTATCCTTCAAATATATTCAACCTGAAGATTATGCCTGGGTTTCCACTTTAATGGCCACAACCTCGCCCTCAAAAGAAAAAAATCTAAAAATTATTATGAGGGCTCTACATACTGCCCTGACCAAACAGCCAGATTTAAAAATATACAGCATCCAGGGCCGCGCTAAACATCTTTACAGTTTATACAAGAAACTTCTGCGACACGACCGCGATATCTCCAGAATTTACGACCTTATTGCCGTCCGAATTATCGCGGAGAGCGTAGTAGAGTGTTACACCCTACTCGGCATTATTCACCAGCTCTGGAAACCACTGCGCGGCCGCATTAAAGATTATATCGCCCAGCCAAAACCCAACGGCTACCAGTCACTACACACCACCGTCATTGTGGGGCCGGGAGAGATTGTTGAATTTCAAATCCGCACCCAAAAAATGGACGAAGAAGCGCAATATGGCGTGGCCGCCCATTGGCTGTACGTGGAAAAGGAGAAACCTAAAGAGGGTGCCAAGCTAGATGCCAGATTACAAAAATTTAGCTGGGTAAATGAACTCATTAAACTCCAGCAAGAAATAAAGGACACCACGAAATACCTTGAAACTGTAAAAATTGATGTTTTCCCCGACAATATCTTTGTTTTTACTCCCAAAGGGGACGTCATTGCGCTGCCCGACCAAGCCACACCAATTGATTTTGCCTATCACATTCATACTGACCTGGGAGACAAATGCACCGCCACGCGCATCAACAATCGCCTAATGCCGCTCTCCACCCCTCTCAAAAGCGGCGATATGGTAGAAATTATCATTGATAAAAAGCGAGTACGCCCTTCGCATGACTGGTTAGATTTCGTAAAAACTCGCACTGCTCGCGAGCACATCAAGCAAAGCCTGAACCGCGCCAGCCGTCTGCTGACTATATTCAAAAGAGGGTAACCCTTGCTTAAAGACCGCTGATAGTTGTATCCTCATAAAACTATGACCGCAATCTCTAAAACCGAAAAACAGACAACGCTTTCGGGTATTCAACCGTCTGGTAAGCTTCACATCGGAAATTATCTTGGCGCGCTTAGACAGTTCCCCGAGCTCCAGAGTAATTATGATGCCTATTTTATGATCGCCGACGAGCACTCGCTTACTGAAGATTATGAGCCAGCAGACAAGCCAGCGCAAATTCTTGATGTTGTCGCGTGGTTTCTAGCCGCCGGACTCAATCCGAGAAGTTCTAAAATTTTTCTTCAATCCTTCGTCCCTGAACACGCAGAGCTCACTTGGATATTTTCGTGCGTTACGCCCATTGGCGAACTGGAGCGCATGACGCAGTATAAAGATAAAGCCAGCAGACAAACCAAAAATGTTAATGCCGGTTTATTCATATACCCGATTCTTCAGGCCGCGGATATACTGCTCTATAAACCACTGATCGTTCCCATTGGCGAGGACCAAACACAGCATCTGGAGTTTACTAGAATGATTGCCCGGCGATTCAACCGTCGCTTCGGCGAAACATTTCCGGAGCCGCGGCCCCGCTACACAACGGTGCCGCGTCTTATGAGTTTTAATGACCCGCTAAAAAAAATGAGTAAATCATGGCCAGGCGGCTGCATTTTCCTTGAAGACTCGCCAATGGTTATTGCAGAAAAAATTAGCCGCGCCGTTACAGATACAAGCCCGACACCGGGCGAAATGAGTCCGGGAGTAAAGAACCTTTTCCTTCTTCTCAAAGAATTCAGCGATGCCGCGACAATTAAACATTTTGAGAAAGCCCACGCCGACGGTTCAATACGATACAGCAATTTGAAGACCGCTCTTGCCAAAGACATTGCCAAAAATTTGGCGCCATTTCAGAAAAAATATGTGACTCTTATAAAGCAACCAAAAAAATTGATGGCGGTTTTAAAAAGTGGCTCTCAAAAAGCGCGCCGGGTCGCCCAAAAGACCCTCACTGAAGTCAAACAAAAAATCGGCCTACCCTGACGGCCATATATTCCATATTCAATATTCTATATTCTTTCAACTATGAACGCTTTCCAAAACGCTCTTAAGCAACTTAAAGCCGCGGCTGATACAATGCCGCTTGATTCAACCACGCTGGAGATTCTAAAAAATCCTGACCGAATCGTGGAAGTGTCTCTGCCCGTGCGTATGGACAATGGCGCTCTCAAAATTTTTACCGGTTATCGTGTTCAATATTCAAACGCGCGCGGCCCCTACAAGGGCGGCTTAAGATATCACATCAAGGTTGACCTGAATGAATTAAAGGCGCTCGCCTTATGGATGACTATGAAGTGCGCGGTTGTAGGTATTCCTATGGGCGGCGCTAAGGGCGGCATTACGGTTGATCCTAAAAAACTTTCAGCCGGAGAGCTGGAGCGCTTAACGCGCGCCTTGGCACGGGCCATGAAAGATGTCTTTGGTCCGGATCGCGATGTGCCCGCGCCAGACGTCAACACCACTCCCAAAATCATGGCTTGGATTATGGATGAATACAGTAAGATCGCTGGCCAATCTACACCCGCCGTCATCACAGGGAAGCCCATTGCCATAGGCGGCTCGGCTGGCCGAGAAGCAGCCACTGGTCAAGGGGCATATTATGTTATAGAAGAACTCGCTAAAAAATTAAAAATGCAACCCAAAAAAACAGCGGTAGTCATTCAGGGATTCGGCAATGTAGGATACCATATGGCGAATCTCATGCATACCGCGGGTTATCGCGTTATTGGTCTTTCGGATTCACGCGGCGGCATTGTTGATTTGAGAAAAATCGGCATGGATCCCAAAAACGTGATGGCGCAAAAAAAATCTCGCGGCATGATTGGCGAGATGTATTGCATTGGCTCGGTTTGCGACGGCACAAACTACAAAGCAGTTTCCAATGAAAAACTTCTGGAAACGCCTTGCGATATTCTTATTCCGGCAGCGCTGGAACATCAAATTACCAACAAAAATGTCAGCCGTATCAAAGCCAAGATTGTTCTGGAACTCGCCAATGGCCCAACCACGCCAGAAGCCGATGAAAAATTGAGACGGAGAAAAATAGTTGTCGTGCCGGATATATTGGCCAACGCTGGCGGCGTAACGGTTTCATACTTTGAATGGGTGCAAAACAAACAGGGCCTCTACTGGACTGAAGCTGAAGTACTACAAAAACTAGAACCCATTATGCGCCAAAGTTTTGATGCCATTTGGGATCGGCACCTGAAATATAAAACAACCCTGCGCGTCGCCGCTTTTATTCTGGCTCTAGAACGATTGCAAAACTCTATTAAAGCAAGGCTGTAATCTGAGGCAAAGATCATATAGTCAACAGATTCAACATCCTCTTCGCCAGGAGATATTCTGGCAGAAGGACGCTGAATAAATATATAACATTAACTCAGGACGGGAGCCACTTTTGGATGCTAGTACATAGGCCTAGAATATCATAATCATACATATCTACCATTATACCAGTATACTAGTATGATGGTATTTGTAACAGCGCAATCCGACCCACTAGAGATCCTCAACACAACCGTTACTCCGCGCTCACCCTAGGCGTGACCTGACGGAGACATGGAGGATAATTCAGGCTTGATCTAGTATTCTCATATTCTTAAGAATATGAGAATAGTTTTTTATAAACAGTGGAAGGATTTACGGTGATAGGGCGATAATCCCAATTTTTTAATAACGCGCCGATGAGCCGCGGTGCCATAACCTTTATGTTCGGCAAAACTATATCCTGGGAAACGCCGGTCGGCCTTAATTAAAATCGCATCGCGATAAACTTTAGCAATTATGGAAGCGGCGGCAATCACACGCACGCATTTGTCGCCGTCTCTCACTCCCTCAATTGGACAAAAACAGTTCTCAACAGAAAAATAATCAGCCAAGACATAGTCAGGTTGCGGCTTGAGACCGCTTACCGCGCGGCGGAAAGCCAAGTTGTTGGCTTCACTGATGCCAACCTTATCTATTTCCTTCTCGCTGACCAAGCCATAACTGAAAGAAATAGCCCGCGATATAATTCTTTTCGCCCAACGCGCTCGCGCCAAGGGTGTGACTTGTTTTGAATCTCTTAAATCTGGAAGTTTAACGTATGGTTTTAGTATCAAGGCCGCCGCCACGAGCGGCCCAGCCCACGCTCCACGCCCCACCTCGTCTAGCCCCGCCACCAGTTGATACCCTTGACGTCGACGATAAGATTCTATTGGTTTAAAAATTGACATAGCAATTAAATCTAATCCATAGGCGGCAACGCCTTCCACATCACGTCAAACATTATCCGAAAAGTTTCGGCGATGAGGGGACTCACAATGAGCGCACCGAAGATAGGCTCCTGTAGCGCGAAGATGGCAACTCTATCGCTCCAGACGAGCATATCAGTTGGAAAATTCTTATAATCGTCGGGGAGTAGCCGATAATCGTAGAGATCGCCCTGAATGTTCTTCGCGGCCATCGCAGCTTTTTCACCAGAAGTGTACGTGAGAATATCCTTCAGTATAATCTTGTGCTTCTTACATTGCGCGTACCAATGGTCGTGAAACTTGCTATCAAGTTTATCGAGTTTTGCCGTTGAGCCAAGACCAATCATGGCGGTTGTGTTCGATGAGAAAGGAAGCAAGTAGAGCTCCTTTACCTCCTCAAACCCATCGTAGAAGTGAAGGGCTGGTTTGTACTTTTGGGAGGTATAAAGATTTTCGAGATCGGGCAGAAGCCTCTCAATGACTTCGCGTCGTCGTTCGAGGGAGCGTCGAAACGCCTGAGGATCGCGGGCGAGATAGGCGCTTCGTTTCCGATTGAGCTGTTCTGCAATGAGACCCTTGTCTTTCAGTCCCTGGAGTAGGTGGTAGCAGTTTGTACGGGCAATTCCAGTACCAAAAGCAGCTTTTGTCGGGGTAGATAGGCCCTTTTGCAGAAGATAGAGGTATACCACAACCTCTGATCTTGAGAGGCCGAGCTCTTTGAGTTGGTTCTTAACAGCTTCTTCTTTATCCATATTTCAATAATAACTATACTCTTTTTTACAATAAAGTCAATAGTTTTTTGAGTTTGTATAATATTTAGAATTAAAGCAATTGACGAAATTGGAAAATTGCTCTATGCTTGCCTGTTCTGGTTTTGTAATGCTCCCTGAAAATCTAGCCAAAGACTCTCCCTTCGTCCTGGCCTGACACGAAGTTGTGATGGACACAATACCGATTGCCGGGCCTCAAACGGAGGGAGAGGATGCAAATGAAACAAAATCGACAGACGAAGGGTGTCGAACTGACGTCTAAATGGGCGATCATCATAATCGTGCTCGTTGTGGCGAGCATAGGTGGCGGCGTATTCGTCCTGAATACAATCTATAATCATCAGGATGAGCAGACCGTGCACCAGGCAGTCACGGCTCATCTCCGCGAGGTTTCGGAGGAAGAATACGCGAGAGCTGTGAGAGAATGGAACGCCAACGCGCCGGAGAGCGGTGTGGCTGTTTGCGTTCGTCTCATGCTCTTGTCCTTGGGGATGGGTATGGTGATTGGGATAATGCTCTGTAACAACAGGAAGGGAGAAGGAGCATGAAGTATCGGAAAATTTGGGAGCTAGAGTCTGAGGAATATTGTGCGTTCGCGTGGGCCTCGTTCGGTAGTTTCATCGGCTGGCTGCTTTTGCTAGTCGGCGGGATGTTTGTCGTAAACTACTGCCTAAGCGTTCCCACGGTCTACCCGCGCATTGCAGTGTCCATCGGAATTCTTCACCTGCTGTGCGGTGCGCTAATAACTTGGCGCGCTCATAGAGGCCAGCGTTGGCTGACAGCGCACGGAATTGTTTTTTTCTTCCCTGCGCACCAACCAGCGTACTGGGACCAGGATCAAGAGAAGGAGGATAAATGACGACGATACTGAATCCACCACGTCCTCTTTCTAAAGAGGAGCGTATCTTCTGGCATCAAGCGCTGAACCGTTACTGTAATGTTGGAGAAGTCCGGTCGTTTCTCCCAGAAGAAGTGAACCAGTTGGCCGATCGCGTAGCTTCTTCTTACGATAAGCTCTGGGTCGAATTTAACTGGGAGACTGGAAGTGACCCAACGCTATTTGGGGAAAAGAATGGCCAAGCCTATCTTCTAGCCCGCTGGGGAACAGACACGTTTCCTTTGCGGACGGAGGAGCAACTGATGATCTCGTATCGGCGTCATGTCGAAAGCGAGGCCGAATATCACAACGGCATCCTGCAAGTCGAGTGGCTCGTGCTTAACGCCGTATTCGTAATCGGCGGGGCTATGACCTTGTTCCATAACGGATGGGATATGGTCGGAATGGGGTTTCTCGCAGCCGGGCTATTACTGGAGAAAGGTCGACGCTGGCACAAGAATAGAGGCCTCGCTTATCCGATGAACATCTGGGAGCAAAGGGCGCTCAAATTCGTAAAGCGCCAGCAAACTGCCTCCGCCTAAGTCTTCACGGTTCAGCTAAAAAACTGGTTCGGCGCGACGCTGTGATAGACACAACGCCGAACGTCGGCCTCAACCAATAAAAAGAGAGGATCAATGAAGAGCATGAGGAAAAGAGCGTTGGCATTGCGTGTGGTTGTAGGGATGCTGGTATTCGGTGTTTGCTCGACTGGTGCAACTGCCCAGCAAGAGCATAACGAGTACTATGCACGTTTCTACAATGCCACACCGGTGACTTCGCGGGGAACTCGGCTGAATCCCAACTTCAGTCTGCACTTCCGTTTCCTGGTTGGCTTGTCGGACGACGCTACCCCGTCGCAGATGGCCTAGACATACGCCAAACCGCCCGCCAGGGCCTCTTTGCCCAGCGGCTTGCCACGAGCAAGAATGTTTCGTGACTCGCAGTATAGCGACGGACAGTAAGCGAAATCCGAATCTTGGGCGGGCAATCCCGAGGCGTCATAATCGCGGTGACGTTAAACACTGCTCGAGTGGGATGTATGCAATAAGCACTCGCTACGTCCCTCTTCCACTGGGCTCACCACAGTGCCGTAGTGAGCCGAGTGGAGGAGCATTAGGTAAACAAAATATAATCACGCACCTTAAGCCTTAATCTGTAGCCATATTCTCTTATGAAACAGAAATAACCTTGCTATATTGGTTGAACGGAGTATCTTTTATTTATCGGATATACTATTCAGCCTCCGAAAATAGGCACCATTAATCACTCACTTTAACTATTATGCCCGAACGTCCAGGATACACCCCCGAAGTGGAAGAACAGCCCCGTCCAGCCGAGCGAACCAAGGCCGCGATGAAGGCAGCTGCTAAACGCAAGAATCTTGATGCACGCTGGGAGACTGCCACTGACGAACTTAACAGCGAGTTTCCGCCCGGCTCCGAGCAAACGCAACCGTTAATCGAAACCGAAGGTATCGCAAAGCTTGAGGTTCTTCTTCGCTTTGTCGAAGCAAACCCAGACAGTGAAACGGCCAAAGAAATTACAGCAGCCGTGAAGTCACTTGATACGAGTATTAATCCCCAAAATATAGGTCATAAATTGCGTAACCTTCTCAGTGGTTTCACTCCCGGCGCTAGAAAAACTCAGCAAGGTTTAGAAGGGGTAGTGGATTACTTTTATGATCGCATTCAAGCTGAAGCTAAATTTGGCTCCGCTGAGTTTCAAGCGCTACACGGCGATACTCCGGTGCCAGAGAAACGCACTGATCAATAACTTTACTTCATTTATTCTAACTTACTAACTAACTCAAACTATATGCGTGGAGAAACGCCACAACATAATCAAGGACCAGAAGCGCAACCACCCGCCGGATTACCGCCCGAAACACAACGGGCAATGGACAGGCTTGCTCGTCGGATGCCTCCAGAAAGCGTTCCGGTAGAAAAACCAAGAGACCAAGAAGATGAGGGCAGTAAAGTTACTACAGCATCTGAAGTTACTCGGATGAATCTTGCGGCGACAGGACTGCCAAAATTTTCAGAAAGTGGTGAGAACGCGGTTGTTTCACGTGAACAGGTCAGTGAAGCCGTACGCCAACAATTGATAGAACTCCAAAAAAGTGCACAAGCTATTGCCGAAGTAGCTTTGCGAGAGGGCGTTGAACTCGATAGTCTATCCAAGGCTGCTATTCGAGATACGAGACTTACATTGGAAGCACTTGATAGCCCCAAGTAAGTAGCACCTTGAGGAATAAAAGACACCATTCAAGCATTGAGAATTGAGTACAACAGGAACGAACTGTGACTCTTTCGCAAATAGCAGGTCGTTTTTTGTTTGATTGATCCGACGATACACAATCAATAACTCTGTGATTAAAACAAACGCCATGAGTGACATCACGGGAATAGTGGTGTAGCCAATGACCAATGGCGCCCCGTAATCACTTCGGTAATTCGCAGCTAGTTTTTTCGGCCAGTCTTTCCAGTGTCAGCTCTCCGCTCTCTCTTGAGCCGTCGGAAAAGTTCTACCCGAAGCGGGATGTCTTTCCCATGAAGCGTCAAGGTTGGCGCCGTCTCCACATTGGCGGGGAAGTGGACTTTGAAGTATTCACCGTAGCTAAGCTCTGGCGAAACGCTGTCACCGTTTTCCTGTTCGTACTGACGCACTGCCTCATTGAGCCAAGGTTCAGGCATAAGGCCGCCGTGCGAACCGATCAAAATGACAAGCCGTGGAGCTCTTATGGCTGCCGGCTCTAGGCCCCCCTCCAGCGCATCTCGCTGCCATTTTGCGCCGAGCAGCCGTCCAGTTCGCTCCCATCTAGCAGCAATGCGTTGAAGGTTCATAGTTCGCTCATTGAGTATTCCCTGGGCGGTCTCCATGGCCCCAGCCTCATCGAGGTCACGCTGGAAAACAGATGGGTCACGAACCCACTCCTCTGGAAGCCCCTTGGTTGTGCCGCGACGTTCAGTCCCTACGCTGTAGGCATCAAAACTCGTGAGGGGAAAGCGGTACTCGTTTCTGGTTGGCTTCCTGGAAATCGGGACGACGAGCGCCCGACCAGGCAGCGCTTTGAGTACTTCATCGCGCACGATCCCCACTGTCTCCACCGCTCGTGGGTAGGGGCTTGAGCGGGAGAAGATGACGTCCCCCGACTCTAAAGATTTAAGCTCGTCAGCAATTTTTCTCCCCGCGGCCTCTGCCTGCTGTCGCCCCTCAGGGCTCAAGTGCCGCTGACGGTCAATGGTCGGGTCTCGATCCGCCCCAGCCATCGCCTCCGCCGCACCATGACGGACGAAGTAAATGATCGTCTCGAGGCGCTGCTGCGGCTCTCGTTCGTGGACTTCGGGAGTTTCGGCCTCTCTGGGCATAATGGACTATTTAAAGCACGCTGAATGATACACCCAGCCTAGCATACCCACCTTTACGACGCAAAATGAGTAAGGATCACCACACGTAGATGGACTGCTTATGAACTTTAATCCGTTTCACCCTTAAATGCTTCTGCTGGAACCTCTCTCCGCGGATCAAACACCTGACACAGGAGGGTGACTGCTTGCTTTTTGTCCTCGGGGATATTCCAATTGGTGAATAGTGACTTACCTCGAGCCGCGGCGAGCACGGCCGGCGGTGGGCGCCAGTCGAGGTCAAGGACATCATAGAGCTTCTTGTAACCCCAAGCCTTCTGGAAGCAGTAGAACTCTTTCTTTTTTTCGAAGTTGAACTGTTTTACCTGCTCGTACACGGCTACCGCTGTAGCCTCAAGGCGCTGGCGTACATCATCAATCGCCTCGAGCGGCAACGCCTTGCCGTCGGCTTCACACCACCAGCCACGTAGGCCGTTCACCTGATCCCCTTCGTAGATAGCGTGCGTGGCCGCATCGACTTTGAGTGTTACTCCCTCGAGCAGAACCCCCACGTCGATCGCGCCCACGGGCAGAGAAGCGGTTTCTGGCCAGAGCTCGACGGGCTTCAGGTTGTGAAAAATCTTCAGGACGAATAGTCGACCGTCTGGCCGTACGTAGGGACCGAGGTTGTCGTAGACGAGCTGCGGGTTCATATCAGAGTACAAACCGTAGGAAAGATTGTAGCAAGCATTGGCCAGCCTCCCCAACGCACGTGCGACAGTTGGACTGCTTGGCCGTAGTCGACCGACCATGCCCCGAACTTGCTCGGCAGCGTGAATGATGTTCCTGAATCTCTTCGCGAAGACGTCCTCCTTGCAGAGTGCTTGCAGAACGTCTTGGTAGAAATCAAAAATACGAAGGTAGGCAGCGGTACCGAGTCGTGCACACTTCGCCATGAGAATGTCGTAGTGCATCAGACAACGGATGACGCTGGGGCTGTCGTGGAGCAGTTGTGCCACGGTGCGGCTGTCAAGTCGCTTCACGGCAACAGTGTCGAGCATGGGCAGCGTGTGGAGCTCGGTCCACTCCAGCGCAATCAGCGGATCATAAAGGAACACGTCAATGGTTTCAGCAAACGTCAGGAAATCCATGGCGCACCAAGCGGGCGCCACGGCGTCGAGATATTCGTCGACCAACTGGTCGCTGATCATACGCTCAAATCTCAAATAAGATAGACTTCGCCTGTCGACCCGTTCACGCGTACGCGCTGACCGTCACGTAACGTGGTGGTGGCGACTTGGGTGTTCACCACGCAGGGTATCCCCATCTCCCGCGAGACGATTGAGGGATGCGACGTGATGCTCCCAATGTCGCAGATGATAGCCGCTGCTCGACCCATCATCGCCACCATCGTGGGATCGGTGATCTTCGTGACGAGCACGTCGCCATCTTGAAAGCGTGATGAGTCCGCATGGCTGCGCACAATACGCACCGCACCCTCTGCTTCTCCTGTCGAAGCACCGATACCATGAAAAATTGGTGCTCCCATACCTTTCAAACACGTGCGCTGCGCTGAACGAGCAGCAGCGCCGCGACAACGTAGTTTAGGGCAGCGGTTACCAGAGACATGGTTCCCCCACGGAACTACTCGGGGAGGGCGCAGCCGGTCTTCTCGGCTAGGCGTGAGAGTGATAGCTCGCCCGACTCGCGCGAGCCGTCGGAAAATTCCCAGGTTGGATAGCCCTCAATTTTTTTGTCTTTGCACTCCTGTGTTCGCCCTCTCCCATCTGGTGTTGAACACTCAACATAATTCAAGTAATCCACAGATTTCCCAAATGATGCTTTTTGGTTTTTGCAATGCGGGCACCAAAAAGCGCCATAGAACACCGCGCCTTTGTCACTCAAACACTTAGCGAATTCATCAAATTTCCCCGGCTGGCTGTTATTGGATGAAAAAAATACCACTAGCCCAACGATGATCGCCACCACGACTATTCCCCCGCTAATATAGTTTATTGTTTTCTTGTCCATATTATTCCACTAAATATACACTAAATATTAAAAACTAAAAAACACTAATTTATATGACTTTCCAGTTTGACTATCAGGCCATCCTCGGTGGGCACGCCAATCATTTGCTCTACTACTTTACCGGCTTTAAAAAGCAAAAAAGTAGGAATACTCATAATACCATATTTCTGCGGTGTCTCCTGATTCTCGTCAACATTGAACTTGCCTATTTTGATTGGTCGGCTGGACATTTTATTGGCCACTCGTTCAACAAGCGGTCCTGACACGCGGCAAGGCGCGCACCACGGCGCCCAAAAATCAACCAATACCAGCACATCAGAAGACAAAACTTCGCTCTGAAAATTTTGATCGGTGAAAATTACTTCACTCATATTTAAGAAATTAATTAGGCACTTTAGGATTGTATTTTACTGCATTTCGTCTTAATAATCAATCTCAAATCTAGCCAATAATCACAATGTTCTAAAATTATCCCCTACTCTTCTTTGGCGATAAAAAAACTTTAGTCCTAACCAAACCGCCATCTTACTTTCATTTTATATCACCATACTAGTATGGTGATATAAGCAAAATTAACAGAAAAAAGCGAAAGGGCTGAATCTAAATTATCTTGAATGACGATGACGAGTCCGATACAAACCACCGCGGCGCGGCGGGCGCGAATATCGTCTATTCGCGCGAGGCTCGTGGCGCGGCTCTAGTCTCGGCGGAGGCAGCCCGGGCAATTTTGATATCGGTAAATTAACCCGCACAAGCTTTTCAATGGCACGCACGTCAGCTCCTTGATCGGCGGTGGCAAAAGATATGGCGTGGCCGGTTTCGCCAGCTCGGCCAGTGCGTCCAACGCGATGAATATAATCTTCGGGATTTTCGGGAATATCATAATTCACCACAAGCTCAATACCAACAACATCAATCCCCCGCGCGGCAATATCGGTCGCCACCAACACGCGGTACTTCCCGGACTTAAAACCATCAAGCGCTTCACGACGTTGGGCAAGCGACCGGTTAGAATGAAGCTCACCAGCGCTGAGGCCGGCAGCCCGCAGCGCCTGAACAATCCGCCTAATACCAAATTTTGTACGAGAAAACACCAGCACCGGGCCGCGATAGGTTTCAAGTAATTTGGTAAGAAGATTTATCTTGTCCTCGCGCTTGACAACAAAAAGCTCGTGCGTTACGCGTTCGGCAACTGTTCCGGACGGAGCAACCTCAACTCGCACCGGCAGTTTCATATAGCTGCGCGCAATAGCAACGATCTTGTCGGGCATGGTTGCTGAAAAAAGCATTGTTTGGCGCTCGCGTGGAATGGCCTTTAAAATGCGCTGCAGCTGCGGCGCAAAACCCATATCAAGCATGCGGTCGGCTTCATCAAGAACCAACACGCGAATATCATGCAAGTTAACGTTTTTCTGTTCAAGATGATCAATGAGCCGTCCGGGAGTAGCGATGAGAATGTGAGGGGTGCGCCGCAGCATCTTTTTTTGATTAACCATTGAAGCGCCGCCGATGAGCACGGCCGTGCGAAGCCCCAAGGAGCGGCCGATTTTATGAAGCATTTCATCAACCTGCAGAGCGAGCTCGCGAGTGGGTAAAACTACAAGTCCGCGTCCTTTCACCTGTGCCAAACGCTGAAGCATCGGCACCCCAAAGGCGAGGGTCTTGCCCGTGCCAGTCTGGGCAATACCAATAATATCTTTTCCTTCAATAGCCACGGGAATTGATTTGCGCTGGATGGGAGTTGGGACAGCGAATTTGGCGCGCTTTACCGCTTCCATAAGTTTAGGCGCTATGCCCAGGCCGTAAAACCCTGATTCTGTTTGCATAATAGTGTTAAATTTATTATAGAGGAACTGGCATTAAAATCACATGCACAAGGCTGAACTAAAAGAATACAACGAACTTGCAATAGCTCTATTGAATTATCATCTGTGACCCCCTACTGTTTTTGTATGCTTTTTCTATTTGTGCTTTGGTCAAAAACTTTCCAGATAAACATGGATCAAGGTAATGTCTTCCGGTTCTAATTTTTCCTTTTTTCATTTCCAAAACAAGAACGAGCGGCGTTCGATAAAACTTTTTTGTTCTTTGATTTGGGAAACTTTCAATAAGCTCAACGAACACTACTCCATCTCCTTCGGCAATGTTCCGTATGTCATACTCTCTACCTTTTATTACATAGGCTTCTTTCATATCATCCTGAATGTTCTTCTTTGTAGTGGGAAACAATTGATTCCCATTAATCCCAGCATCAACCCAAGTCATTGTGTAATCCTTAGTCATTTTTTTGAGCGCAGATAGGATATCGCCATTTACTTCATCCTGCAAGATGTTAAGTACTGTTTGTATATTTTTGCTTCGTTTTTCCATAAAAGTTCGAAATTAATTATAGAAATTGGCAAAAAATGGACCTGGAGGGAGTTGAACCCTCGACTCGAGCATGCCATGCCCGCGTGTTACCGTTATACCACAGGCCCATGATTCTAGTCTGAATATACTAGCAGAGTAGCATATATTATTCAAGAATAAAGATTATAACACAGTATTATATTTCTGTCAATGTATTATAACATATTCTTGACATAATATAATAATATATTATATAAAAATGTTCCACGTGGAACATTGACCAAAATACTGACATTCACCCTTGCGCCTTAATATGCCTTGACATAAAACCCCTGTCAATGCTACAATGAGGCGTTCTTTAAAAACCTGCGCAACGGAGACAATCATTACTGCTCTGTAGGTATAAACAGTATACCCGTTATACGTAGAGAGCAGTAATGATGAACGTGGTGAGCTTTGGCTCTGTAGGTGCAGAGTAAAAAGCGAACCTCCAACAGAATTAAGGAGGAACAGTATGGCAATTCATGGGACAGCCGCAGCCCAGCCCCGCACCTATCCCGCCGATGACGAAGTCTTCGAGCTGACGCTCGACGGGGACGCTCACGACCCGCTCGAGATGGTGCGGCAGGACGGCTACGACCCGAAGCGCTGGCAGTTCACAGGCCAACGGGTCAGGGGAAGGCAGACCCGTCTCTTCAAATGGGTAGCCGTCGGCTACCCGCCAAATATCAAGACCGTGCGCGCGAAGTGCGTGAAGCACGGGAGGGTTCCCGAAGGGCAGTGGCGGGAGGCCGTCAAACAGATGTTTCAGCCAGACGGCCAGCACCCGCGTGGCATTGCCGATCCCTCGTGGGTGGGCCCAGGCGGCGTCGTCAGCTTCCCGTTCGTCTACTCGAACGGCGGCTCGGACTTCTGCTGGACTGACTACATTCGGGGCAAGGGCTGGCGGTGGCTGGTGGAAGTGAGACTAGTGCCAAAGCGTAGCTTAGAAATCTAAAGCATTCAAAGCTTCTTCCGGATGAGACTTTGCCCTTCGGTCCTGCGTGGTCAACATGACGCGCAGGACCTTTTTTATCCCGTTAGAAATAATACCCCGCCGCTTGTGGCGCGGGTTGATGTTTGAGGTAATTCCCGCGGGGATTTAAATACCCCGCGGAAATTTCTAACGGGATTTATATTATACCAAAAAGATTACAAAAATACCAAAATTATGTTTTAATATATTTTATTCTCACATTAAACTATAAAATCTAATCATTGTCAATATGATTTGCTAAATTTTATTTAGTATGTTATAATAACATAAACTTAATACCCTCAATACCTAACAACATGATTTGCGCTAAAAACTTGGGCATAACTTTAATCTTATCAATGGTTTTTGTTTTGTTCGTGCCCAACCCCATAAACGCCCAGGTTAGCTCATTGGACGACAGTGACAATGACGGACTTCTGGATGAGGACGAATTGAATATCTACCATACCAATCCGAATCATTATGATAGCGATGGTGATAGTTTTTCTGACGGCGAAGAAATTAAAAACGGCTATTCCCCGTTGCGCAATAACAGGCAAAAAATGCGCGAAATAGACACAGACAAAGATGGCCTTTGGGATGATTGGGAGATTGCTCTAGGCACGCATTTGAATAATCCAGACACAGATAGAGACGGATATAAAGACGGCGAGGAGGTTCGCAATGGCTATGATCCCCTATCTTCAGGCACAGAAAAAATCGCCAAACGCATTGAGGTCAATTTAAAAAATCAGTCGCTTCAGTACTTCTTTGGAAATGCAAAACTTGACGACTTTAAAATTTCTTCAGGATTGCCGCGCACGCCAACGCCTAGTGGTAATTTTACGGTGATCAAAAAGCGTCCAACAGTTCATTATGCTGGTCCAGGTTACGATTTTCCAAATACTAAATGGAATTTAATGTTCAAAGAGGGAAGAGGTTATAACTTCTATGTTCACGGCGCTTATTGGCACAATGATTTTGGCAAACCAAAAAGCCATGGCTGTGTGAATGTGCCGCACAAACAAGAATATATGGGCCGGCTATATGACTGGGCTGACGTTGGAATAGCGGTAATGATATCTTGATACTGCAAACTAATAATTAAATTTACCGGACAACCCGTCAACATTATTTCAATTTTAACCGAAATACCCCTTGCTTCAGTGTACTAGTACACTGAAGCAAAAAATAATTATGCCCTAATCGCAGAATGGATTATAAAAAATTCCTTTTATCTATACCTTTGATACTTCCCACAAAAACCTCAAAGTGCAAATAACACAAGCGGCCGTTCTGATCAAAAATGAAGTTGCTCAATTATACGCAAACAAAAACAACGTCCATCTTGGCAAGATTAAGGATTAGCGCGGTCTTCGTGCAGAATTCCTTTAAAAATTACCAACAAGCCGACAATAACGAAGATAGAAGCGATACTAAGAGCAAAAAACGCGCCTGTGGTTGATATAAAATACACAATGATTGAACCAATAAATAAAATTGTCGTGCCGCTGCCCAGATACATTGACCTGGCGAAAACTAGACGATTTGAACGATCTTGCCACCCCAGGTAGAAAAAAATAATGGCACAGAAAACAGCAACACCACCGCCCACCACTCCGGTCATAACCCTCAACCAAGGATGAAAGACCGGACGCCAAAAAATATACGTACCAAAAACGTTACTGATAATCTCTCGGCTATGCGGCTGAAGATTATAGAGGCGTCCGATAACAAATATTATCCCAGTCATTGCTATCAAAGCACTGGCTATTGCTCCCCACTCGCGCTTTCGCAAAAAAATGAATGGCACCTGAATCACGGCGAAATAAGCGAGATATTGGAAAAAAAAAGCGACAATACTTGATGCCATAACGGCGTATGGATCCTTCAAAACCAGTTCAGGCGCGGCCGCTATTAACCAACTAACGGCAAAAGCTAAATAAAACAGAATAAACCAAAAAACGGCAACATTATGATTCCGCCGATAGGCGACAAGTAAATTACCGCCAATGACAATAGAGACAATGGCGCTAATTAAATTAGTCAAAGAGACGATGGGAATCATGTAGATATATTACTACAACGGCCAATGCTTGGCTAGTTATGCGGTAATAAAATTGACTTTGGATCCAAAGAGCGTGCGAGTGCCAGTATGATCCTAAATCAAATTTCATCATACTAGTATACTAGTATGATGAAATTAAACGCACCTGCGTATGGGGTCTTGGTGAGACTTTGCCGAAGTGGTAATGACAAAAGTGAAGCTCCACGACTTTATCCGCCCGAGGCGGACTGGTGCGTTGGGCAAATTCGCGCGAATAAAATGTGGAATGCAAAATAGAAAATATAAAATTGACAAATATAGCTAAAGAGAGGTAAATAGGGGGCAGGAGGCGACAGCGAACCTTGAAAATCTCATAAGGGCCAATAACAAAGGGTGTATAGACAAGAGGTCTACAGAACAAGGAGGGTTTCAGATGATACGCAGGAATTCTGCCATAGCGCTCACCATAACGGCGATCGCATGGACACTTCAAGTCCAGGCTATGTCGTGTCCTGGATGTCTCGGTGATGACAATGGTAACAACAATGGCATTGTCACGGTTAACGAATTGGTGGGGTGCATTGACAATGCGCTGAGTGGGTGCCCAATTTCTGGCGAGCCGTGTCAGTGCGAATGCGACGGTAATGGTGATGGTCGGGTAACCATCGATGAGCTATTGGGCGCGGTGAATAATGCCTTGAATGGGTGTGGTTTATCAAGCCCCACACCAACGATGGCTTGCACCACAGCAGTGACCGTAACCGCATCGCAAACCCCGACCAGAATACCGACAAAAGTGGTAACGACGACTACAACGAACACGCCAACGGTTACCTCGACTCGCACGGCAACGCCAACCGCTACCGTAACCTCGAGTGGGACCATAACGCCAACCAAGACAGTTACGGCAACGAGGACATTGACAGCGACACGGACGTTAACGCCAACCAAGACTGCCACAGGGACTGGGACTCCGACATGGACTGCCACAGCAACGAGCAGTGCTACTCGGACCAGCAGTTTCTCGCCGGCACCGAGTCAAACGTCCACGGCTACGGCGAGCGCCACACGAACGTCAACGCCGTCAACCACCTCAACTGCCACGGTTACGGTGACTCCCACCTGGACAGTGACGAAAAGCACCACCGTAACGCCGAGCTTCACCACGACGGCCACGAACACAGTCACGGCGACGCCGACTGGCACCGCTACACGAACGTTCACGGCAACGCCGACCACAACAGTGACAGCAACACTGACATGGACACGTACACCGACGAACACGCCCACCGAAACACGCACGGCGACGCCGACGAACACCACAACGGATACGCCGACGCGGACTGCGACCATCACACCTACTTCAACGGCGACGCGAACGCCGACGCTGACTGCAACGAATACACCGGTCAGTCAAGCGGGTTGTTGTGGTGACGTTTCTGGAAATTTTGGTTCGTGCCAAGAAGTTCAAGCCGGTGATACGTGTCCAGCTGGGACATACTTCCTGCCTGGCGGGGTGTGTGCCCTTTCTGATCCCTTTGCGGATTTACCGCAAGGCATTATATGTAGATTTCCACCTCCGGTGCCGACGGTCACAAGCACAGCAACGGCGACGCGAACGGCAACTCCAACCAGAACGTCCACGGCTACGCAGACGCTGACCTATACAGTCACTCCAAGTGCAACCTCAACGCCGACGTTCACGGCGACAGCGAGCTCAACGGTCACGGCAACGCCGACCACTACAGGTACGGCAACCAGTACGCTGACGGTCATGCAGACTCCAACTCGTACCGCGACGGCAACGTGGACACCAACCCGAACTCTCACGAACACCCCAACACGGACAGCAACTCCGACCAGAACGTCCACATCTACGGCGAGCACCACACGAACGGTCACGTCAACGCCTTCAGTCACTCCAACCGCCACGGCAACGCGGACGGTGACATTTACGCCGACTACTTCTGGCCCACAAACAACCTCGGATCTATTGGTTCGTGGGCTCGTACTGATCGGCCAAGAGTATCGAGGCCAAAGAGTTCTTGTGGAAAACGTTGGAACGGTGGCGTACTGCCAGGCACGGGCTGTTTTGGCGCTCAGTAGGTATAGTAGCTTTTTCCCCAATATTTCCTGTCAGACTCTCATTGACGAAGAATATGACAGGTTTAGCGATAACTGCTTGCGCCCAGGAGATCAAGGCGTGTTTAGTTTTCAACTTGATTCATCAGACACGCCATTGACCGCGGCCGGGATTCAGCTCCAGGGAGTCAGGACAACTGTTTCGGTGCCAGACCCCGAGCTAACAGTTGTCGAGGTCAAGTATAGTCCAACAGCTTTCCCCAACTACTCCTATGTAGTGACGCTAGCCAATCAGAATCAGAAAACGGCCAGTTCTGTTCGGGGCCCGACGATCTTGAAAGACGCGCAAGGACAGTTCATTGGCTATGAAACTCTCTACGCCGGTTATCCCGCCGATTTTCCAACGGGTGATGATCGCTGTATGTTCGTGGGTGACCTCTTCGCGACCTACGACTGCATTAAGCCCGGCAAAACAAAGGACTTCGGCGTTCGGAAAAGTCCAGAGTACGACTGGGACAACGTCGCGTCGGTTGAGCCCTTCCCGCAGTGGAGGCGTCGCGAGCAAATTCAGTTTGCTCCAGCAAATGGGGTCACCATCCGCCTTGAGGCTATCTCCGGCAAACTCGGCGGCCGCGGGGATGCTGTTTTTGTAAGGGACGGGGTGGTGTTTTACAATACCACTGGTGGAGGAGGTGGCGGACGTGGCATTAACGTCGCTACGATCGACCCGGCGACCGGCGTACTGCTTGAATTGAAATCGTTTGATACATGGAGTGACGCTGAGGCCGGGAGCCGACTCGTCTCATTTCTCGAAACCCTGCCCGTCGGAACGATAGTCATGATGTCCGTAGCTGATGAGGGGTCCAGCACGCTTTATGCGGCTAGCCGCGATGCCATCAGCGAGCTACTCGGGAGTCAGCTTATTCATAACCTGGCATACTGGGATCGCTGGGCCATGATTTCCGTAATAGGACGGGAGGTCAGTATTTCCGAAGACCTTGTTCCATACGCGCGGCCGCGGACAAGGGAAGCAATGGCTGACTGGGACGTGGCTTTACCGTAAAGACATCAAAGAATGAGGGAAAGGAGGGACTCAAAAGACCCGAGCAAAATGCCCGGGTCTTTCTTTAAAAAAGCGGATATATCTAGAGGTCCCGGCTCTCCAGGCCAATATAAGCAAGCATTGCTTCTATGGGGTCTGTTTTGTCGCGACGGTAAGAAAAATATTTTTCTCCCAAACAATAAGTGCACTCGTCGCTATCGACAATATTGTTTGGCAAGACGCCAGACGCACTCAACTGTTTTTTTAAAATTCCCGCAAGAGCAATATATGTCCGGCCGTTTCTCGTTGCTATTTGCTTTGGAAAATCAAAAAAATTATTCAAAACATCTTCCTTGACTTCAAAATGACATTGCCGGATGCCCGGGCCGATGGCGGCCATAAGATCTCCTGGGTTGCAGGCAAACTCTGAATTTATTTTTGAGACCATTTTACCAACAATATTACCGCTAACGCCGCGCCAGCCCGCGTGTGCTAAACCAATCACCCGCGCGGCGGGGTGCGCGGCTTCGCTTTTTTATTCTTGCTCCAAAAATAAACTGGAAAACAATCAGCCACAGTCAAACACAAAAATAAATTCAGCGTGGCAGTTACCAAACCGTCACAACCATAAGCAACGGTTTTATCATCAGACATGGTAACAACGCGAATATCAGCACCATGCGCCAAGCGACAAACTGCCCAGTGATTGATGTTACTCTGCTGAAAAAATTTTTCTCTGTTTTGCTGACCAAGGAGAAACAATTCATTGTTGGTGGCAACGAGCATCGTGCCGTCAATTCTGGTTGAACAGCCATAGCGCAAACCGCGCGCCAAATCACCTTCTTGAATATGATTCATTGATGACAATATTTCTGCTTTCCAACTCTCTCAAAACCTCTTTCCGCTCCTCGGCCCGAAGCGCTTCTGGCGGGAAGACGCCGTATGTTTTAATCTTTGGAATTATTTTGGCAAACGCGTAAGCTGCTGTTCCTGTGGGATAAGAAATATAAGTCGCGCCAGAAAACTTCTTTGAAATTTCTTTTAAATCAGGAAATATGGCGCTGTTTTTAATGATTAGATTGTGTCCAGCTTGTTTGCCCTCAACCTCAACAACCGCGACAAAGATAGCATTATCAACAACACCGCTTTGTATCATGCCGCGCATCTCGCCCGGGCTCGGCACTTTTGGAGCGAGCCTAGAAAAAAATTTTACCGGAATTACTTGACGGCCATCAAAGCTGATCGGTCTTTTATTAAATAAACCCAAACGATACAGGGCTTTGGCAAGTTCAATGTCCGTGCCCGACGATTTAAAATCTACATGCCTGACTTTAATGTAACGAGGGATAGTCGCTACTTCGTCGCCATAAATACTAAACATTCGCTTTTTGCCGAAAGGAGAAGGAAATTGATATTCTTCTTGGTCGCTAAATGGTTTAGTAAAAATGAATTTTCCATTCTTGTAAACAATCGGCGGAGCGGTTAATTCATCCAAAATAGTTTCGGCGGACCAGGCAAATATCAGCTCACTGGCCTCTTGCTCCTCTAAAAGCCGAAAACGTATGGAGCGAACCTCATCTAATTTATCAGCGGCAAGTCTCGCGAGAAGATTGGTCACGCCCGGAGCGACACCAGTATTGATAAGGCCAACGAGTTTGGCTTTCTTAAAGCGCGCGTGGAATTTCAGCTGTTCCACGGTTTTTAAATCCAGTAGTCGCGAGGCCAGATCTTGGTAATTTGCTCCGACCTTAAGAGCCGCCGTCATTATATTTTCATTAAAGGCGGGGAGACTAGCGTTAATGATTAGATCGACGCCCTTGGCGGCCTTGATGATGCCGTTGATACGCGAGGCATCCAAAAAAATTAATTTTATCTTGCGGTCTTGAGAGTTGATGAATTGTTTGGCTCTTTTGATATTTCTGGACGCGCAGATGATTTTAGAAACTCCGCGATCCCGCGCTAAGTGCCTGCTTATAACCGAGGCCACGGCTCCGGCGCCAACTATCAATATTGTCATAGGCCACTGGACATGAATTTATAAGCAATGATGCTATAGCAAATTTGTGCGGCGCCATATTCGGTCAAAGTGTCGGCTGCACGCGGCGCGACTTCCACAATATCGGCGCCAATCACATTTTTTTTCTGAAATAATTTCTGAAGAAGCTGAAGTGTGTAATACCATTCTAACCCACCCTGCACTGGCGTGCCGGTCGCTGGCATATGAGCAGGATCAATGCCGTCAACATCAATGGTTAAATAAACCTTGTCTGTCTTTATAGTCGCGATAATCTCTTCTGGCGTTGGCGTTTCGCCCTGCCCCCACTCAAAGATGGCCAAGCCCTTGCTTTTAGCAAAATCATATTCATCTTTTGAGTACGCCCGAACGCCGACATGAGTAGTATTAAAACCTAATTCAACGGCGCGGCGCATCACGCAAGAATGAGCAAATTTGCCAAAAGGTTCATCGTGATAATCAGCGTCTGTGTCGCGCAAATCAAAATGAGCGTCAATGTGCAAAATGGTTATACCCTTAGCGTCTTCGCGCTTGGCCATGGCCTGCCATGGGCCATTGCTCACAGAATGCTCGCCACCCAGAAGAACTAAAAATTTACCGGCCTTAAAATATTCTTCATAAATGCCTCGCACGCGCTCCACCATGGCCTCTGGCAAGAGAGTGTTCAGATCGCCAAGATCATGGTAAGCAATTTTCAACTGGTCAGCCGGCGCTGTTTTTGTGAAGCGCTCGTAGAATTCAATCTGCTTGTCAAGGCAACCGATAATGGCGGCCGGCCCTTTATCGGCGCCCTTACCAAACGACGAGGTAACGTCATAGTTGGCGCCGAGCAAAACCACGTCGGCGCTTTTTGGATCACTACAGTTTATAATTGAATCGGGCATCTTTAAAACTCAAAACTAAACAGCCTGCTATTATCAATAATCTAGTTTATTCACCCAATCTGGAACTTTGGCTTCAGAAATAGCATCATACTGCGGCGTATATGGTTTAATATCAACAATGGGCGTGTTGTTAATAACGTCAAGCCCTTGCACGGTAATGATATTATCTTGAATCTCCAAAATTTTGACTGTTGAGACGCCAATTGGATTGGGACGATGAGTACAGCGACAGGCAAAAATTCCGACTTCAGGCACCACGCCAACTTTACCCTGTGGCACGTGCCTAAGTTCACATTTATTAACCTCATGCATCCAGTAAATCACAATGAGATGAGAATAGTCATTGAGGCCCAAGAGAGCGTCTTCGTATGGTTTTTCAATAACCAGATCAGTGACCACGCCAGCCCAGCCGCCAACGTGTTTAGCTTCCTGATTTTTGGCAAAGCCAATTGATTTTAATTTAATTTCCGTCATAATCACTTTTTTATTCTAGAATCTTAACGATTGTCCGCACCAACGGCTTCGCTGATATTTGAAAAACCATCGCGAGCGAGCAAAGAAATAAGGCCTTGGTTTATTTCACTGATAACTTGCGGACCTTCATATATCATACCAGTAATAAGCTGAACAAGGGAAGCACCGGCTCTGATTTTTTTATAAGCATCTTTGGCGCTAAACACTCCGCCGCAGCCGATAATTACAAACTGGCCGTTTGTTTTTTTGTAAATATAACTAATTAACTCGTTAGCCAATTCTTCAACCACTTTGCCGCTCATGCCGCCCTTTTCTGGCACTGCCGCGTCTTTAATTTTTTCATTATTTCTATTTTTGGTGAGGTTAGTGCAGATAAATCCCGATATTTTATGGCGTCCAGCCACTTCAATTATTCCGTCAATTTCATCGTGATTTAAATCTGGAGAAATTTTTAAAAAAATCGGTTTAGATGCAAGGATGGTGTCAATTCTATTTAAAAGTTTTTCTAAACTCTCTGCGTTCGTGAATGGTTGACCGCCATACGCATTGGGACAGCTAATATTAATTGTGCAGTAATCGCCAATGTTAATAAATTTTTCATACGCCTTAACATAATCACTAATGCCCGCCTCTGTTTCTATTGTTTTTTCACTATTTGTTTTGGCAATACTGATGCCAAGTGGAATGGTCGTTTTTTTATTTTTCAATCTTGCGGCGATTGCCTCGGCGCCGTCATTTTTTAATCCATAATACACAACCAGCGCTTTTGATTTTACTAACCGCCAAAGTCTCGGCTTGGGATTGCCCGCACACGGCTCACCAGTAATTGAGCCGACTTCCATAAAACCAAAACCAACAGAAGGAAGAATATCAATCAGTTCAGCGTTTTTGTCAAAGCCGGCGGCGAGACTGATAGGATTGAAAAAATTTATTCCCAGAATGTTTTGCTCCAGCATGGGGTGAGAATATGAAAAAAGAAACGCGGTCGTGCGACGTGTTATGGCGTAACGGCCCAAAAACTTTCCCACGCCAATCATCCGGTCGTGAACATCTTCCGGATCGCTCAAGAAAAAAATCCTTTTGAGAATCACCTTATAAAAAAAACTGATTATAGTGTCCCTCGCTTTGATAATTATATTGTACATGTTTATGTATTCAAGATTAATTAAACCCCATGTTTTATGGCGGTAAATTCTTTTTTCGTTTCACACTTACCACCTTCCAAATGGCAAGGGCGTCTTACCAGAAGTATCGGCTTTATCCCTATTCGGGATCACTAAAAATTGGGATAACATAGTTATCATAACGCCATTCGCGCTTGCTGTCTGCCGGAGCAATAACGATAGTGTTGTTATAAACTTTCGGTGACGCGCCTTTATTAATAAATATGCCGTCACCACAATTTCTTATGGTGTTATTTTCGATTATAGCCGAACCATCCATTGCGGCAATACCGGTGTGGCAATCTTCAATGGTATTGCCTCGTACTATTTGCTCTGTTTTGTAGGCAAGGTCTATACCTTCGTGACCAGCATCGGATAGATAATTGTTGATTATCTTGATTGATGAGTTGGCCGAAGAAATAGTGCCCCACAAAGCGTGGCGAACAACACTGTTTTTTATAACGCTGTTTGGCTGACTCCCCATTGGGTTGAGACCATTTCGCGAATATTCCACTACTACATTATCCACAATACTGCCATCACCGCGAAAAACTATAGATTCCCAGTCAGCAAGACGGGGCTCCATGGCGGCAGACGTAAAAACAATATTTTTTTCTTTTGTTCCTTGAGCGATTAACTTTCTAAACACAAAAAGACTAGAATGAGTGGCAGTGTATGACCGCAGTCTGGTAGGATCGTTGTCATTAAAGCCATCTTTTTCAACTTCATCGCCCCGGCCGCGATCGTCGCCAACAACAAATTTGACAACCGTACCGGGCGAAACGGTCAGATTACCAATTATTTCTGTATCACCAGTAACTGCAATTTCTCCACCCCATTCCTGATTGCCGAAATACATTCCGCTTACTTTTGTGTTTGCGGTTTTGCTGGTTGAAAAAAACTTTACAGAAATTAGCCCGCTTGCCAAAAATATGGCAATGCCAGCAAGCAAGGCTATTTTCTTTATATTTGCTTTCATTTTATTATGTTTTAATTAGACACATTAAATCCTTAATTGGCATCAGCTTTTTTGTTTTTTTAATTATTTCTTTGTGATATTTATTCGCTTTCCAGTAAACCATGTAAGCGTTGGCCGATGACTCTGAAGAGATGACTCGGTATTTGTTGTCCATAAATTCAATGGCGCAACAATTGTCAAGCGCTATGGCGACTCCCGCTGATTTTTTCATCATTTTTTTGAGATCCGCCTCTCTATCTTTAAAATTATAGTGGGGGCAGAGAAGCATATCTATTAAACCCAAGCCCGAGACTTTAATTAAGCCTGCTTTTGGATTAGCAAATCGTCTTGAGTCAGAATTTCCTTGCCTGAACCAACAAATTGCCCCGGCGCTTATCCCAGAAAGAACTACTCCTTTTTCGTAAGCTTGTTTCAGAAGTTTGTCAACGCCCGTGCTTCTCCAGATCTTCATCATTTTAAGAGTATTACCCCCTCCAACATAGACAATGTCAGATTGAAAAATTTTTTCTTTGATTTCTTTTTTGCTTGGTCTTTTTTTAGCTAGATACAAAACATCAGTTTTGCATCTCAATTTCTTGCCAAAATGTTTTTTTACGACCTCAACATAGGATTCAGAATCAGAACTAGCCGTAGGAACAAAAAGCAGTTTAGGATTTTTCTTGCCCGACAACCGAATTATTTCTTTGTCTATCCTAGTTGTTTCAATGGGATAGCCTGGCCTCCCAATTTCTCCGCCGCCAATGGCCACGATTTTTTTCATGCCTTGGGTGTGATCAAAAACTTATCAATCCAGCGCAAAAATATCTTTTTGATTTCGGCTAAATGGTCTTTCTCCCGAAAGGTGTGCGGCGCACCTTTAATTATATGAAGCTCCTTTCTGCCGGGAAGTTTTTCATACAGTATTTGCTGATGTTCTGGGGGAGTGCCATCATCATTTTCGCCGACAATAAGCAAAACAGGCATGGTGAGCTTATTAGCTTCCGGCAAAAGATCATATTTCAAGCGATCTTCCACATGCGACCACTTAAGCTTTTTGACAATGCCTGCATAGCCGTTTTCTACGCGCCATCCTGTTCGTTGCCATTCTTCTGCTACTTTCTTGTGTTTTTCCGTAGCTATACTTAATTTACCAGACACCACTGTTGATATCGGAGCGAGCGCCTTAACTCTGTCAGGATATTTCTCTGCATACAAAGCTATGCATATACTGCCCAAACTGTGTCCTGCTAAACAAAATGGCTGCTCATACCACGGCTGTTTCTTAGCCCATTCAATAACATCCTCCAAGTCTTCATAATAATTTGTGGTCGTCGCATCCTCATAGTTCCCGTCACTTTCACCAAAAGTGTTTGTGGTATCAAAACGGATTACCGTATAACCCTTCTCCTTAAAAGCATCAGCAAAAGTTTGGATGTGATCTTGCTCTTTAAAACCGCCGAGACCGTGCATCACAAAAGTCAGCCCCCGCTGGTCAACGTTTTTCTCAACTATGACCGCGATTTTTTGACCCTTACGATTTTTGATAAAAAGTTTTTCCATAGTCACTATTCACTACTGATGAGAAAAGATGGCGCCTCCTTTTGCGGATAGCGCCATCAATTCAGACCATCAAGATTACAGGACGGGAGAGAGGGGCAGTTGCTGAAAAGCTACTTCGCCAAATTGGCTTCTCTTGTTGATGCCAACCAAATCAAGCGCCAACGCTCAGATATCTCCAAGCCCGTCATCTTTCCGTCAATAGACGGCGGCCCTGCGCAAGTGCACTGACTTGAACCCTCCACCCCTGCACGGCACCAGATTTTATGCCCCCTGTTGAACTTTTCTGCTTTTCGAAGCTTCCTCTTTATGTCCACAATCGTGAGGGGTATCGTTATAAGTCCCGCCCCCAAAACTAGTAATGGACTTACAATAAACAAGAATAACACAAAGCGCATCCTAAAACCCTCCTTATCTGTTGTAAAGTTTCAAGAGAGAAAGCCTAAATCAAAAATACCACACTTGTGATATTTCTACAAATATATGCACGGCCCCCACCGCATGTTGCGCAACTCCGAGGCTATGGGCGAAGAATTGCCACGACGGCAAGCGTACAGAAAGTAACAATAAAAAGCCAAAGTATTGTGTAGAGAAACATGGTGAGCGCTTCTTTCTTTTGACCATCAAGAAAAAGAAAGGCGGGTTTGCCGAAAATGAGTGAACCGACAATCGCCGCCGAAAGCACAAACAAAAGCAAAAACACAAATGGCCCAAAGAGTCCCGGCATTGGGCCAAAAATATCTTTGCCGACCGTAAAAATAGAAGCCACCAAGAGCACATAAACGATAACTCCTAGGGCGTTTATGATACTGCGTGTAATAATACTTTTATTGGTCATATAGTTTTAAAAATAATTTCTTTGTTAATGAGTTTGTAGTGCGGGACTGATTCATCGCGGCTTTCTAATTTCTAATTTTATGGAATTAATATCTACAGAAACATCTTTTTCAACCTCTGCACTAATTGAGTATTGACCCAAGGTAGGTACAAACACGTAGCCATCTCCAAGGGACGACGAGATGGTGGTTGGGCGTAATTTATTATTACTATTGTACTGACCGCGGATTTCGCCAGTGATATCATGACGCTCTAGAGGGGATCTTATGTGCAAGGTTATTCTACCACTACTTGCTGGACGAGCCCGATAAGTAACATAAAATCTTAAAATGTGCCGTTCTGATGACAAGGAAACGTCTTCGGGAACCCGGAACGTTGCCCGCCACTGATTTTTACTTTCCTCCCTTAGCTCAAGTGCATAGATTTGTATGGTTTTGTAGTTTTGATATCCAATATAAATTGAGATAATCCCCATCACAATAAAAGAAATAATTACCAGAACCTTTCCAGCAGAAGAGGAGATTCGCCAACCGGCAGTATCCATTGACATAAATAGGCCAAGGGACATAAAACTAGCGCCGGCAATAAATGGCACGGCTTCTTTGTAAAAAAATATACTTACAAAAACGCCTATAAATGTCAGGAAAAAAATTGTCCCAAAAATTGATTTTATGTTATGCATATTAAATAGAATTATATTCGGGCCACTCGGGTTAAGTATCCCAAAATGTCGATATTATAAGAGTATAATAGGGCTTTTTTGACTTTCTGAACAGAGATGGATTTAAGGCACGTGGGTCGGGGTATAAAAAAATGATGTATTTTATTTTCTATTTTTAAAGCTTTCTTCCAAGTTCCCACGCAGCAATATCGAGAATACCAGGATACTTTGGATATATCTCTCGAGCAAGATAAATTAATTCTTCTTTACTTCCGCCCTTTCGCAATAAACCATAATGAGTAAAAAATCTTTTTACTTGAACATCCGGCGCAATATCAATTGAAGAATAATCAACCATTGGTATTTTAAAATCTCTAGCCAAAATGTTAGCGGCCATATTTGCAATTTTTATACCCACCCCCTTGAATTCAAGAAAACGTCTAATGACCGATGCACTTTTGGGTTTGCCTGCCCATATATTTGCGGCATTGTCATTATATTTTGAATGAATATCTTGGATTGCCAAGTAAAAGTTTTTCGCCATCACTTCATTAAAACGATGCAATGATTTTTTGATGAAAATCGTCCTGATTTCATTTATATTAAATTTCAGAAAATTTGAAAATTCAAACCCGCCAATTTCTTTACCTACATGATACGGAATAGCCCAAGCTCGACCAGTCCTTATCTGTCTGTCCATTACACACGCCAAAACAAAAATATATGGAAAATGTTCTAAATCATTTAACAATTCTTCGGCTTTTGGGATGCCTGTTTCAAATGGATTAATATTTCGAGGCGCCTGGATTCTTTTTGTTCCCTCAGTAATTAATTCCTCAATTATTTTTTCCTGTTCTTTTGTCATTATTTTTTAAAGTAATTTTACAGCGCGATTTTTAGGTACATTGGTCAGCTATTTAAAACTATTCTCTCTAATTCCTTTATAATTTTATTACAGTGTAAAATTTCTAGAACAAATATGCCATGTTGAACGATGGCCTACCGACCTTCAATTTTATTTTCTTTAAGGAAAGCAATTAATTCATCAATTACTATAGCCTCGCCAAGCATAACTTGAGTCAATTTTCTTTGATGTTCGAGAAGTTCAGCTACAATTTGAGATTCCGCAAAATTAATATGTTCTCCTTTTTCGTTTGTGCCAGTATACTGTAGACCATTTTTATTTTCTGCTAACGCTTTTATGGCTGATAATAGAAATTGGGTGATAGGAGCATGCTTGGCAACTACAACACCAACAACTTTGTTTGTACCAGCAATAAAAAGCGGCCCACCAGAATTGCCGGGGTTCAATGCCCCATTTATTATATATCTTTTTACTTTTGGGCTATCTTTATCTTTTTGGTAATCGTTAAAACCTGCTAAATAGCCAACGGACAAAATGGGACTAGGGCCGTTATATGCAAGAGGATGTCCCCATGTCAAAACTTTTGTTTCGGTTTCAACCTTTTGATTGTCAATTTCTAAATCACTGATTATTGATGATTCTGGAGTTAGGATTGCAAGGTCTCGGTTTTCGTCTACAACTAACTTAGTAAATTTGAGTTGTTTGTTATCGCTTGAGATTGCAACGACTTCGGCGAAAGTACAACCTTTAACGACATGCCAGTTTGTTATTATTTGACCACTTTTTATTGCAAATCCAGTTCCTTTGCTTTGCGTTTTATCGCAATATATTAGATAAACAGAATTAATTGCTTTACGATTCGGCTCTTCAGAGGCGTCTAAAAGCCATTGTGTTGAAATTGGTATTGATTCACTCATGGTAATGTGTTTTTTAATCGATGTTGTGCTATATCTATTAACTACTCGGGTTGCCCCGTTATCTCGACTATATAGGTCTACACGATAATAAATTTTCTTGGCGGCGAGGGTGAGATTCGAACTCACGAAACCCTTGTGGGGTTTACCGCATTTCGAGTGCGGCCCGTTCAACCGCTCCGGCACCTCGCCATTAGTTATTATTCTATACGACAAACTATCCAGTCGCCTTGTTTCCTACGCTACCATATTAAAGCAGTAGCTACAAGCCAACAAACATCCTCTACCTCGTTTCCAAAAAATACTTTATACTGATCGCATGCCCCATTAGAAGTCTGGCTTAACATAATGTTTAATCTTTTAACCATGATGCAATCTATTAACCAATTAAATACTATCCCGCATGGCGGGACCACAGCCCCGCATAGCGGGGCCAGAAACTTCTAACGGGGTATGTCCTCAAAATTCAAAATTTTTCTATTCATTGTTTTGGCCCTTGTCATTGGTTTTGGTGGCGGCCTGTATTTTGGCTATAAAAATTTGTCGCCTTCCAAAATAACGGCAAATCCGCAAAGAGAATTAGTAACAACGCAAGGGCAACCAAAAATCAGCATCATGGTTGATTTTGAGGACGGCACAGTCAAAACCATGAATGATATTGAGGTCAACAATAACGCCAATCTTCTAGACACAATGAAAAACGCGTTCGCCACGACAAACATTCCCCTTGAATACAAGGAATACGCCGGCCTCGGCGCCTTAGTTACCAAAATCGGCGATAAAAGCAATGGCACAGGGACAAGCTATTGGCAATATTGGGTGAACAATAAAAGACCGGATGTGGGCGCGAGTTCATATCAACCAAAAAATGGTGATATTATTGAGTGGAAATTTTTGCCAGATCAGGGGTTTTAAATATGATTAGCGGCTTCTCCTCCGCACCAATCCCGCCAAGCGGGATAGTGTGGGGCTCCGCGCCCAAAAATTTCGGACGGTCCGCAATTGCGAACCTATGTCTATGGGGCGCTTCGTTTTTTATTATTTTCGGAGTAGCGGCGCGCTTGCTCTACCACGCGCCTAACTTCGTGCCCATTGGAGCGCTCGCTCTTTGGGTCGGCGTTTATCTGCCCAAACGTTATGGATTCTTCCTGCCAATCGCGGTCATGCTTATTAGCGATTTTTTTATTGGTTTTTATGACTGGCGGTTAATGATGGTCGTGTACGCGAGCTTCGCGATCATTGCGCCAATCGGCTGGATAATAAGAAAAAATAAATCCGCGAGCAATATTTTACTCGCTTCGCTCTCTGGCTCGGTAATATTTTTCATTACTACCAATTTCGCTGTCTGGTATTTATCTAACTGGTACGCACACACTCCGTCAGGACTGCTTCTCTCCTATACTATGGCTATACCATTTTTCAGAAATTCCCTTTTGGCCGATCTTTTTTACAACGCCTCTTTTTTTAGCGTCTACGAACTTGCTTTAGCTATCCGAGCAAAAAAATTTAATGGTGTGTTCGCGCGGCTAACGTCTTAACGGCCGCGTGGTTGTTTTTTAGTCTGAAAAAACGCTAGACGAAGACACAGAAACTAATAGTGGTAATGCCATAATCACCCAAAATAGTACGGCTAGATCGTTTTTGAAATAAGGGACATCAACTAGTCCATGAACAAGCAAGGCAACCATGGCGGCGGCGGATAGTTGCGCCATGGGATCAGCGCGGTTTTTCCAAACTGTTTTGCCAAACACTAGAAGAAGCCAAATAAAAATTATCAAACCAGCAAGACCAAGCTCCACCCAAAAATTCAGGATGATATTGTGTGGGTATAGAAAAATTTCCAGCTTGTAGGACGAAATATCTTTGCGCCATTCTTGGTGATAGGGCGCGAGTGCCATTTGATAACCAGCCAAACCAGCGCCTTGAATTGGATGATCTTTTAGCAAAGAAATAGTTTCTTCCCAAACAACAAGGCGCATCTTGCCTGATGCAGACTGAAACGTAAATTGTTCCCAGAGCGCGCCTCTTGCGGTTGGCATAAAAATTAATAATACCGCGGCCAAAAGCATACCGCCCAAAATAATTTTGCGCCAATAATTTTGCCAAACGAACAAAGCCCCGACAACCGCGCCGACGACAACCCCAACCCACGCTCCTTTGGTGAGAGAAAATATTATTGCGCCAGTGCCTAAGATAACAACTAGTAGTTTCCAAAGATGAGAGAATAAATGAGGTGGCTCGCGTTTAATATCTCGCATCAACCATACAAGGTAAGCCGTCAATATTGGCCCGACAAAAAGCCCAACCGCGTTGGGATATGAATACCAAGATGTTACTCGCAGGGGCAGTTCTGTTGCCCAGGGCTCGGGCAACCACAGTCCTGTGAATTTTTGATACCAAGCCAAGCTGCCAATAGCCACAACGGTTGCTCCCAAAGAATAAATAAGCCACCAGCTCTCTTTTGTGCCGCGAAAAATGGAAACAACCAAAACAAATACTAACAAAGGATCAACAAAATATGCTTTCCAGATACCGAGCGCGGCCACGGGATTGGGAGAAATTGCCGCGGACAGTGTGGCCACAAAAATCCAAAGTAAAATTAGCCAAAGATATGGCGCAAATGGGTTTTTGTCGCTCTGCGCTTCAATTAAAGAAGGCCAACGCGGAAATCCGTGAGACCGCCACTGTTTGTAAAACCACACTATAGCTATGGCCCAAATTGATACTTCAAGAAAAGTCGTCGGCACGCCAGCCACAGAAAAACGCAAACCGTATGTCGGCAAGAGAGCTGCCAGTAACGCCAAGGCCAGCTTATCTGAACGATAAGCCAACGCCACAAAAAGCAAAAAATAAATTACGGCCAAAATAATCATCATTTCGTTATTAAGAAATAGCAATTAGCGCAGTAATAAATTCACGCGTTAAAATGCCAAAAGCGTAAAGGGTAATACCGTAAATCAGCATAGAGCCAGTAATCAAAACCAACAAGGGCAAACTGGCACCGCTCCAAAGAAAAATAGCCATCGGCACAGTTGCCAAAAACGCTACGCCCAATTTACTAAGCGATGGTCTCTTACCAATAAATTTTTTCAACATCACATACCCCAAGGTAGCCATAATAAGCTCCGCCACGATAGTCATACCAGCCGCGCCATAAGCGCCATAAGCCGGAATAAAAACAAGGTAACCAACAAGGCTAATCGCAGCGGTCAGGGCATAAGCCCAAATCATTGAGCGCTGCCGCCCCACCGCCACAATAACATGGCCAAAGTATGTGCCTACAAAAATTATGCTGGTTGCTATAACCAACATTAAAAGTATGACTCCAGAATTACGAAACTCGGAGCCGAACAAGGCAGAAAGGCGCGCCGCCGTAAAGGCAACACCAATAACAAGCGGCCAGGCCAGATAAATCACCACGTCAAGCGATTTTTGAAGCGTTTGACGAAAAGTAATTAAATCTTGCCGCGCCCAAGCCGCGGCCAAAACTGGCAGCAAAAGACCGGCAAACATGGTGGGAAAAGTAATTAAGACTTCCAGCACCCGATACATGGCGCCGTAAATTCCGACCTCAGCCTCGGAGCGCGTAAGAGATAAAATCAACGTGTCGGCTTTTAAATAGACAAGATTAAAAACAATGCCCAAAGTAATCGGCCATGAGCGTTGCCAAATGGTCAGCCAAATTTCTCTATCCCAAGCCAGTGAAATTTTAAGAAATCTCCGTGACAACAAAACCACAAGCAACAAATTTGCCAAACTGCCAAAGACTACCCCCCAAACCACAAATAACAATCCCTTCTCGGCCAACAAAGCAATTAGCACTACCGCCAGCAAGACAAGACGGCCAGCCAACTCACCAAGCAAGGCCCGTCCCATGGCCAGTTCTTTTTGGAAAAGACCGGTAAAAACCTGCAAGAGAGCAATTATAAAAAAAGAAAATGTGAGAATGACGACTCCTTGTTTAATAAGCAGTGAATAGGGGAAAAGCCAAATAACTAGCGGCGCCAAAAATAATATCAGAGCGGTTGTTAAACGAAAGGTTAGTAAATTAGCAAATACCTTGTCTTTTTCTTGAGGCTTTTCTGCCAAAAGCTGGGCGCTCACCAGCACAAAACCTAAATCAGCGGCTACGCCAAAAAACTGCAAGTAAGCAGACATAATGGTATAAGAGCCAAAGCCAGCGGCGCCAAGATAGTTTGTTAAAATAACGAGAGTTGCCCACCCCGCGGCAATGGAAATTATTTTGCCGATAGTCTGAACGATGGTGTTGCGAGCGATGGAGATATTTTGAGACATAAATAAAAATTCAAGAGTCAAAGTGCAAAAGTGTAAGGCAAAAGTAAAAAGTTCTGGTGACCGACGCTTTTAAATTTTGAATTGAAATTTTGCATTTTAACTTTTGCCTTAGAGTGAGGCCCTTGACAAGGAGAGAAACCCGTGCTACACTCGTCTGTTTTGTGTGAACCCCGCTTATTATAGCTATGGAGTAATGGGTGAATGCTAGAGCCTGCATCCACGACAAGCATGGGATTTTTTGCGAGGAGAATCTGGTGCCCCCACTCGATGCTCCCTCACGAGAAATTTCTTGGATGCAGACTCTGACACTCAACCAAGGTCAAAGCGGCCCCTGATCGCGTCCTGGTGATAGATCAACTCTGGGGCTTTTCATATTTACGGAGTTGTCACCGCGGCCGGGGAATCAGCGCCAGGTGTGCCATTGCCGTTTTCAAGCGGTGTCTCATCTGTGGACGGCGCCGGCGGCAATTCTTTCACTCCCAGTAAACACACTTCCTGCCATGGTCGGTAATGACTCTTAAATATTTTTTCTTTCTTGGGGCCATCCGAATAAATAACAGTATAGGTAAATTCCGTGTCCGCACCGTCGTGCGCCCTCTCGGTGCATTTTTCTTCACCTTCCGGCAACTCTGTTGTCGGAATAATTTTTTTGGACGGGGGTTTTGTAATATTATATATCCTGGGGGTGGTTTGGGAAATTTGCCGTCCATCTTTTGTTCCCCAAAACTCAAAAATCAAATCATCACCCTTAATTTTAGTCTGGATAAGAATGCTATAACCAGTATCGTTCAGGAAACGAAAATCTGGCTTGGGGCCGTAGATGGTCGCGTCAGTGCCAGCCGGTTCATAATAACGGACGCGGTAAGAATGATTCTGCCTCTCCAAGATTGGCAAGCCAGAGGCCAAGGCCGCCCGAAAAATGGTAGTACCGATTTGGCAAAGCCCGCCGCCAAATTCAGGAATAGTACGATTGCCTTTGATAACGAGCTCTTGAAGATAACCGGTTGAAGCGTCAATGGGGCCCAATGCTTTAACTAGAGAAAATTCTTCATTCGGGGCAATAAGAATGCCATTTAAAGTATCTGCTCCGACTTTAATATTGTGCCGACGATTTTTGGGGCTGCCCTTAAAATTGGATTTGCCAACACCAATAATTTCTCTTATTCCCAGATCGCGCCCCTCGCCGTCTATTGACGGAGCTGGTTCAACTTTCACCACTAGTTCCATGGGGCCGGAAGCACCGTTGTTTAAACGATCCTCTAGGCGCAATAGTGTTGATTCAATCTCCAGTTCGCGCCCGTCCTGTGGCGGCTGCCAGACTGTCACCTTGCCATTTTCCATCTTAAAGCGCGCGGCCGAAACAGAACGAGAAACTTCTTTGGAAATTGGCTCGAGAATAGCATCCACAAATCCCTGGCGCAGACCCAATGCCCATAAGTTATCCTTTTTCACGACAATAAGATGGGGTAATACTTCAGCTTGATTAAGCTGCCAGTTTTGATCTTCGTATTTGATTTCAAAAGGCAATTTAGCTAAAATTTCTTTCACCTGTGGCAGTAAAGCGCGACCTTCTTCTTGTGTGGATTGAGGGTTTTCAATTGTGACCGATAGGGCAACCTCGGTGTTTGATAATCTTTCCAGGGATCTCTTCAGCTCTCCTATAGCATCACTCCTATTAAGACGCTGACCAACAGATTCCGGTATTACAATTAGCTCTTTTGTTTCTTGATCAACAACAAAGGCTGACTCAATCGCCGGTCTTTCAAGGTCTGGGAAATTAGCAAGAATGGCTTCAAATAAATCTTTTTCACGAATAGTTACAAAAGCGGGCACAACCATTCGCGGACGGCCTAACCCTAAACGCCAAACACGTCCAACGGCATAAGCACGTTGCACAGTGGCCGATATGTCAACATCAACTATTTCACGCACCACATCAGGATCATCAGTGGGATCAGTGGTGGAATTAATAACAACGCTCTGGCCGTCATAGGTAAATGCCAAACCGCCTGACTTTAATTCATCAAGACGCTTTTGCAATGCTTGTTCAGCTTCCGCCACGGTTAAACCGCCGAGGACTGTATCTCCCACAAATACATTGTCGGCAATATACCCTTCCGCCGGCGGAGCCGTCGCCCACCAGCCCCATACAAAAAAAGCCGCGAGACCAAGAGCGACTACCGCAAGCCAAGGGCGTCCGGAAGCAAAAATTGAGCGAGACATAAACAACTATTCTTCTGCGCCAGAACTTGTGTCAAATATTTCATTTAGAATATTCTTAGCCAATTCCCGCCTGTCTTCAGTTGATTCCAAATCAGTCAGCAAGGCCAGCCTGACTACGCTCCCTTCGCTGATTTCTGTAGGCATATGATCACCTGGCCAAAGCAACTCCTGGCCATCGCTAGTGCGCAATACGACAAAATCCCCCTCCCAGCGATCTACTGTCGCTTCTATGGTATTAGATGCTCCATTATTCATAAGACAAATCATCAATATGTAAAGATACAAGCGAAGGATTCACTCGCGGCAGAATTACTTTCAAAATGCCATTTTTCATTACAGCCTCGGCGCCGCGCGCCTCAACCGGAACGGGCAAAATAACTGAGCGCGAAAACGAACCCCAATAACATTCCTGCAACATATAGCAATCTGCTTCTATGGCTTCTTCTTCCAGGCGTGTGCCACGGATGGTTAAAAGATCATTGTGTAAAGATATGTTGATATCTTGCGGCCTTACCCCGGCCATGGCCGTGCGCACCACTACCGCCGAAGGAGTAACATAAACATCAATGGCGAGCTCCCCTTCTGGCCTGGCCCAAGTATTTGAACCGCCAGCTGACGGAGAGCCCAAGCTCCTCACCGCTTCGGCATCATCAGGTACGGGAACGGAAATAGAAACTGACTCCTCGGAGGAATTGTTTTTGAATATCTTAGCTGACATACCCCGCACCTTTACGGCGTTAACGTTCTTGTGGCCGCTAGTTCGTTCGGAAAATGTAATAAAAAACCAAAAATAGAAATCACCGACTCATGACATCCATGACGAACGCTAGTGACGACGTCTGGTTTATTTGAGCATGTATTATAATTAGTCATAGATATAGTTTTGGCTTAGCCTTAGCGTTCATAACACCGAAAGGTGCGGGGCATAGAATCAGTATAAGAGACAATAACAGCATTGACAAGGAAACTAAATACTGTATACCAAATACTATATACTATTCGTACTTCACTTTGCTCATCATCTCTTTGGGCACGACTTCAATCCAGAGCGAGCCGCGGGCGATACTGTACGGTTTTTTATCCGCGTCAAAAAAGACTGTCCGAGACGTTGCTGTGGTTTTCTCCCATTGACCTTTTATAATCCGACCATTGCGGAAAAACCAAGCCTCTCCCTGGCCAACTGTTTCCACCACTACCGCGTCTGCCGGCGCTGGCGGCGGCGCCGGAGTAATGCGCGTGAATTGAACAATCAAGTTTTTGGCCACAAGCTGCTCTCTGGTCTCCCTATCAGTTGCTACCACACCTCCTTGACTGCGCAAATAAACATCTTTTTCTTCGTCATATAGCCACTGCACGCGATAAGCCGGCACAGAAGAAAAATTAATCGTTATTTTTTTAGCGATGTCGCCCTCTGTTAATTTTTCATCTGTTGCCGGCAGAGGAGTGACTACTGATTCGGCGCGCCATTCTTTGTCAGCGCGCAACTTTTCAAGACGTTCCGTCGTTGTATAAAGATTATGTGGCGCCGCTCCGGCGACGCGATAATACGCCCGACCATTACTAAACTCATTAGCATCATCAAGAGAAGCGTCGGCCTTGATGACCGCCAGCGCCGCCGGCGAACCACCGGAATGAGCATAGATAGCATCAACTTCTTTAACCCAAGGCAAAAAATAATCTCTGGCTGAACGCACCGGACCGATCGTCACCTCGCTTGTGGTTTGATAAACCGCCAGAAAGCGCGTTACTCCGCCCTCCACCAACGTCTCCCAAACAATGCCGGCGCTATTGAGGCCGGCGGAGGGCCGCGCCGCGGCAAAGTTATCAATCATCACGGCTATGGAGCGACGACCAAGATCAGCCTCCGGTACATAAGCTCCAGTCAGGAGCGAAGCGGCCATGCCTGCCGGCGCCTCTTCCTTTTTGACTTCTGGCACGCGCGGCGGCGCGGGAGCAGGCGGCGCGGGAGCCAAGAAAAGCTGATAAACAACGTAAGCGTTTGCCGAAAGCACTATAAAAATCAAAATTATCCAAATTTGCTCTCTTAAAAACTGAATAACTGAACGTAATCGCTCGCGCGACATCGCTGACATAAAAATACTTCTAGACAATTAAGGGCAAGCGGGCGAGATTAAATTTCCGTCCGGTAATAATCTCCTCAATGCGATAAGTACCATGCGTTGGCGCCTCCACGAATCCGCTCCAAGCCATCTTGGCAAGACCACCGCTCTCCCACCAATCAAACAGCCACTCGTTGGCGTGACGCGGATCATTTTGGGGGATACCGCCGCCAACTGTCCTTAGCCACAGGGCATTAAACTCTTCTTGTGAACCAATGGGCGGCGCCATAATAATAGGTAGGCCAAGCCCCGTGTAAAAAGAAAGTTCAGAGGGCTTGGTCCAAAGTATGTCTGTTTGATTTAACAGTTTGGAAAATTCTCTAAAGTAATTCTCTCGATCTTCATAATAAACAACATTGAGATTCCTTCCCAGGGACTGCCCGAGGTTCAACGAACGGGCGAGCTTCAAATAAGACCGGCGAATCTCGCCGTGTGTACCGGCCACAAGATTCAAACAAAGAGCCCCTTCGGCAATACGACTCCGCAAGCTGGTAAGCACTTCCTCCCCCAGCTCATGCTGCGAACCGGCGCCGCCTATAGAAAAAGTCAAAGTAAAAGCTGGTCGGCCAGAATTTCTCTTTGGGATTTTGCGGCGCGGGTGCCAATGTCGCCCCAGGTACTGATGAAGGGTGCGATCATATTTACCGCGGAAAATGCCCAATGGATCAAGATTGTTTAAGCGGCGTATTAAATTGGTTTTAACCACCAGCCCCCGAGCTCCGCCAATGAGTTCTTTGGGTAGAGGAAAGCCGGTGAGGTAGATATTTCCCTCGGGCACGCCGTAAAGCTTCAGCCGTTCAACCACGCGGCCGTTGGGGGCAAAGTATTTTATGGGGCTACGCTTGGGATCAAGCGGCACCCATGTGCGGCTAATATCGGCGTCGCAAATAACGCAGTAGATTTCGCCCGGATAGTCAAAAATTTCTGCCGCAAAAGCCGGAAGAAAAAATGTGGTTACTAAAGGCAACGACTTTTCCCGCAGTTTATCAATTAAATGCTTGCCTAACTTTTTTTGCTTAATAATATAGGTTAACTCGCGCGCTTGGACATTGGGGGCGGAGAGATCGCGTCTCGGGTAAAAGGGGCGTATTTCCTGGAAGCGATCATAAAATTCAAAGAGATAGCGCCCCACGAATGGCAACGAATTCATGCGCGATATCTTTTCGTAAAAAGACCGGCTTTCGTTCCAAAGCTCGCGGTCGGCGGACGGTATGCCCTGATAATTATTAGCGGTAATAATGCCGCCACGAGCAAGATCGCGAAGGGCGTAAGCCGCGCGCTCATGCCCATACCCCATATTTACAGAAACCACCCAGGCTTGGCGTGATTTTACGATACGTGTGGATGAAACCATGTGTTAATTATAAACATCAAACAATTCTATATCAAATCAACTGACAGCAAAAATCATCGTCTTGCATTTCTTAGCTTCGCAGCCGATAACCAATGCGAAATAAATAAACACACCAAATAAATGAAACCAATGACAAAACGCCAACAACTACGCCGGCCATCAGTGAAGAAACATCGCTGGTACCAATCATACTACCACGAATGCCGTTCACCATATAAAAGATAGGATTAAAATAGCTCAAGCGCGCGAGAGATGAGGGTAATAATCTGATGGAATGAAAAACCCCGCCCAAAAAAGACAAAGGGAGAATGAGAAAGGTATTCGGTATATTAATGTGCTCAAAACTTTTGGCCCATAGTCCAACAATCGCTCCCAGAGCCGAACATAAAAGCGAAGTAGCAATAAGGAAATACAAAAAAGCGCCAAGGTGCATAATACTGGCAGTAGTAAAATAAATAGCGATAAGATAAACACCTAAACCAATCAGAATACCGCGCACTGCTCCAGCTAAGACGTATCCAAGAGCCATTTCTATATAAGACAATGGAGCGACCAGAACTTCCTGAATAGAGCTCTGTAGTTTGCCGAGGTAAATTGCAAAAGAGGCGTTCATAAAAGCTCCAGAGATAACATTCATCATAAGAATGCCGGGCACGATAAAATCAATATAACTCACGCCGGGCACGATTTCCTGAATGCGAGAGCCGAGCAAATGACCAAACACTAATATATAAAGCAAAGAGGTGAGCAGGGGTGGGGCGATGGTTTGCCCGATCATGCTCAAAAATCTTTTAATTTCTTTAATCAAAAGAGTCCTAAACCCAACCCAATTAAACATTGACGCGACAATCATAATTCTTCTGGCGGCGTGACGTGAATCGCTAAAGGGCTAACTCCGTCAACCGAAGTTAAAGATAAAAAAATTTCTTCCAATGTTTTGTCGCCATGCTGGCGCATTAACTCATCCGTCTTTTCTACCACTACTAATCTGCCCTGGTGAATAATTGCTACACGTCCACAAAGACGCTCTGCTTCTTCCAGATAATGGGTTGTTAAAAGAATGGTCGTGCCGCTACTTTGAATTTCCTGAAGATCACGCCATAAAGACAGCCGCATTTCTAAATCAACGCCAGCTGTTGGTTCGTCAAGAATCAATAATTTTGGACGATGCACTAAAGCACGGGCCAGGGTTAAGCGGCGCTTCATGCCGCCGGAAAGTTGATTCACTGGTTTCTGCCTGTGCTCCCAAAGGGCAAATTTTGTGAGCAATTCCTCGGCGCGCTCTTTGGCTTCTTTGGTAGATACACCAAAAAATCCGGCATTATAAAGTAACACCTCCCAAGGAGTGCGAAAAATATCAAAATTGTAATCCTGTGGAGAAAGACCTATCAACCGACGAGCGGCGCGGTAATTCCGCACCACGTCATGCCCAAAAACCTCGATTCGCCCGGCCCCAAAAGTTACCAGCCCGGCAATGCATCCAATAGTCGTTGTCTTGCCGGCGCCATTTGGCCCCAAAAAACCAAAAATCTCGCCCGGCTGAACCACAAAAGATATGTCAGAAACGGCCGGACGCCCTTCATAATTTTTCACTAAATGATCAACCAATAGAGCAGGATCGGCGCTGATATGATTCATAAACTATCCTTAGGGAACAAGCAGATGAAGAAGAATGGTGGCCAGCCCCAAAAAGACAAAAAACCGCCAACATCAGTGGCCACGGAAACGTAAACCTGCCGGCGCACCAATCTTAGAAATGCTTCTTGGGCTTTATTCAAAGGAGTACGCGTCATAAACAATTAGAGGACAGAAACAAAAATTCTTATTCTTCAATGTTAGCGGAGAAACTAACAGTTGGCAATTAATAATATGAACTAAGCATTAAGCTGTCTTTAATATTTAAAGAAAACCAGCCGAAGGGGGTTGCCCGTCGGCTGGTTCTTTGGAGTTTGTACCTTGAAATTTACCATGAGACCTTATGGTCTCATGAAAAACTGAATTGTATACCAGTGCCCGTTACAGGCAGGTCGTTGAATCGTAGAGTGGCCCCTGGTCCACGCAGACGTGGCCAGGCCGCTGATCGTGCGGGACGCACACCGTAATGGTGCCCGCACACTCGCCGCCGTTGCCGTCATCGGCAACGAAGCTCACGTGATAGACGCGGCCGTCGCCCGGCACCTTGGGCGTGCCTGACCGCTCTGCCCGCAGGAGAGCTGTTGACGTCCCGACGCCGTCCCCATCTGGACAGGTGTTCCCATCACCAACGGTGTTCAGCGGTTCGTCCTGGGCGATGTCGGTAATGGTGATCGCAACCGCGTCGCCGTCCGGGTCGGTGACGCCGATAATGGAGATGCCGACGAACTTGTGGTTCGGTGGCCAGAGCTCATCCAGACTGGCCATCGCCCCGCTACAGTCCGGCGGCTGATTCTCGTTTTTGCAATCGTGAGAACAACCGTCGCCATCCGCCGTGTTCCCGTCGTCGCACTCTTCGCCTTCATCCAGGTCGCCGTCACCGCAGGCCGCGGGCTGTCCGCCGACGCCGCATGTTCCGAACGGAATCTCAAAAGCATGGGCTCGCGCGGGCGAGTACGCCTCTTTGGACCACATGACGTGGAGGCCGGCGCCGGCAAACGTGTTGGTGTCGCACTCCAGATCCTCTGGATGAAAGTTCGGCTCGCCCGGCACGTTCGTTGAAAAAGTGAACTGCAAGGCCTTACTTACCTTGTCAATCACCCAGACGCTTTGAACGGGATTGAAGACGTCGGCCTCATAGAGCAGCTGGCCGCCGATGCCAAGGCCGCTGTTGTGCCCGCCAGTGCCGATGAAAGGAAATGATTCTACCACCGCGCCGGTCAAGTCGTACGACACGATGGTAGTCGTCCAGCAGTCGTCGCTGTAGTAGATGACGTCGTCATTGGGATCAGCCACGTTGTTCGCGTCAAAGGCCAAGCCGTCGTCCAGCCCGCAGTAGTCGCCGGTATGGAAGGCCAGCACTGACCCCGTGACATTCTTGCCGGCGTCCAAGTCAATACGATAGACGGCGTCTGAATCTGCGCCCGCCCAGATCGCGTTGCGCGTTGCGTCATACGACAGCGCGCCGAGACCGCTGGCCGGGATCGCGTAGGACGCATCAACGATGCCGGTCAGGGGATTCGCGCGGTGAAGGTTTGGTGATCCGCCGTAGCACGAGTACCAGAGGTTCGTCCCGTCGTAAGCAATGCCCACGCCAAGGGAACAGTCGTTGCTGAACACAACCGACGCGACGAGGTCTCCCGTGACCGCCCGCGCCGGCGACCACTGCGCCAGCATGAGCAAAACCGCCAAAATGGCGATGAAGATCCTTTTCATACACTCTCCTTTGTCCTGAAGTTGGAAGTTTTGTTGGTTGATCTTCTTCTCCCTGACACCACTAACTGCCATTCTACATCTCTTTTGTCCTCCCTCTTTTGAATTGTTTCAAGGTACAAACAAAACAAGCCTCCTCCATTGAGGGCCTGTTCTCAATTACGATGATTTGTATCCTTCGTAATTGTTATGAGTAAGATAGCACTTATAAATATATTGTCAAGACCCTAATCTATTCCTCCGCCTCAATAGCCAAAAGTCGATTGTATTTTGCCACTCGTTCGCCGCGAGCCGGCGCGCCAAGTTTAAGGCCATCGGCGCCGATGCCATAAGCCAAATCAGAGATAAAATCATCATTGGTTTCACCGCTGCGATGCGAGACTATGACTTTCCACCCAAGCTGGCGCGCTTCGCGCGCCGCCCCCAAGGTTTCGGTCAGAGTGCCTATCTGATTTGGTTTAATAATTACGGCGTTTATGCTTTTCTTCTCGGCCGCCTGCTTGATGCGCTTTATATTAGTAACGGTAAGATCGTCTCCAGCTATTAACCCGCCCTTGTTCCACTCCTTCAAAAGACCGGCAAAACTGTCAAAATCATCTTCGGCAAACGGATCTTCTAAATACCATAAATTGTGCTTCTCATAAAGTTCTTTATAAAATGCAGTTAATTCATTATTGTTCATCCTTACATTGCTCGCGGCGGCGTCCAAACCAAAATCTATTTTATCTTGCAGACTAAGCTCATATACTATTTTTTGAAAAACCTCAAAAGGTTCGGCATTATTTTTAAAGTCTGGAGCAAAACCCCCCTCATCGCCAAGCAATGACGCTCTCCCCCCGATAATTTTTACTAAATATTCCCTTAGGGCTCTGTAAAAATTAATGCCATTCTCAACCGCTTCCATAAACCTATCGGCGCGGGGAATGATTAGGTACTCTTGAAAATCCAAATTGCCGCCAGCATGAAGACCTCCGTTAATGATGTTAATAAACAAGCGCGGTTTTATTGAGGGCCGATCCAAACCGCTTAGCTCGTTCAGGTGCTGCCAAAGAGGGACTTTCTTGACCACGGAGGCAAGGCGAGCGCATGCCAAAGACGCTCCAAGTATTGCGTTTTCTCCAAGCGCTGACTTGGTTTCGGTCCCATCAAGCTCAAGCAAGCGCTCGTCAATTTTCACCTGTTCCTCAACTTCAAATCCCTTTATGGCCGAAGCAATCACTTGTTCAATGTTTTCTACCGCCGTGTCAGTGGATACTGAAACTTCCTCGTACTTTCCCCGACTTTTACCGCGAGGTTCAGAAAATACCGCGGTTTCGCCCGTCTCAGCGGTAGCTGTAACTTCCACCGTCCACTCGCCGCGCGAATCTAAAATTTTTCTGGCCTTAAGGCTGGAAATCTTGCTCATTGTTTCACCCTGTTAGAAGTCCTTGGCCCCGCTATGCGGGGCTGCGATAATTATGGTGTTTAATTGGTTGATAAATTGTGGCATGACTAAAAAATTGATAATTTATACTAAACCAGACTTCTAACGGGGTACCACATTAACAGGCTTGCCCTTGATATACCCGACAATATCCTCAACCGTTGTATCAAGAATGCGCGTTAAAGCCTCTTTGGTATTGAAAGCATTATGAGGAGTAACAATAACATTTGACAAATCCATAAGAACATGATCGGCCAAAACAGTTTTTAGAGAATGCTCCTCGGGATGGCCATGGACAATAAAATCTAATTCATCCTTAATGACCCCTTCTTCTTCTAATACATCTAGCCCCGCGCCGCCAAGACGGCCTTGCTTCAAGGCTACGGCCAGAGCTGGCGTATCTACTACTCCGCCCCGACTGGTATTAATAAGATACGCCCCTGGCTTCATTAGAGCGATGGTTTTTTCGTTAATCAGGTGATGAGTTTCTTTAGAATAAGGAACATGGATGGTAATAATATCGCTATTTTTCAAAACTTCCTCAAATGATAAATAGGTAAAATCAAATTCTTTTGCGAACGACTCGTTTGGGAAAGGATCATAGGCGACAACCCGCATATCAAAACCCTTAGCCATTCTGATGGCATGACGGCCAATGCGACCGGTTCCCAAAACTCCAATAGTTTTACCTTTAAGATCAAACCCCTGAAGCCCATCAAAACTAAACCTTGTTTCTTCACGAACGCGGTGCGCGCCATCATAAATTTTACGCGATAAGGTTAGGAGGAGGGCGAAGGCATATTCAGCCACCGTATTTTCGCCATAAGAGGGAACGCTTGAAATAACTATCCCGCGCTCGCCCGCCGCCGCTAAATCAATGTGATCATAACCAGTGGAGCGAGTAACGATGAATTTCAAATTAGGCAAGGCGTCAATAACGGTGCGATCAATCAGTGAGTCCACAAAGACGGAACATAGCGCAAAGTCTCGAGATGAAGGCAAATGTTCCTTGCTTAAGATTTCCGGAATAAAAATCTGAGTGAGGTCGGACGCGACTATCTTCAACTTATCTTTTAAATATTCTTCCTCCCATGATTTGGTCGCGAAAAAGGCGATTATTTGCATAGTAAATACTTGTATTAATTTATTGGCGTTTTTTTCGGCTAAGCTCCCACTCTTTTTTAACCACGGCCAGTGTGGTTTTAACAATGGTGTCGGGGTTCAAGGACATGCTCTCAATTCCCGCCTCAATCAAGAAGGCGGCAAAATCCGGATAGTCAGACGGCCCTTGCCCGCAAATGCCAATGTATTTTTTACGCTCACGGCAGCGCTTGATGGCGGCGGCAATCAACATTTTCACCGACTGATCTTTTTCATTGGCCACATGGTTTACAATGCCTGAATCACGATCAAGACCAAGCGTGAGTTGGGTTAAGTCATTAGAACCAATAGAAAACCCGTCAAAAATATCTAAAAATTTATCAATCAATAAAACGTTTGAAGGTATCTCGCACATCATATAAACCGGCGTGATTGACCCTGCTCCGACGCGATATCTGTTTTTTACAGCTCGCGTCACGAGCCCTGTCTCGGCCATAACTTCTAACACTTTAAGACCTTCTGCAGGTGTTCGGCAAAATGGCACCATGGGAATAACATTAGTGAGCCCCATTTCTTCGCGCACTTTTTTCAACGCTCTACATTCTAAAATAAAGGCGTCCTTGAACTTGGGATCGTAATAGCGAGAGGCGCCGCGCCAGCCAAGCATCGGGTTTTCCTCAAGTGGTTCATATTTCTCACCACCGAGCAAGCTGCGGTATTCATTCGTCTTAAAATCTGAAAACCGCACAATAACAGGGTGGGGGTAAAACGCGGCGCCTATTTTGGCAATACCGAATGCCAAATTGTCAACATAAAACTGAATGCGATTGCTCCATCCACGCGTTTTTTTGTCTATGGCTTTCTTAATTTTTGGTGTCAAGAAACGATAGTTCAAAAGAGCCAAGGGGTGCACCCCAATGTGCGAGGCGATAATGAATTCTTCGCGCGCCAGCCCCACGCCGCGGTTTGGTAAGAAGGATTTTTCAAAAGCGATTTCCGGAGTACCGATGTTCATCATAATATGCGTTTTGGGCGTCGGTAATTTTTTAATATCGTGCTCAACAACTTTAAACTTTAATGCTCCTCTAAAGATCAGCCCATCGCTACCGCTCGTGTCCACGGTCACAACGTCGCCAGTGCTGATCTCGTGAGTGGCATTGCCACAACCAACCACGGCTGGAATACCGAGCTCGCGGCTGACAATGGCCGCGTGAGAAGTGCGCCCGCCTTTATCAGTAATGATGGCCGAGGCGATCTTCATAATCGGCTCCCAATCAGGGTCAGTCATTCCCGTTATTAAAATTTCACCCTTCTTAAATTCCCCAATGTGTTTAGCGTCAAGAATGATATGCGCTCGTCCAGTAGCAATACTGCTGCCTACTGAAATGCCCTTGGCGATAAGATGCCCTTCCTCTTGGCGGATATGCTCTTTAATTTTGGAAAAATCGCGTTCGGCCTGCACAGTTTCGGGTCTCGCCTGCACGATGAACAGCTCGCCGCTCTTCCCGTCCTTAGCCCATTCAATATCCATAGGCGACCAGCGGCCATTCTTTTTTGAATAGTGGTCTTCAATAATCTTAGCCCAATGGGCAAGTTTTAAAATTTCCTTATCCGTCAAAATAAAGCTGTTTTTTTCTATGGCCGAACATTGTACCACCTTAGTCGTTTTGGCTTCGCCCAGAGTCGCATAGACCATTTTGCGAGACTTGTCTCCAAGGTGTTTACCAATAATGGGTTTTTTGTCTTTAAGGCTAATTCCTGATTTCCAAACTAAAAATTCGTCCGGCGTCACTTCTCCTTGCACAATCATTTCTCCCAAGCCCCACGAACCAGTAATTATCACCACGTCCGAGAACCCAGACTCCGTGTCCACGGTAAAAATAACACCCGAGACGCCAAGGTCAGAGCGCACCATGCGCTGAACGCCCACTGAAAGAGCTACCGCTGAGTGTTTAAATCCCTTATCCACTCGGTAAGAAATCGCCCGATCAGTAAAAAGAGAAGACATAGCCGCGCGCACGGCTTTGGTGACATTGTCAGCGCCGCGAATGCCCAAGTAGGTATCGTGCTCACCGGCAAAGCTGGCGCCGGGCAAATCTTCGGCTGTGGCGCTAGAACGAACAGCCACATCAACATTGCGACCGTACTTCTTTTCCATTTGCTGGTAGCCAAGCCGCACGGCGTCCTCTAAGTCTTTAGGAAAATTCGCCTGCTTTATCCGATGACGAATAAGTTCTCCTCGCCGCGACAAATCTTTTAAGTTACTCGTATCCAAACCCTTCAAAGTGGTGGCGATAAATGAGTCCAAGCCGGTTTCTTTCAAAAAATAGCGATAAGCATCGGCGGTGACAATGAAGCCGTGGGGCACGCGCACTCCTTTGGACCCAAGGCGTTGAATCATTTCTCCCAAAGAAGCATTTTTGCCACCCACTCGGGGCACATCTTTAATGCCAACTTGTTCCATCCAAAGTATTAGTTTTGAGGTCATGTTGGTTTTTAAATTAACTCTTTAGGGCAATTAACAAATCAGAAACATTGGAGCCGGTGTAGCCGGTAATTAAATGGCCACCTGTTTGCTTGAAAAAAGTATAACTATCGTTGTTTTGAAGAAAGACATTAGGGGCCAGCCCAAGCCTCGCCGCTTCTTCTTTGATTATTGTATCACAAATAGCGCCAGATGCATCAGTGTTGTCGCGGCCGTCAGAAGCAAAGGCCATAATTAATTCTTCAGCCTGAATTGCGCTAAGCGCGCCCAGAGCGAGCTCTTGATTACGCCCGCCCTTTCCTTGGCCTTTTATGGTAACTGTTGTCTCGCCGCCATAGAGCCTAACGCTTTTGGAAGGAACGGCATGAAGCTCGGCCGATACCTTGATACCCACTTCTCTTGCTTCGCCGGTTAAGCAGTCAGTGCAAATAGTCGGCACGTATCCTAGTTCGTGCGCCTTTGCGGCCATCGCCTCAAGCGCCAACTTATTGGAAACAAAGAGAATATTTTGCACTCGCTCAAAATATTTGTCTTCCTTAGGGGTTTCTATAAGACCGCAGTGTGCCAGGCCGCAGGCCTTCAGAATTCCGTACTTAACCAAAATGGCGTCAGCATCAACAACCGTTGTTGTGTCTTTGATGGTCGGCCCAGAAGCGATAAACTCAAGGTCATTGCCGGGCACGTCGGAAAAAATCAGAGAAATAACTTGGGCGGGATAAGCATATTTAGCCAGATACCCGCCGCGAGCCAGCGACAAATGTTTTCTAATGGTATTAACATCTTGAATGCTGACGCCAGCTCGGAATAATTGTTGTAAGACCAGCCCTTCTTCAACGCAGGTCGCGCCCTCTTCGGGCAAACAAAGCAATGTGGAACCGCCGCCAGAAACAATAATAATAACGAGGTCTTTTTCCTGAAGACTATCCAACATGGCCACAATGGCTTTAGTGGCGGCAATGTTTTTTTCAGTGGGCAGGGGATGGGTGCCGAGCATAACTTTCACGGTTTTTAAATTTTGCGCCGGAGAGCCGTCAACCCCCAAAACAATGCCATCAAAAAGTTTGGCACCCAAAATTTCTTCCAAGGCCGCGGCCGCCTCAATGGCACACTTGCCAACGCCCACCAAAAAAATACGATTTGCCCCGACAAGCGAACAAATCTGATCATTGACGCACAAGCGATTGTCCTCAAGTTTAATAGCCGCCTTGATGACCGTTCCTGTATCCACGGCCATGAGGCCCGCTTCGGCAATCTCTAAAACGGCGCGGCGAGCTTGGGTAGTGGCGAGTTTTTTCGCATTGAGTATTTTCATGAGTTTACTTTATCATAATAAGCAAGACTCTGAAATAGAAGCCATGCTCTCGTAGGACAAATCTTGTCACACAAATTGAACTCATGGAGGTTAGTATGAAAAACATTCGACTCGTCACTGGAAAGTAACGAGTCGATATTCTTTTGGCCGCGATGGCCACTACTTGGAAGTGTGTTTGTCGCGCATTCGCTTGAGTGCCTCACGCACCTTGGCTGGATCCAAGTCGAGCGTCTCACACACAACCACAAAGCTGAATGGCGAGCGCCTATTGAGGTTAACCCAGTGCTCTGCCTCCTCAGTAATGTGCTGAACTTGGCTTAGGTAGCTCCGAATCCCGTCCTCCAGTATGGCAAGCATTAATGCCTGCGTCCCCGTGGGCTGGTTTTTTGAATCTTCCACGACAAATATGGACTTGAGCTCCTGGTCCATATCTTGGATTTTCTTTCCTCTGACCAGCGTTAGCCTCTTTGACCCCCTGGGATCGTTGCCTTTTACCCGTGACATTCTGCCCTCCTGTTCTTCAATAGTCTCCACGTACGGTTTGGTCATATCTCATGAGTCCGCCAATGAGACGCTCTGCCCTTACCCTTAGCTCTTGAATCTGATTGAGGTCCCATGATCGTCCTCTGCCCAACTCCTTCAGCCCAGCGATAAGCAGATTGGCCATAGCTGCCACGAGCATATCCTCCTCGGGGTGTTGACTCTTTTGCTCCGATTCCTCCAGTTGCGGGAGAATGTCACGTGAGATGATCCTCTGTAATGCGGTTGCGACTTCCTTTTTTATCCCTGCCTCCTTTTAGGTTGCCTGCTCGTGGACGATAAATGTACGTACCGTAAATCCCATGCAGCCACCCTATCACAAATAATTTAAAAAGCAATAATCAACTCTGTTAAAATAAATCAATTATCTGTATCCGGTGGTAAAATTCCTTCTTGAGAATAGCCGTGTATCTTTTTAATTTCTTGAATGGCCATTTTTACCGGCAAACGGCTGGGTTGGGCCGGGTATAAAACAACTTCTTCCGGGAGAAGTTTCTTGGCATATTTCTGGGCATATCTTTTGACGCGCGGCAAGTGATAGAAATCGGTTACGATTATTACTTTTTCTCCGGGCGGTAAAATGTTTATAGGGAAATCTTCAAACTGATCATCGGTGTGTTTTATCTCTCTATTAGCAGTAATGGCTAATTTGCTGGCTGGGAAATTATAACGTTTCTCCAGTTCGCCGCTGGCAACAAATTCGGCTAGATAATTATTGTGCGCAGCTCTGCCATTCCAATATATCATGGGGCCTGCCTGCTCAATATCAGCCATGGTGATATCCTTTAAATCTTTATTTGTCCTAAGGGCGGTTACCAATTTAGCTAAATTTAAGGCAGTTTCAAATCTGCCCTTGGTCTGATTATAGGTTACTGTTTTGTGTGCTTCTTCGGGCGCGGTTGTAGGGTCCTCTTCAAATGTTAAATCTGGACCGCTAAGCGGCCAAATAATCCCCCAATCTTTTTCCGGCGTTGGCAATTGCTCTTCCGCCAATTCCCTATATTCTCTAGTTACTTTTTGCCGAGAAGCCAAGTAGTCTGGATCAAAGTAGTTTGTTTCTCTGTCTATTGTCATAAAATGTTAAAATTAACTATCATATTACCAACATTGAACCTTTGTTGTTTTTATACGCTTTCTCAATTTGAATTTTGGAAAGAAGTTTGCCGGATAGTCGTGGATCAAGATAGTGTCTGCCAGTTCGTATTTTCCCATTTTTCATTTCTAAAACTAGAACAAGTGGCGTGCGGTACACTTTCCTTGTCTTGGGGTTCGGGTAGCTTTCAATAAGCTCTACGAATACTACCCCGTCTCCCTCCGCAATGTTCCGTATATCATATTGTCTGCCTTTTATGACATACGCCTCTTCCATATCATTTTTGATGTCTTTGCTGGTGGTCGGAAAAAGTTGCTTCCCATCTATGCCGGCATCAACCCAGGTCATTGTGTAATCTTTCGCCATTTTTTTGAGTGCGGATAAAATATCGCCGTTCGCTTCGTCACGTAGAATGTTCAGCACTGTTTGTAAATTTTTGCTTCGTTTTTTCATAAAGTTTAAATTGCCCTTAAGTTTAGTGGGCTAGGTGTAAGTTGGAACCAAATTATTAACGATATTCTACCTTAGAATTCTGTAAATTTTCAATTTCAATAATGTCTTCAAAATATATGGGAGATAACGACATTACCTGAAAAGTCCTCGCCGGGTCTTTAGACTTGTAGAGATCATTTTTTGTTTTAATATGCAGTCGAAGTAATCCCTTGTGTTTTTCTTTGACGTGAGCAAGAACATACTTGAGAGATTCGGCATAAAGGGGGTCATCCGGATCGGCCAAAAAGATGGCTTTTATACCAGCCCAATGTTTTGGGAACGGGTCTCTTGGCTCTATATGCCCAACCTTTTTAATGTTCTCAAAATTTACCCTTGTAGTTAAATGCAGTAAAACTTTATCCGTTTTATACGGCTCCCAATACTGACGATATTCTTCAGGGATGTGCTTATACAAATGTTTGTGTGTAGACATGGCTAGATACAAGTGATTTATCGTGGGTTTGATGGTGGCTTTCCAAAAAAGTTATACCCGTTTTGAACAGAGAATTCCGGCTGACCGCTTCCATAACCCGCCCCGCACTAAAATTATTTATCAGAAGTGTTTGTAGCTCGCTGGACCCAGGGAGAATCGAACTCCCGCCTGTGCAATGCGAATGCACCGTAATACCACTTTACTATGGGCCCAGCCAACCACAAACTTAATAAATAATAATTTAGCACGAGACGAAAATGCAGCGCCTGCCCCGCCCTTCTGCAAGGAGCGGATAGTGCGTGGGTAATACCACTTTACGACAGGCCCACCTAAAATATCAAGGACTATTAACTTATATTAAGACTGCTCTCTCACCTCTTTAAGAAAAAGCCCTTTACTAAAACCACCCCGTTCTTTGTTTTTAAATTTTCTTTTGGTTTCCACCGCTCGCCAGCTTAATTTTTTAACTCTGGCTAAAGTCCGTAAAACTTCTAAAACATCAGCCAGTTCATTTAAGAACTCTTTTTTGCTTTTGGCTTTTTTCAATTCAGATGATTCCTCTATAAGTTTTTTCTTTAACTCTTGAACAAACGCTCTTTGGCTAAGCTGGCTGATTTTTGGGACGGCCTTATGTTGTTTGATGATTTGCGGAATTTTATCCCGTATCAGTTTATTATATTTAATAATTTTCATAATCAAATAGCTGCATTATAGTTAACCATCTGCCCCCGGACCGAGTTGAACGGTCATCCGCGGCTTAGGAGTCCGCTGTTCTATCCCTTGAACTACGGGGGCGCAATTTTGGTATGGCATTGTCCGCCAAGGACGGATCCGCCTCTAGCGGAAACTACAGGGGGAGCCTAACGGGGTGAGGGCAGGATAGCGCGCCTCAACAGTTTTGACAAACCCCGCCAGAGACTATAGGATTGGAGTGTTTAATACATTAATTTATGCCTTATGTTCAATAAAAATCAAGGAGCGTTTGAGGGGGCAACAGTTATCGCCGAGGGCGTTCATGTTGAGGGCAATTTTGTGGGCGAGGGTTCTATGCTTATTTGTGGCGCCGTGCAGGGGACTATCACCACTAACCAAAACCTAACAATAGGAAAGTCTGCCCAAATTGATGCCAATGTTAAGGCCGAATCAGTGGTGGTGTCTGGTCACGTCAAAGGTAATATTGCGGCCAAGGATCGCCTTGAGCTTACCCCAGGAAGCCGCGTGGACGGAGATGTAATAACAAAAACGCTTGTCGTGGCCGAAGGAGCAATCCTCAACGGTAAATGCACTATGGGGGGCATAGAAAGTGGGGGCATAAAACCAGTCAACCCCAAAGACAATAATGGCATTAAACGCCCCCCGGTGTAAGTCCCAATATCTAATCTCTAATTTATAATCTCTAAACAATAGCTAAATTCGAGATTCCAATGTTCCAAACGATTGATATTTGTGATTTACTGTTTTCCGCCCGAGGCGGATCAGCCATGGGCTGAAGAAATTAGGTATTCGTGCTTAGGATTTACGATTGTATGTATTTTTATCTCTACGATGCGTCGTTGGCTGAATCAAAGTATTATCGCCAGCTCGCGGATATTGAAACACGCCTGACTGACCTTGGGCTGCAGGGAAGAACAGGACGCTTGAGCCCCCTAAAAAGTGCCACAGAACTCATTAAAAACGCCTTAAAAGGAGGGGCCAAAACCATTGTGGCGGTAGGCAACGATCAAACGGTCGCTTTGGCAATCAATGCCATGGTTCCGTTGGGGACTGGTAGTATAGCCTTGGGTATAATTCCAATAGGTAAGCCCAGTAATGTCGCAACAATGCTCGGAATTCCCGGAGGGTTAGGAGCGGTAACTGTTCTGGCGGCACGTAAAACCGAGGTTGTTGATCTTGGAAAAATAAATAATCATTATTTCTTAACTTCAGCTCGCCTCCAGGCGAGCGACTCTCTGGCGTTGCGCTGCGAAGACAGCTATACACTGCGACCACTTGATCCGCGCTCGGCTCTAATTATCGCCAATCTTGGGATAGGCACAAACTGTCAAGACGGTTATCTTGAGGCCACCATTGAATCTGGGGGGAGGGGTTGGTGGGGCCGCAAAAAACGCAGTGTCGTTCCGTTGCGCCACGGCACTATTTTGGCTGCGAACGCCAGCACCGGCACGGCGGTTGCCGAAAATGCCTATACGATTAAGTTGCCAGCGACGATTGAGGTTATTCCCAAAATGCTGAAAATGATAGTGGGTCGGGAGCGCGCTTTCTAATATAAAACTAAATCGCGGGCGATGCTTCAGCCGCCCCGACTGGCACAACGCTGTCAACAACAACCATCTTTTCATTAGTTAAACCAACGACCTGCCCGGCGCTAATAATCAGCTCTTTGGCTAATAAACGCGGCACCAAAGCCGGCCTAACAATATAACGAGATACAATTTGCTGTTCAGAATCTAGCTCAAAAGAAGCCACGACCCCGAGCTTTTGACCGCTCCGGGTTTCAACTGGTAGCCCCAAAATCTGTCGGTGTGTTAATTGCATCTTTTTGAGTCTTATTTTTATGGCCATCCTTATGAAAAATATACCACTGTTGAAGCGCCATAAAGAGCGTCGTCATGAACCAATACAGCGCAACACCAGCCGGAAACGTCCAACTAAACCCCATTATAACAAGCGGCATGAGATAGGTCATCTGCTGATTCATGAGCACAGTCATGTCCTCATCTTTCGCTCCTCCTGTGTGGATGGGGGGGCGCCTTTGCAGCAACATATGCCCTTGCCAGAATTGCGCTGCCCCCATCAGCAGGATAAGGGGGATGTTACGATGACTAAGATCAAGGAGGCCCCAGAGTCCGATGGGATTAAGGCCGCCGGGGTTTGAAACAAAGGGGTACAGAACCGACAAACTCTCCGGCTTCAGCCCATTCTGAAACACTTGAAAGAGAGCAATGAAGAATGGTAGCTGGAGGAGTGTGGGCAAACACGACGAGAGGGGGTTCACCTTCTCGTCTTTGAAGAGCTTCATCTGCGCCTCAGCTTGCTTCTCGCGACTGTCTTTGTACTGCGCCTTCAAGGCTTCGAGTTTTGGCTGCAAGTCTTGCAGCATCTTCTGTTTCCGAATGGACCAGTGGGAAATGGGGTACAACACGACTCGGGTGATGAGGGTCAGCACAACAATGGCTACCGCCAAATCGTGTCCTGGCAGAATGTTGTAGATAAGCACGAGCAGGTTGAAGAGTGGCTCATAGAAGAACGTGGTATAAAACGATACGACAGCGCTCCACATAGCAGTCGATTGGCTAGTTAACCGGCACGTGATCAACGCCGCCAGCGCTCCAGGGGTGACACCGGGAAAGCCGAATAGCCGTAAGCCATAAGCCGTAAGGCCCGTGTTTTTTGATGGCCTGACTCGCGTATTCAGAGCAGGTTGGATAATATCGGCAATAACCATTAGGGAAAAAAACTCTAAGGAACCCGTGGTCTGGTGAAAATGTCCTCTGATAAAAATGGATTAAATAACCAATTAAGGGTCTCATAAAATTTAAAAGCGCGCTCGACGAAGCGCTTCTTTGAGAATTACTAGACGTTCTTTTTTAGTTTTACTTAACAATGGCGGCCTAATAGTTAACATTATATCAACTCCATAATTTAGAGATTTTATTTCTGCCGCCAAGAGATGCCGCATTTGCCTTTTTAGGCGATTCCTTATGACCGCCTTTTTAGAAACAACCGTCCCCACAACGACCGTACACCGCGGGAGAGTGTTATTGGTGCGGCGAAATCTTAATGTTAGTCCCGGGATATTAATCTGGCGGCCCCGGCGCAACACTAAACTGATATCCTTACGGCGCCCAAGTCGGCGTTCTTGTGGAAACATGAATCCGCCGCTATGATGGAGTGATGCGCTTACGCCCTTTTTGCTGACGATTCTTTAAAACGCGACGCCCGCCAGCGCTACGACGGCGAATTCGCCAGCCGTGTACCCTTTTTCGGTAATGTTTTTTGGGTTGATACGTGCGTTTGGGCATACCCCGTTAGAAATCCTGGGTAATTATAGTATTTAATTGGTTGATGAATTGTATCATGGTTGAAAGATTGATAATGTTGCTAAGTTAGACTTCTAACGGGGCATACCTTAATTATTAATTTCTAATCTCTAATATCAAATCTCTAAACAATTACTAAGCCCTAAATCACAATTTTCCAAACTTGCTATCTGTGATTTCACTGTTTAGATATTAGGATTTGTTTAGGAATTAGTGTTTGCCCAATACTATACCTTATTAAAAATTTACCGTAAAGGGCAAAAGTGATTGTTGTTGTTATGAACCATTGTACACAATTCCTCCACAGTTTATGAACATAGACTATGTTCAAGCAGCCCTTTGGACAAAAAAATTATTATGCTATATTATGAAGTGCTTTATATTTACTGGACCCCTTGGCTTGATAGGGATATTTAAATTAATTATTTAGCATTTATGACCAACCAGCAGCTTTGGCGTGCCGTTCTTGGAGAATTGGAACTTATATTAAGCCGGGCAAATTTTACAACTTGGTTTAAAAACACCTACGTTATTGATGTTAACGACGGAAGAGTGGTTATCGGTGTGCCCAACACCTTTACAAAAACATGGTTAGAAAAGAAATACCACTCGGCTATCCTTAAGGCTATTCAAAGCATTCTTCAAGAAAACATTGGTGAAGTAATTTATAAAGTCAGTCAGAAGCCAGTAGGTTTTGAGTCAGAACACCAGCCACCGCCGTTGGGGGTACCCCCTGTTATTGATGCGCCAAAAGACGCGCCCGCCAACCGCGGCGGTCTTAATTCGCGCTATACTTTTGAGGGCTTTGTTGTTGGGAAGGGTAATGAGCTGGCACATGCCGCCGCCCTAGCTGTAGCGACTACTCCTGGACAAACCTACAATCCATTATTCATATACGGTGGCGTGGGGCTTGGAAAAACCCACCTTTTACAAGCCATTGGGTTAAAATCAATGGGACGAGGGTTAAAAATTTTATACGTAAGCAGTGAACGCTTTACCACTGATTATATACAATCTGTGCGAACCGGCCATGGTAAAGAATTTAAGGATCAGTACCGTTCGGTTGATCTATTACTGATTGATGATATTCAATTCATTGCCGGAAAAGAGGGGACACAGGAAGAGTTCTTCCACACCTTTAACACTCTTCATCAAAATAATAAACAAATAGTTTTAACTTCAGACCGGCCACCCAAAGCCATCCCCGGCCTTGAGCAACGACTGCTTTCGCGATTTGAATGGGGAATGCTGGCCGATATTTCACAACCGGACATGGAAACTAGAATCGCCATTCTTCAAACCAAGTGTCGAGATCGTCGCATTGAGTTAGAACGTGAGGTTATTCATTATTTAGCCACAACCTTCCAGCATAATATCCGCGAGCTAGAGGGGGCCCTTAACCGTATCGTTGCTGAGTGGCAATTCCACAGCAACGTGCCCTCTATTGATGTGGTTAAAAAAATGTTTGCTTCTAGAGAGGCTGATCAGCCGCGACGACAAATTTCACCGAAACATTTAATTGACATGGTTTGCCGTTATTTTGAGGTGCCACTTGAGGGTATTATTGGCCAAAGCCGCAAACGAGAGTTGGTTATTCCCCGTCAAATTATTATGTACCTACTGCGCGAGGATGGCCGAATTTCCTACCCTACTATTGGACAAGAAATTGGACGACGCGACCATACCACCGCTATGCACGCGCACGAAAAAATTCGTGGTGCTATTGAAACCGATGAACGTATTCGTCAAGACGTATTAGCTATACGCCAACGCTTATACACAAGTTAACAATTTTTATCCGGATTTCTTTATAAATCTTTGTTAAAAAACAATTAATGCTTTCTTTCCCTTTTTTATCCACCCATAGTTCAATATTATATCCCACTCTTATTTAAAAAGTTTTTAAAAATCTCTTTAAATAATAATCATTAAAACAAATTATCCTTTTTACACACCCCCACTATCACTACCACTATTATATATAAAATTATATTATATATTATATGAAATTCTCTTGTTCAAAAGAAAGTTTATTAAAAGGAATTAATACAATAGGACACCTGGCCCTAAAAACCACCAGTTTACCAATTTTGAATAACATATTATTAAAAACAGAAAAAAACCTATTAACCCTTACCACCACCAACCTAGAAGCGGGTATACATCACGAGATTGGAGGAAAAACAGAGGAAACAGGAGAATGTCTTGTCCCCGCCAAGCTATTGCTTGAATTAGCGCCACTATTACCAAATGGAACCATAGAGTTGAACACAAACAACAACAATTTAACAATAACGGGTGAAAAAATAAACACCACCCTTCGCACGGCCCCAACCGCCGAGTTTCCAACCATTCCCACTATTGAAAATTCAACAAACAAAATCACCATACAAACCACGCAATTAATAGAAGCCCTTAATAAAACAATTTTCGCTATTGGCCGCGTTGACAACAGACCTCAATTTGGAGGGGTTTTGTTTACTGTTAATGAGGGGAACAAACAACAACTGATCATAGCCGCCACCGACGGTTATCGCCTTTCTGAGCTCTCCGTTTCTATTAATAAACCAAACAAATCGTTTAAATTCATCATACCACTCACAACCGCCCAAGAAATACGGCGCATTCTCACCCAAGATGAAGAACAAACAAACGAAACAGTTGACTTAGAAGCGACCGAGAATCAAGTTAATTTAACAATCGGACCAACCCAAATAATATCTCGCTTGATTGACGGCGATTATCCGGACTATCAGCCCCTTTTCCCGGAAAAAACACTTACTCAATGTGAAGTTGGAAAAAACGAATTAACCAAGGCTGTTAAGGCCGCTTCATTATTTTCTCGTTCCGGTATTTTTGATGTTTCACTAACAGCCTCTCCTGATCATAATTTAGAAGTTTTTTCAGAAAACACCGGCATAGGAGCGCACCATAATGTTGTAGAAGCCAAGGTTAGCGGAGAAAAAATTACCATGACAATCAACGCTAAATACTTCTTAGAAGGACTAGCCGCCGTGCCGGGAGAAATAGTAAAAATTTTTATGACCGGCGCCGATCGCCCCATTTTACTAAAATCCAACAAAGAGAAAGAGGGGGAAATTAAATTTCGGCACCTTATCGTGTTAATAAAACAACTCTAGGCCTTAGGGAATATAGTTAAATAAACGCTCCTCGGTTTGGGTATTATCTATATCATCAAACACCTCAAGCTTAAGGGTGTGGAAACCCGTGGATACATTCTCCAAGGGGATTGAATAATTTTCTACGACACCAGTAGTTTCAGCAACGCGCGAACCATCAAGATAATAGCGAACACCATTTATGCCGCGTGGAGCCGAAGCAGCAATGTTAATTATCAAGGATTGTCCGCGCACAGTTTCTCCGGTAGTTGGAGTATTAATTATTAATTGAGGTCGGTTGGCTATGGTGTGAAGGTCGTCATTCTCTTGGGGCGCCATTTCTCCCACTTCAAGGCCTTTTTCTTTTGCCCAACGCGCCAGGGCAACCTCCCAATTTAAATAATTTAAGTCTTCTTCGGGGTGCTCTGGCGGCGGCCCAAGCGGATCGTCTCGCCGCACATAATAGAGGATTTCGTGTATCTGCTTATAAATTTTTTCTTCGCGATAGGTAGGCGGCGTTAACTCTGTAGCCCTTTTGCCAGAGGCTCGATCAATAATTATTTTTTCTTCCATTGAAACATCGCCGCGCAATACGGGCTTTTCCGGTACTACCGGCTCTGGCGTCGGGAATACTTCCTTGGGCGTATCTCCAAGAACACGTTTCATAAAAGCGTTCCAAATTGGAGCCGCCACCAACACTCCATCTGCCCCTCGGCTCATTGCCTTGTTGTCATTATTGCCCGCCCAAACACCGACGACAAGTGAGGGCGTGAAACCAATAGTCCAGCCATCGCGCCAGTCATTAGTGGTTCCGGTTTTGGCCGCCACCGGTCTTTCCCCCAGGGTGAGGGGGCTGTTCGCGCCAAAAACAAAAGATCGAGCGGCGTTGTCTGATAAAATACTGGTAATTTGACGAGCGACATTTTGTGGCAAAACAGACTGTTCGCTGCTTTCAAACGATTCAAGTATTTGTCCGCGCGCGTCTTCAATTCGCAATATCGCCGCGAGGGGATGATATATACCATCGCGGGCAAAGGCTTGATAAGCGGCGGTGTGTTCCAGTAATTTTACCTCGCCGCCGCCAAGCACCAGCGATAGCCCAAATCGGCTGCGGTCTCGGAATGAAGTGTAGCCCAATCGTTCTGCTAAATCTAAAACATTGCTAACCCCGGTCAAATAAAGAGTTTTTACTGCTGGGATGTTAAGAGAACCAGCCATGGCCTGACGCAGGGTTACTGGACCGTGTTCTTTGCCGTCATAGTTGTGCGGGGTGTAGTCTTTGGTATCGGTTTTGAACGTGGTCACAACGTCATAAAGGATTGTCTCGGGAGTATAGCCCTTCATAAATGCCGTCGCATAAACTATTGGTTTAAATGAAGAACCGGGTTGGCGCGGTTGCAGGGCGACATTGACGTTGCCATCATATTCTTCGGCAAAGTAGTCACGCGAGCCAACCATGGCGAGCACCTGACCATTTTTGGGATCAATTGCCACCAGAGCGGCGTTCTTGCCGCCATAAAGCTTTTCATTTTTGGCCGCGCCAGCAGCCACCTCTTCCTCGGCGATTTTTTGTTTATATAGGTCAAGCGTTGTTATAATTTTGAGCCCCCCTGTTTCAACCAATCTTTCTCCATAGCGGGCGCTTAAGAGTTCTTTAATATAGAAGACAAAATGAGGGGCGATAATTCCTTCTTTTAGGGGAATAAACTCAAGCTTCTCTTCTTTAGCTTTTTTAGCCTCTTCTTCAGAGAGATAGCCAAGGCTGACCATCTCCTTGATAATATATTGCTGGCGGGCAATGAGCTCGTCGCGGTGATTGCCGTAAGGAGAAAGATATGACGGCGCCTTGGGAAGGGCCGCCAGTGTCGCCGCCTCGGCGATACTCAAATTTTTGGCCGATTTTTTAAAATAATGATCGGCGGCGGCCTCAATTCCATAGGCCGTTGAGCCATAAGGGATGGCATTGAGGTACATTTCTAGGATTCTCTCTTTAGAGAAGCGCTGTTCAATGCGGTAAGCTAGAATCAACTCTTGAATTTTGCGGCGAAAACTTTTTTCGCCGCCAACTATTGTGTTTTTTACAAGTTGTTGAGTAATCGTGGAACCACCCTGTAGGCGGCCACCCTTAATAAGGTCAATAAACAACGCCCGGGCAATTCCCTTAATATCAAATCCACGATGCGAATAAAAATCACGGTCTTCTGCCACCAAAGAGGCGTTCTTAATGAACGGCGGCAGTTCGTCAAGCTTAACCGGAGTATTTTTTTGGTCGCCGGAAATTTCATAAAGAAGAGTTTGGCCGGTGCGATCATAAATTTTTGTGCTCTCTTGGGAGGTACGCCGGGAAAGATTAGACGGGTCGGGCAGATCACGTGAGTACCAGGCTACGACGGCGAGCCCGCTGGTAAATCCCAGAGTGGCGAGAGCCAGCCCAATAACGATTAACCGGCCAATCCATTTTTTTTTAGGTCGGCGCGGTTGAAGAGAAGAACGTCGTCCGGAAGAGTATGGTTTGTAAGCAATTTTTTTTAGACTTGGGTGGGGCATGCTATTTTATAGCATATAGAATTATGAATTGGGAATAATGAATAATGCCTAATTTACGCCTCCTAATTATATTCTACCATACATAAGCAAGAGGGGCTTGCCCCGCACCCTTCGACGTTAGGGTTCGAGCGTGGTTGTATAAATACAGAGAGATAGCGCCAAAGGCCAGAATACGTTAAGCCCAGCCATGCACGATGTTTTTGCGAACGGCCATATCTAGGAATGATTAGAGAAATTAGATATTGTTGGCAGCTGAACCTGATGTTCCTAAAACAACTGTGGTGAGCAACGTCAAAAGGTGCGGGGCTTGCCAAGAAGACTCATCTTGCTTATACTGTGGGAACTATGAAAGCAATTTTAGCACAGCCAATAACTAAATCAGCCGCTTCGGACTTTCAGCGCCTGCTTGAAGATAAGCAGTTTTTGACCCTCCCTAAGGTTGGGGATATAGTCAAGGGACGCGCCTTAAGCGTTTCTAAGACAGAGGTGCATTTGGATATCGGGGGGTATGCTTCTGGCGTGGTTAGGGGACGCGAGCTTTATAACGAGTCCGCTGAGTATGGCGATCTGAAGATTGGCGATGAGACAGAAGCCACTGTTATAGAGTTAGAAAACGAGCTGGGAGAGCTTGAGCTGTCTTTTAGGTTCGCCGGTCAGCGCAAGTCGTGGGATAACATCAATACTTTAAAGGACGATAGTTCTATGGTGGAGGTAGAGGTTGTTGAAGCAAATAAAGGAGGGCTACTCGTGCGCATGGGTCACGTCGTTGGATTTTTACCGGTATCGCAACTGCTCCCCGAACATTATCCCCGGGTGCCAGGCGGCGATAAAACAAAAATTCAAGACCAGCTAAAAGCCTATATTGGGCAGCATTTAAAAGTTAAGGTATTAGATGTTAGTCCTGATGACGATAAGTTAATTTTTTCGGAAAAGAAAATTGTTGAAGACGAACAACTATCCCGTATTTCTTCTCATGGTGTTGGAGAGGTTCATGAAGGGCCGATTACCGCCATCACTGACTTCGGCGCCTTTATGGAGTTTAACGAAGGATTAACTGGCCTTATTCATATTTCAGAACTGGCCTGGCAGCGTGTTGATCACCCAACGGATGTCGTTAAGATTGGCGACATAGTCAAAGCCGAGATAATTAATATTAATGGTTCAAAAGTTTTTCTTTCGCGTAAGCGCCTAGTACTCGATCCCTGGAAGATGGTTGAAGAAAAATATCACATTGGAGATGTAGTAAAAGGGCGAGTGTTGAAAATTAACCCTTTTGGTCTTTTTGTGGAGCTTGATTCAGACATTCACGGCCTTGCTCATATCTCAGAGCTTGAAGCGGCCGACATCACTGGCGGCATCAAGGTTGGAGACATTGCTGAGTTTAAGATTATTTCGTTAAAACCAAATGAGCACCGACTCGGTCTTTCCTTGAAAGCATTAAAGGGCAATGTCTCGGCTCCAGACCCCCAGGCATCCATCTCATCGCCAGACAGCGCTGAGGTAATTGCTGTTCCAATTAAAGAGGAAACTTCGTTGCTTGCGCCAGAAACATCCGATCAATCCAAGGACGCCACGCAATAAATCCCGCACTTTCACCACGGGGTATTCTGGAAGGTGTTGGATAAATAACCCGAAGGGAAATACCCCAAAGCCATCCGCCAGGGATGGATAACTTGGGGTTTACGGCAAGCCTCCCACGGGGTATAATACCTTCACATTATGGTCAATTTTCTAAGAAAATTTTTGTTAATTATTCTGGTTTTTTTCGTGCTAATTGGATTGTTTAGCACTTATTCAACTACCCGTTCAACAATTAAAACAGTCGGATTAGATTCATTGGTGGCGGATATTGAACAAGGAAAAATCGATAAAATAGTGGTGAACAATAACACTACGGTGAACGTTACACTGAAAGACGGCACAAAGGAAGTGGTGACCAAAGAAGCAACCGATTCATTGCCAACACTTTTGAAAAATTACGGTCTCTCTCCGGAAATAATTAAACAGCTTCCGATTGAGGTGGCCAGCGAGAGCGGTTGGGCTTTTTGGCTCTCAGCGATTCTACCCTTTCTGCTGCCGCTTTTGGCTTTTGGCCTTTTGATTTATTTTATGATGCGGCAGGTGCAGGGGATGAACAACAGAGCTCTTACTTTTGGTCAAAGCGGAGCACGCGAATATCCAAGCCAGCGCAAAGATCAGGTTAATTTTTCTTCCGTGGCCGGTGCCAAGGAAGCCAAGTCCGAGCTTATGGAAGTGGTGGAGTTTTTAAAAACTCCTGACAAGTTTCGGGCTGTGGGCGCCAAAATCCCAAAGGGCGTGTTGCTTTTGGGCGCGCCAGGAACGGGCAAAACATTAATGGCGCGAGCTGTCGCCGGCGAGGCGGGAGTTCCATTTTTTCATATTTCCGGCTCGGAATTTGTGGAAATGTTTGTTGGGGTTGGAGCTTCCCGCGTTAGAGACCTTTTTCGCCGTGCCAAGAAAACAGCTCCTTGTATAGTTTTTATTGATGAGATTGACGCCGTTGGGCGACAGCGCGGCGCCGGGCTCGGAGGGTCGCACGACGAGCGCGAGCAGACCCTCAATCAGATATTAGTTGAGATGGACGGCTTTGAACCGAATACCAATGTTATTGTGGTGGCCGCCACCAATCGCCCGGATGTTCTTGACCCAGCGTTACTGCGTCCGGGACGCTTTGATCGTCGGGTGACCATTGATTTACCTGATATTAATGATCGCGAAGCAATTTTGAAGATTCATGCCACGGATAAGCCCATGGCCAAAAATGTTTCTTTGCGTAGCGTGGCCGAGCGTACGCCCGGTTTTTCTGGGGCGGATCTTGCTAATATAATTAATGAGGCAGCGATTTTGACGGTGCGGCGGAATAAGGGTAATATTGAGCAACAGGAGCTTTTTGAAAGTGTAGAAAAAGTGATGCTGGGGCCAGAGCGGCGCAGTCATATCTTGAGCGAAAAAGAAAAACGCATCACCGCCTATCATGAAGCCGGGCACGCGTTGGTGGCTCATTCCTTGCCACACTCCGATCCGGTTCACAAGGTTTCAATAATCTCGCGCGGTCAGGCCGCCGGTTATACTCTGAAACTGCCGGAGCAGGACAAACATTTTCATTCACGCTCCGAGTTTGTTGACGATTTGGCAGTAATGCTTGGTGGTTATGCTACAGAGAAAGAGATTTTTGGGGAAGTGACGACCGGTGCGGCAAACGATTTGAAGCAGGCGACGCGCTTGGCCCGCCGGTTGGTTACCGAATACGGTATGAGCTCACTTGGCCCGCGCACTTTTGGAGAAAAAGAAGAAATGATATTTTTAGGCAGGGAGATTACAGAACAGCGCGACTATAGTGAGAGCGTGGCGGCGATTATAGATAAAGAGGTTAATTCATTTCTTAGGCGGGCGCAGATTACCGCCAAAAAGATTATCACCGGGAAGAAAGAGCAGCTGGAAAAGATCGCTGAACAATTATTAAAAAAAGAAACTTTAGAGCGGGAGGAGTTTGAAGCGCTCCTTTCCGCTACATAATTCTCTCCCGCTTGGCGGGGGAGTAAGGAGGACCATATGAACAAGCCGTTATACCGAATAATTCTAATCTCCGCCTGGAGGACAACCTGGAACCATAAGCGTTTATGGTTTTGGGGACTTTTCGTTGGGCTTCTGGGTAATGCCGGCGAATATCAATTTTTAGTAACCGCTCTTGATCGCGCGGTTTTGGGCGAAGTAGTGTCGGGGACAGCAAAAGGTTTTTGGGGCGGGCCACCATTAAGTAGCCAGACAATTGCTGGTTTGGTTAATGCCTTTTCCATTAATGCTTTTACTACTTTTATTCTTTTGCTCATTGGCTTAGCCATTATTGCCATCGCTGCCTTCTTTTTGTGGTTAATAATGGTTTCCATTATTGCTCTTGTTAAGGGGGGAGCGGCGATTGCCGACGGCGAGAATATGCCAAGTTTGGCCGATGGCGTAGCTGAAGGCAAAAAATATTTTTCACCAGTTCTTGTCCTTTACGTTTTTGGTCGTCTGATATTGTGGTTGTTGTTTACCGCGCTTGTGCTTTTTGGGGCTCTGGCGACTAAAGATTTATTGGTCGGTCTGCCGCTGTTTTTGGTAGCCTTCATTATTATCTTGCCAGCGCTTTTCGTTGTGTCGTTTACTATGCGTTATGCCATTATGTATGTAGTTTTAAAAAAGCGTTCGCTCCTGGATGCGCTTGATCAAGCGATTGCCCTAGTGCGCGACAACTGGCTTATCACAATTGAGCTGGCTTTCTTTCTTTTTGTCATCAACCTTATTGTTGGTGCGGCGCTGGCCGCTCTCGTGGCCGGTTTCGTTTTCCCCATCCATCTGGCCGCTTTGACTATGGGCCAGCTGGGCCTCATTGGCTGGGCTATTTCTTTAGAATTTTTAGCAGCCACATTCTTTTTGATTATTCTTTTTAGTATCGGTTCATCACTGGGGGCGTTTCAGTGGTTAGCCTGGACATTGCTTTTCCGCCGCTTGCACGAACGCGGGCCAGTTAGCAAAATTGTACGTCTGCTTGGTCGCTGGGTGAGCAATCGTTCAGTGCGCGCTGCTGGAGTTTAACCCCCACCACTAACCGGGCACGACAATAGCGCATTCAGATTGATAATATGATTAAGCAGAAAATAAGTGAAAAACATTTGCCGTTGAATGAGTTGGTGATTGAGCGGAATATGTGCCCGATTAGTGTGGGGGTATGTCATTAGCCCTGGGGAGCAGCAACGGGAGGATTCCTCACATTGCTTCAGACGAGGCGCAAGAAAAACTTAAAGATAAAATAAAAGCCATCGGACTTAAAGATAAAGAGCGCGAAGTTGAAGCGCAGGCTTCGCTTTCGGGTTTGCCCTACATAAATTTGCAGGGCTTTCCTATCAACACTGACAGCATTTCCCTTATTCCTGAAGCAGTGGCCGAGCGCTTAAAGATTATTTGTTTTTGGCTCGCCATTAGTGACTTGCGTGTCGGCGCCGTGGAGCCGAGTATCAACGAAGTTAAGTCTTATATTAAGACTCTTGGGGCAGAGCATTTTACCGAGCCAGCCGTTTATTTAATTTCTGAAGAAAGTTTTAGAATAGCCAAAGAGGTCTATAAGCGGGTCCCTAAACTAAAAAAATCTCCAACTGGCGTCAGTGTTACCGAGGAAGACCTCAATCGTTACGGTGAAGGCATCAATACCCTAAAGGACCTTGAAGATAGTTTAAAAAATCTTACAACCACTTCGGCCGTCACAACCATGATTGCCGGTGGTTTAAAAACCAGGGCTTCGGATATTCATCTTGAGGCCGAAGAGGGCGGCGTGAAATTGCGTTATCGCATTGATGGCGTGCTTTATGCTATTGCCACTCTGCCAGTTAATATCGCGGTCAAGGCCATTTCTCGCTTAAAACTTTTGGCTGGTTTAAAAATTAATGTTTCTGATCGGCCGCAAGACGGACGCTTTACCATCAATCTTACTAAAGACAAGGTTGATGTTCGTGTTTCTGCCTTGCCCACAGCTCACGGCGAGAGTATCGTCATGCGGCTTTTGCGCTGGTCAGCCGGCGGCGTAGATTTTGAAAAGTTGGGGTTAGTGGGAACGGCTCGAGAGCATCTGGTTAAAGAAATGACTAAGCCCAACGGCATGATTATTTCAACCGGCCCGACCGGTTCAGGGAAAACCACCACCCTTTATGCCGTTATCAACAAACTAAACAACGCCGAGCGTAAAATTATAACGATTGAAGACCCGATTGAGTACAAATTGGCTGGCGTGAACCAGAGCCAGGTGGACGTTGGCCACGATTATACATTTGCCAACGGGCTTCGTTCAATCCTGCGCCAAGATCCGAACATTGTAATGGTTGGCGAAATTCGCGATCCAGAAACCGCCGAGATCTCGGTGCAAGCGGCTTTAACTGGCCACCTCGTGCTCTCAACTTTGCACACCAATGACGCGGCCGGCGCTATTCCCCGCTTTTTGAGCTTGGGGGCAAAAGCTGAACTTTTGCCCTCGGCCCTGAACGCCATTATTGGTCAGCGCCTTGTGCGTCGTTTGTGCGATGTTTGCAAAAAATCAGTCACGCCCAGCGGGGCGACAATTAAAATTGTTGACAAAGCGCTTGCCTCACTGCCGCCCGAAGAAGCTAAGCGCCTTCCTGCCGCTAAACAATTTTTCACTAGCCCAGGATGCGACAAGTGTCAAGGTCTTGGCTACAAGGGGCAAATCGGGATTTTTGAAATTTTATTAATGACCAAAGCATTGAAGCTGGCCATTGCCGAAGAAGGAATTTCTGACACGCGCATTGCCGAGATTGCCGAGAAAGACGGAATGGTGACAATGATGCAGGATGGAATTTTGAAAGCACTTACCGGCATTACCAGCTTGGAAGAGGTGTTTAGGGTAACAAAAGAATAATTTTTGCCCGTTTCGCGACTTCGTCGCAATGAGGTTATTGGCTACTTTTTTAGAAAAAGTAGCACCAAAACATCTCGCTCCGGACACCGAGCGGGCAGCTTGGTCTCGCTCGGACGCTGGCCGTAAACTCGCCCAGCTTCGTGGGCTCGGACAATACGGCCAGTATATGTCGTCCGAGCTCAACCAAGACTGCTTACCGCTCGGGTCCTAAGGCTCGGATATGGAAATTATAAATAAAGAAGAGGGCCGACCCATTTGGGTTGACCCTCATAGCTCTTGCCTCGGCAGTTTGCCGTCACTGTTCTGTAACGGCCCTCGTCACCTCAATGACCCCGTCCTTCAAGATAACGGAGAATCGTTCGTGTGGCATGCGTAGCTTGTTCAGCTCTTTCTTTACCATAGAAACAGCTGTTTTCACCGCTTCACAGTCGGCCAGCCCATGGTAAAGCTGGACAGCCGGAACGCCGCATCGAAGGAAGTTCACCATTGGTGCCAATATGTCTGAAAAGGATTGATCGAAGTGGAGGTCCAGCACTGGCACCTCTCCTGCTGGTACTGTGGTGACACTGTCCCCTTGTGAAATGAGTACAACTGACGGCCGCTGTTTTTGCATTTTTCCTCCTCGTTGTGTGTTTTTCCGGCATCGCCGGATTGTTTTAGCCCAAGCTTCCCTTAATGATGACTGGGTTAAAGACCTGGATTTCTCCGGTGCCGTGGCATTTCCAGCACTTCCGGTAGAATACAGTATCGGGCTTGCCCCAGATGGTCTTTGTGCCGAGACAGTGGGGGCACAATTGCCGTTGGCGTGGATCCTTGAATCTTCCACTGCCACCGCAAGCTCGGCAAGAAACTTCTCGTCTGGATCTTGCCTGAACAAAGCGACCCGTCCCCTCACAGTAGCGGCAGGCATAGGCCCTGGGGATAGTGCCCCGTTTGTCACACTTTTCGCAGACAGTGAAAGCGTTGCCAAAATCCTTGGTGTAGCCCGCGCGCCCGCAGTCTGGGCAGTCCCTTCCGTTAGTGGTCGGGCCAAGGCCGAGGCCAAGTTCTGTCAGAGGAAGGCCTTCAACAGTGGTGGCGAACTTTTTTGTGCCACTGCCGTTTTCTGCGAATACCCCACTCATTGTCTCCTTGAGACTAACGAGGAAGTCATAGGCCTCTTTCATCGTCACGAACGCGGCCTTGGTGTCTCCTCCGCTCGTATCAGTGTGCAGCTGCTTGGCCTTTTTTCGAAAAGCTGTCTTGAGATCTTGGAGGGAGCATGGAAGGCCAAGACTGAAAAACTGTTGAGCAAGTGCTGTCGCCTTCTCAAGTCCATTGGCAATCATTAGGGATTACCTCCTTTTGTTTTTGGTCGCTGAGTTGCGACTAACCACAATAGCACTTATTCAGAAAAAGTCAATGCCGTGGCGGTTAGATGCGCGTATCAGCGCCATCCTTCCATGTTTTGCATATTTGAATTTCAGCCAGATGGTTTTTGGGGGGAATATTTTTTTTATTTTTTCCGCCCATTCAATGACCGTGATGACGTTGGGCTTGCCTAAATAATCGTGTAAGCCAAGGGTATTCAGCTCCTTGGTGTCTTTCAGGCGATAGCAATCAACATGACAAAGTAGTTTTGCGTTATGCGTTATGCGTTTTGAGTTTATTTTGAATACTTGCAGAACGATAAATGAGGGACTGCGGACGGCCTGTTTTACTCCAAGCGCTTTGGCTAAAAATTGCACAAACGTCGTCTTGCCACTACCCAGAGGGCCAGAGAGAGCCAGCACCTCGCCCCCCTTCAGCTTCTTGGCCATCTGCCCGGCAAGTGTTTTTGTTGTATTTATATTCGGTAAATAAATTTTTTTCATGATTTTTGAATTAGGAATGCTGAATAACGAATTTGCATAGAAAATTTCTAAATGTTTCTGGCTCATTCTTGATTCATTATTCATAATTCTTATTTCAATTGAAGCTGCGGATCAACCCTGACTTTCTCCCATGGCGTTGTGTGGCCATTGAGAAACCGCACCGCTCCAGCCGCCGCAATCATAGCCGCGTTGTCTGTTGTGTAGGCGAGCTCGGGCACGAGCAGATTAATTTTTGGGAATTGCTGGGCCAGGGTCGCATGAAGCTCATAGCGGAGAGCCAAATTGGCGGCCACGCCGCCAGCCAGCGCCATTGTTTGGGGGCGATACTTTTCCGCGGCGTGCAGAGTTTTACCCACCAGCGTTTCCACAACCGCCGCTTGAAAGCTCGCCGCCACATCAGCCACAGTTTTAGCTTTCAATTCAGTCATCCTTACATTCTCAAGTTTGTCAGGATGATGTTTTTGGAGATAAATAGCTACGGCGGTTTTCAGGCCGGCAAAGCTGAAATCCAAATTGTTTTGCTCCAGCATCGGGCGAGGAAAAGCAATGGCTGTCGGATTGCCGCGGCTGGCGAGCATGGCCAAGGCCGGGCCGCCGGGATAGGGCAGGCCCAAAAGCTTCGCGGTTTTGTCAAAGGCCTCGCCCGCCGCGTCGTCGCGTGTGCTCCCCAACAATTTGTATGATAAATGTTTTTTCATGAGCACCAACTCGGTGTGCCCACCCGAAACAATAAGCACCAGAAGAGGAAAAGAAAAATTTCGGATTTCGCCTGCCCGCCGGCGAGGCAAGGATTTCGCCTGCCCGTCGAAGCCTCGGCGCAGGCGGGGATTTCGGATTTGCGAATTTGCGCATAGTAAATTCGCATATACGTGCCCCTCCAGATGATTCACTGGCACCAGTGGTTTTTGCCAGGCGTAGCTCATAGTTCGCGCAACTTCAACGCCAACCAGAAGCGAGGTAACAAGACCCGGCCCGTTTGTCACGGCGATGGCGTCAACCATTTTTTGTAATTTTTTCTTGCCATATTCATCGCCGAGCGACTTTAGAATTAGCGGCAGGCGCACGGCGTGCTCACGCGCCGCCACTTCCGGCACCACTCCGCCATATTTGCGGTGAGAGGGAATTTGTGAATAGACGATATTTTTTAAAATCCCAAAACGATAATTATCTTTATTCTTTTCTGCGCGCACCAGCGCCGCCGCGGTTTCATCGCACGATGTTTCTAGACCAAGAATAGTTATAGTTTTTTTCATATCCGTAGTATACCACGTTAAAACTCTTGCCTAGCAAGATGTCACATCTATTGACGGTGTTGGGCGCTGGGTGTAAAAAGTGTGCTAAGGGAGGACGAAAGATGGCTGTTTCAAAATCCAAGGGACTTGTTGGTCGGTCGTTGGTCGTGATTATAGCGGTTACGGCGTGTTGGCTCATGCCCTACGCTGCTAGAGCGGATGCTCTTCCTTGTGGATGGAGCATAAAGTTGCTCTCTGGGCCAGCCTGCACAGCATCGAGTAATGAGAGCTTTCGGGCGAAGTGTGATTTCTTGGAAGTGTTGACCGAAGAACTTTGCCAGTCAGCTCTGCGGCAGATACCGCTCAATCTTGATGTTCACTTGCATTCCGGCGCTGACGGTAATTTTGTCAGAATCGTTGTTACCGCTGCCTGGCGGAGCGACGAGTTGCGTCGGAGAGTCGTGTGGTCGCGTCAACCAGCTAAGGAGGATTTCACAAAAGACGCGAAAGACTTGGTGCAGCAGATTGTGGAGTGGTTGAAGTTGAACCAGTGTCCAGCAAAGCCGCCGCCGTTCTTGGACGCCTAGTCGTGTCAGTGGGGCGTGCGGTGTCAGACTTCAGACAAAAGGGGGAGACGATGAAACGACGGGTAGTGGTCCTGTGGGCTTTGTGTTTTTGTCTTGAGCTTGGTGACGGCGCGCGGTGTGCTGCGAGGGCAGCATATCGTGGGCCAGAACCTAAGATCGTTCCCCGCAACAACATCCCGGCTGAAATACAAACGTGGCTTTGTATTGAGGGATTTGACACAAAGCCATTCTGCGGGGAATCAACAAAAATACGTCGGCACTGCGTTTTTGTCCAAGGATTTATCGGAGCGCTTTGCGAGAGCGCCCCTCGTGCCGATGTTGATGTTGCCCTGAAAGTGTTAGAAGACGACATTACGGTTGAGGGGGTGGAAGTGCACTATGCTTTTCCGGGGCACGCTGATGGTGATCTCGTCAGGGTGCGGTGGTCATACCTAGCATCAGATCTTGAAGTACAGCAGCTGGGCAAAGATTTAACCCAAGCGCTCGTGGAAACAATGCGCGAGTTGCGGTGCTTACAGCCATGAGAATTTGTGGGGCAGGCTTGCGGTGGCGGCCTGCTCCACTATTAATTTGCCGCTCTTTTCTTTTTTTGATACGCTACGGTTGTTCGTGCTTGTAAATTTATGGCGCCATCGTCTAGTCTGGCCCAGGACACCACGCTTTCAATGTGGGAACACGGGTTCGAATCCCGTTGGCGCTATTTTCTGGAAACAACCCTACGTTGTTGACAACAAAACCTTTGGGGCTATGACAAGGCCGTCTCTCTGTGAGGCGGTTTTGCTTTTGGTAAATAAGTTTGAAAACAAAGAGCGCACCCGTGAACGGCGAAAGCGAGCGTGCTCTCTGCCGCGGGTGCGCTGGCCCCTACTGGTGAGGTTTGTGTGGTCAGTAGAGCAAGTTAACCGTGGCTACCACGAGCAAGACGAGAGGGATGAAGAGTGTGAAGCGAAGCGCGCTGACCACACGACCCCCCTCCATTCCCGCTGGTGGTGGAAGAAACCTCATTCCTTGACCGATGGTCATCATAATTCAACTCCTCCTTTTCTGTCTGCGTGTTTGGTTTTGTTGGAAACTGTGAAGCGTCTACCCTCTGCGCCAACTCATGTTGGACAGCAGCCCCACCGTCGCTGGCAGAGTAAAGAGAGCCATGAGCGCCACGACGGCAGCGACGCTGATGTCACCCTGCTTGCAGACCACGGTACTTGCACACAGCGCATACCAATGAACGATTCCCATTAGCTTCCTCCTTTCGTATCGTGGTGGCATCTTAGCAGAAAGTCTCTATATAGTCAATCCTATAGTCCTACTCCCCTGCGGTAGTCTCTCGCCTTAGCTTGATACCGTTATTTCCTCAGCAAAAACACCCTGCTTCACCTCCTCCCCAAACCTTCGCAGCCAACTATATCGTCACCCACTGGGGGTACCCCTCTCCCTGAACACCATTAGCTGCCGCAATACTTCAATAACGGGGTTTGTGTTTTGTCCTTGTGGGGGACTGTCGTCGCAGAAAATCACACATGTGTTGTTGTTACTGTTACAACATGCTAGGATATTGGTATATGCAATATACGGCAATTTATCAAAAACATGGCAGCTGGTA
>MGEK01000032.1 GCA_001791325.1 Candidatus Uhrbacteria bacterium RIFCSPLOWO2_01_FULL_47_25 | reverse complement strand
TTCAATAAATGACTTCAATCATGTTCTTCAAGATAAAGCGGCAAATTTAGTTTTTGAAAAAGATGATATTTCATTAGACGATAAGGGCAATATCCATGTAGCCGCTCCTGATGGCACTGAACGATTAGGACATATTCCTGAACGTGGCTCACGCGCTGGCATATCGACGGCGGACGTGGCCGGGGCAGATCGTAGCGGCGTAACTCGTGAAATAATCTGGCAGGACAATGTAGACAATAAGGGAGTACTTACGCGTACATCTCATTTTAACGCGATTGAATTTGATAGGTTTATGGATAACCCGGACGTGGCGCGCTCGCATCTGCCCAGCGACTGGACTGTTGATTTCACTGCGGATGAGCACGGGGTGCCAGAACACGCGATTATAAAAAACGCACTTGGTGATCAGGTCGTGGTATTAGAAAATGATCAATGGGATGATCCATCTACAGCTACACATGAATTTACTAAACACATTAATGATGAGCTTGGGCGTATGACCGGACGAACCGCTAATCATGAGGCTTTAGCAAATATTCCAGCAGAACATCTGCGAGGGAGCAAAAGTTCAGTAATAGAAGATAAACATCGTAGCGGTTTGCCGGTTGAGCACAATACTGCGACGCGCGGGCATAGTGCTGATGACGCTAGTACCGCAGGGAAGGAAGTTACTCACGCAGTCAAGCATGGCGTGAGTTCCCGCGCGGTTGATCACGACCGGGCGTTTCTTGGTGCTGGCAAGGGCGGGAAAACAGTGGCGCTGGCGAAACAATTCCAGGCATCGTTTGGAGAAGAAACCCAGTTGTTCATTAATCCACATGGAGCGGCAGAGCTTCGTAATGATACTGAAGTTGCTATGGGGCGAGAAATGGTGGCTGATTACCTTCGTCTTTTTGGTCAATCTTTGAGCGGTCGCTTTAACATTGATGCTCAGCAGTTGTTTCAGAAAGTGGGCAGTCAGGGCGTCGATCTCTCAACCCCCGAAGGAGTGAGTCAGGGGCTAGATAATCTTTCGGCAAAGGAGATTCGCTATGTATTGAAGTATCTTATTCCAGAGGCGATTAAAGACCACGAACTGCGTTCACTCGGTCCTCTTGGGTTTGAAGAATCATCTAAAGTTGATTCAGAGGTTGGTATCCCAGCAGGCACAAGCGCCGCCGAAATCGGAGTCCCTGCTGGCACCAGCGCCGCAGAAGTGGGTGTCCCTGCTGGCACCACCGCCGCAGAAGAGGGCTTACCAGCCGGTACTAGCGCCGCAGAGGTGGGGTTGCCTGCTAGCACAAGCGCCGCCGAAATCGGGGTCCCTGCTAGTACCAGTGCCGCCGAAGTTGGCTCGTCCTCTGGCGCGAACATCATTACCGAAGCAATTCAATCTGGCAAAGGAGAACGAGGTGTGCGGCAAGCAATTAGTGATATTTTTGGCGACAAAAAACAGACGCCAGATGCTGAACAATCACCGACGCCAACCCCAGATTTAAGTCCAACAGCCGAAGCGTCAGCCACCGAAACTTCGGATGTCAGCCCCACAGAAACTCCCAAGAGCGAACTATCGGCAAGCGAAACTGGCCAAACCTTGTCAGAAGTTGCTTTGGAAACAGTTGACCCCGCATCTTTGCCTCACCTTCCGAATGATTGGCGGGCCGAGCTAAGTATTGCTCCTGATGGGATTGCCACACGTGTTGATTTTTATGGACCAAAAGGGGAGCATGGATTTTTGCTTAATTTAAACAAACAACATTCTACTCCAGAGTTGCTTCGCCGCGCTGATCGGCTGTTGGAAGGTCGTGAAGGGCCGGTGGACGAATAGGTTGTCATTGGTAAATTTTTGAAAAGAAAAAGAGCGAGTCGGAGTTGTCTTAGACAATCTCTGCTCGCTCTTTGCTTGTTCAAGTGGCGGTCGTCCCCTCTGCGACCCGCCGCTCGTGCGTTGTCATGAATCCCGCACCATGGTTTGACCGCCATGGTGCGGGACAAACGGCTTCCTCCTTAGCCGTTTTTGGGCCAGACCTCTAGCCACGTGCGGTCGAGTACCGCTTGGTAGCAATGACGGCCCCCAAAGCCCGGGAGATAAACCCTCCCCTTGGCCGAGGTTACGTAAATCGGTTCCCGTCCCTCAGCCTTGACCCAAATCGGGTGGTCGTGCTGAAAGTTGGTGGGGGAGTGGTAGCACCGCTCTTCTCCTGCCGCAAGCACCCAAATCTCCTTGCCATCTTGGCGAAGGGGGGCCGATTGAACTGGTGGTGTGAGTAGGGGAAGGGATGAGGGTAGGGCGGCCGATCGGTCCGGCAAAATAGCAGATGGTGTTGAAGCGCTTAATGCCGACCACGATTTTGCCACCCATTGCTTGAGTGTGTCTCTCGTTACCTCTGCAGTTTCACGAACGAGGCGCTTGACCCGTTCTACTTTCGGGTCCGAGACCGTGAGGCCAGAAACAGCATCCACTTCGTGGTAGTATCTCACCGTCACTTTCTGCTCTCGAGTCCTTTTCTGCTTAAGAGTGAGCGATTGGTTACTCCTGATTGCTGCCAATGCACGGTTATACTCGTCCGTGAGTTGGTTGAGACGCTCCCTTTTGTGCGTATCAAGAGCGGCTTGCATCCCTAGGGCAGGAGCGCTGAATTCATCATAGAATTTCAGACGGGTTGCTTCCGACCGTTCTTCCATAGCGGCTTGTGGTTTAACACCCACGTATGGGCGTGCCAATGGCCATAAAGTCATGATCACAGCCGTATACATCCCCAGAGTGATGAAGCGCGAGCTGAAACCGCGACGTCGCAGTACGTGGCGGGTGAAAACGATTGTGGTGATCCCGCCCGCTACCCCGAATGTGGTTTTGGCGTTCCAGTTCATCGTCATCACCATAGTTAACGAGAAGACGATGACTGCCACGATGAGGGCAAGCGCCGGGTAGATGACGTCCGTCCTCCAGCCGAATTGCACGGGTGTTGTGGTCGTTGTCGTGATTGGTGTAGTTGTCGTTGCCATCACTATTCTCCCTCTTGGTTTCGCCTTCTATCTCTTGAAGAAGGCATGGAGTATGCTGGGTAGTTCCGTGATCAAGTTGGCAGAGAGCGAGTGCCAGAACACGCTTGATCCGATTTCTCCGGCGGTAGCAGAAGCTGTTTGCTCCGCGCTAGGTCGCGCTGGAACGGAGATCTTTCGTCCCCGCAAGGCAGTCAGAAACGTTGGCCATGCATTTACAAGGCTGGCTTCTCCACCCAGGGACCGCCACATCTTTTGCCAGACGCGGCTTGACATCGCCATGACGTCATCTGCGAATGTTGGGATCATGATAGTCCATCCCCACATCCAGAAATACGCGTTGACCCAGAACCATGTCCATGCTCGCGGCGGCAATTGCTTCGGGGTTGGTTTGTCGAGCTCCCGGTCAGACTTGAATTCGCGACCGCTGGAGAGGTTGCGGAATTTTTGCATCCGCTCCTCTTGGGCGATTGAATCTGGATTCTGGTTGGCTTCATAGACGGCTGGGGCGACAAGACCTTCGCCTGGGTGTGTTACAGCTACACCAGTGGCCACAAGGCACATGAGGATCCAGACGAGCCAGAGGCGGTTGTCGCTGGCGAACGTCCATCTGAACGCATCTGAAATGAAGTGACGCTGTCGGTGCCTGATTGCTCTGCCGCAACCAATGACGATAGCAGCGACAGCAACTGCCGCACCTACGCTTCCAGAGATCATCGCGAAGCGCCATCTGAAGAGGTAGAGGCCAAGCGCTATGGCGATCCCATACAGAATGCCCTCAAGCGCGATGCTTTGGCGCATTGCTCCGGGCATTCGTATGTTTTCGATGGAGAGACGGCGGCTCGGCACAGTCACGTCAATCTCCATACTGCCCCGAGTGGTGACGACGATCATGTATGAAGTTGCTTGCGCCTCTTTGACCCGGATGTTGTACGACTGTCGCGCGGCTGCTGGGCACGGTTGGCCGATTTTATACAGAAAGAACGGCCGATCGGCCACGAGGTGGATGTCGGTCTTCACTGCATCGTCTTCTGCATTGTACCCACGTGGCGTCCAGATGAGGCAGGAGTTGCCGTTTTCATCGTGCCATGGCCCCGTCGGCCCTATATGGAGGCGGGCAATCTTTGTTCCGTTTCCGTTGGTGGCTGGTGTTGGCTGTGGCGGAGTGGGGGTTGCTACGGTTGCGGCCACTCCAGTTGTTGCCGCTGTTGCTGTAGCCGTTGTTGTGGCCGGTGGTGTTGTGGCCGTCGGCGATGGCGTTGCAGTTTGCGGTGCGGGTGTTGTTATTTGGGGTCTGCGTCCTCCGCGATCTCTTTTGGGTGAAGCCATTCGAATCCTCCTTCGCGCTGACCCTTGGTCGCGCCCGTTGAACGCTGCCACGAGGCAGGCGAGTTATTGTGGGTGACGCCGTGAACTTGTGACGTCAAATATATATCTAACCCCAACCAAGCCCTATGCTTGATAAGGGTGTTTTTCAAAGTTCGTTCAGCTTTGTTCCTGCATTAAAACACTAGTGTGCTCTAGACACAAGAACACGCTAGCATAGTCTAAAATTAAGATTTTGTCAACCCCGCACCTATTTTGCCGTTGACTTCAAGGGCGGCGCAAGGGCGAATAGCCCTGCCCTATTCGGGCACAGCGCCGCAGGTGTTTGCAAGATATATACATAGTCCATCTATTTGCTTGTTTTAAATAGCAAAATAGGTGCGGGGTCAACCCCCAGTCGGAGGTTTTGTGATACTCTGTATTACAAAATTTACAACGGTATAACTTCCAAAAATTACCATAAGGCCAATGGCGGCCCACACAAGTGTATCTCGGCCTTTCTTGATGCGTTCTGCGTTGCCGGATGAGGTCATCCACATAAGACCGCCATAGATAAAAATTATAAGGGCAAGAGAACCGACAATACCAAGCACGACCCTTATTATATTACCAATAATAATACGGGGATCGTCTTGGCCAAGGGGATTTTCTATAACGGTGGTGCCGCCACGAGAGCCGGTATTCCCGCTACCGCCAGTAGAGCCAGAATCAAAGGGCGTAAAAGCACAGCTAATCCCCAACGCGCTCGCTTGATCATCGCAAGCAGCTTTATCGACTACGCTGTATTTATCGCCGCCACACTCACAGGTGCCTCCAGTTTCTGCAATTACCAAAGTAGGCGCTAATGATAAGAGAACAATGAAGATCAGTGATGTGTATAGTGTGAACGATGAGGTATTTTTATCCATAAAATTGTTGTTAATGTCCCCCTTATAATACACCATGGCTAGATTTATGTAAAAATCCAATCTTTATTCCTATGAGAACGAAAATCATAGACATTAGTACTGATAGTTTCCAGCCAAAAACTAGTGGGGATGTATTTATTCTAAAAAACTCAATAGATATACGCCCGAACGACATCCAAATAAGGTAGATAGGGAAGATGAGCCCGGGCTTGTAGCTTGTAGCTTGTAGCTTGTAGTGGCGCCATCTGCTGAGCCAGATAATTAGAATGATTGCACCAACAAAATCCCAGAGTGATTCATATAAAAAAGTTGGGTGAAAGTAGGTGAATTGCTCAAATTCTGGCGGTCGGTTGGCTGGGGAAATAGGAATTCCCCAAGGAAGGGTTGTGGGGTAGCCGAACAGCTCCTGGTTAAAATAATTACCCCAGCGGCCGATGGCTTGGCCAAGGAGGATGGCGGGGGAGAGGAGATCGGCTAGCCAGAGGAGATAGCTTGTAGCTGGTAGCTTGTAGCTGGTAGCTTGACGTTTAGAATAGAGCCAGAGGAAAATAAGGCCGGCGATGAGAGCTCCGTGAATGGCAAGGCCTCCATTCCAGATGGCAAAAATTTGCAGAGGGTGTGCCCAGTAATACTGCCATTCGTTTAAAACATGATAAAGCCGCGCGCCGATAAGACCAACGACCACAAGTGCAAACGTGAATTCGGGCAGACGAGCCGTAAGACGTAGAGCCGCAGAGTGGGTAGTGGGTAGTGGGTAGTGGGTAGCAAGTATCCGCTTAAGTGTTGAAGAAACTAGCCAATATCCTAAAACAATGCTGATGGTATAAAAAAGACCGTACCAGTAAATAGTTATTGGACCAAGAGTCATTAATATTGGAGATGGTTCGTAAGTGTGGAGTATATTGATGATAGCCATAAGCCATAATCGTCCGCCCAAGGCGGGCTAGCCGTAAGCCCTAGAGCTTTTTTGTTAGTGAATTAAGCATCGCGCCAACTTCTCTTGCCATCATGCTTAGATTTTCTGCATCCGTTGACAGTATTAATTTTAAGTCCGAGCTAAGAATAACGTAATATTTTAATTCTTCCAGTGATGTATCGGCCATGGTGTGAAAATGTGCTCTATCGGCTATTGTTTTTCGTTTTGTTCCCTCAACAATATTTGCCACAACCGATACTGCGGCTCGTCGCATTTGGCTGACCAAACCGTATTTTTCAGTATCAGGATAGCTCGTTGTAATTTTGTATACGGCTAATGTTAAATCATGAGCTTTTTGCCAAACTTTTAACTCTCTAAATTTTTCCATAGTGGCTTATAGCTTTATGGCTCTACGGCTTATGGCTTTTGTCACATTTCTTCCAGCCCCTCAATTCCCATTAGCTCCAGTGACCTTTTGAGGACGAGTTGGGCGGCTTGAAGCAATTCCAGCCGCCAGGCTCGGACGTTTGGTTCGGCTTTCAGCACTGGCTCGGCTTCGTAGAAATCATTGATGGTTTTGGCGAGGTTGTAGCCAAAGTCGGCAATAATTGACGGATCATAAGCTGCGGCGGCTTCCTCAATCACGGCCGGCAGTTTGGCTGCGAGCTTAATGATTTGCCACTCCAGAAGAGAAACGTTAACGGGAAGTGTCATCTCTGTTCCTAGTTCTATTTTTTCTTCTTTTGCCTTATTGAAAATGCTTGATACCCGCGCGTAGGTGTAAAGAAGATATGGGCCCGTGCGTCCCGTAAGGGCGATTGATTGTTTGGGATCAAAATTGATGTCAGAATCTAGTCGTGATTTCAAGAGATAATATTTTGCCGCGGCCAGAGCGATAATTTCTGCGCGTTTTTTGGCAACAGTTTGGCTGATCTTGGCATGGCGGGTCTTGATTTCTTTCAAGGCGAGTTCAGAAAGCTCGTCTAACAGATCATCTGCTTCTACAACTTTACCCTCGCGCGATTTCATTCGCCCCTCTGGCAGAAAAACCCAATGGTAGCTTAAATGTTTTAATTCTATATCTTGGGCAATGCCAAAGCGCTTTAAAACAGCGAAAAGCGCGCGGAATTGGTAGTCTTGCTCTTGCGCCACTACGTAAACTATTTTGGTGGGGTGAAAGTCATTTATGCGATGGCGGGCGAGGGCCAGGTCTTGGGTGATATATACGCTCGTGCCGTCAGCGCGTAGAAGTATTTTTGGTCCTAAACCTTCGGGTGTGAGATCAATGGAGATTGCACCGTCGGAATTTTTTTGAGCTTTCCCCGCGGCGGCCTCGGCTTCCACAATGGCGCGACCTTCTTCATAGATGTCGCTTTCAAAATAAAGTTTATCAAATGAAACACCGAATCGCTTCAATGTTTCTTCATGCCCCTTTGTTGCCCAGTCATTCATTTTTTTCCATAAAGTTCTGGTTTCTTGGTCATGCGCTTCCCATTTCCTTAATAACTCTCGCGATTCTTCTTCAAGCGCGGGGTTTTCGTCCGCCTTTATTTTGTAAAGAACATAGTATTTGCCCACCAGCGCATCGCCTTTCATTTTGGCCCTGCTTGGCGTTTCGTGTGTTAGTTTTTTGTCGGTCCATAGTTCACTCCATTTTTGGTAAGCAAGCATTGATTTCATTATATGAATGCCGCGATCATTGACGATAGATGTTTTAATGACCTCATAGCCAGACGCCTCTAAAAGCTTTGCCACGCTCCAGCCAAGAGCGGCGTTACGCAGATGTCCAAGGTGGAGCGGCTTGTTAGTATTTGGCGAAACGTATTCTAAAACAACCCGTTTGCCCTGGCCAAAATTGCTACAGCCGTAAACAGACCCGGCGTCCGTAACAGCCTTCATTGCCAGTTCAGTAAATTTTTTTTGATTTAGAGTAATGTTGATATACGGTCCGGCTATCGTTAATTTTTGTAAGAGACTATTGGCGTTGTGTTCCAGCCATTCGTTGATGGCTATAGCTGTCGCTTCGGCGACGGCTTCAGCCGCGCGGCCGGAATTTCTAGCAAATTTAAAGCAGGCCACGGCAAAATCACCATGGTTATGTTCTGACATGACGATATCGGTCGGCGCGATTTCCAATTTTGTGCCTTCTTTAAAGGCGCGGACGATTTCTTGTATAGATTCAGCGTGCGGGTTGGTCATTTTATCTAAGCCGACAGAATCTTCTTTTACCGCGGCTTACAACGATACCAGACACCTTCGGGAGGGGGGAGTTTGGATTTTTTACTACCTGGCCCTGTATTTTTACACCGCCTTGTTGAATGGCCTGGCGGGCGTCATTCATACTTGCGGCGAGTTTTGTTGCGACCAGCGCCTGGGCGAGCGTTTTGGGCCATGGTTCAAGTCTTATTTCAGGTATAATTTCGGGCATCTCATGCTTTTGAAATATTTTTACAAAAGCCTCTTCAGCCTTCAGTGCTTCTTTTTGGTTATGATAAAGAGAAACAATTTTTTTAGCCAAGCGCATTTTTGCGTCACGTGGATTAACAGCGTGCGTCTCAAGGGCGTGTTTGATTTTTTGGATTTCTTCGTCGGCAACATCCGTGCAGAGAGTGAAATAATCAACGATTAATGAATCGGGAATAGACATTATTTTGCCATACATATTCTCTGCCGTTTCGTCTAAATTAATCATGTTCCCTTCAGTTTTGCCTATTTTCTTTCCGCTTGGATCTGTTAGCAGTTTAGTGGTTAAAACAAATTTTTCTTTATTTTTTAATTTCCTTAATAAAGTTCTTCCAGCTAGCATGTTAAAGGTCTGGTCATTGCCGCCAATTTCCATGTCAACATCCATGGTGATGCTGTCATAGGCTTGAAATATAGGGTATAAAAATTCGTGGACATAAATTTCTTTGCCTTCCTTAATTCTTTCTTGAAACATATCTCTTTCCAGCAATCTGGCAACGGTAAAATATGATGCCAGTTCAAGCATGTTTTCCGGTTTTAATTTATTTGTCCATTTTTCGTTATGCAAGAAACGGATATTAGATTTGGTTAAATCTAATATCTTGCCGATTATTTTTTTGTAATTACGAGAATTCCTTTTGACATCTTCTTTGGTTAATTTTTTTCTGGTCGCCAGTTTATCTGTTGGGTCGCCAATCCGAGCCGTAAAGTCTCCAATTAACACAATTACTTCGTGTCCTAGATCTTGAAATTGTCTTAATTTTTTCAGCACTACAGCATGCCCGATATGCAATTTGCCGGTCGGGTCAATGCCGTTATAAATTCTTAACTTTTTTCCGGACAGCAGAATTTTTTCCAGCGCTTCGCGCGACGGATAAATGTTGGCCACTCCGCGAGTTAAAATTTCATTTATTTTTTCTTTATCGATTATTATTTTTGTCATGCGGATTGGATTACAAGTGTTTTAATTTTTTCTTAGCTTGCTGGAGACGTTCTTTTTCTTTGGCGATAACCGCGGCTGGTGCGCGGGAGCTAAAATTATCGCTCTGGATGCGCTGGTGCAATGTTGTTATGTATCGTTCTAGCTCATCGCGTTCAGTCTGCAGCTTCTTTTTATCAACCGTCGCGGCCATGGCGAATACGGTTGCCCCGTCGAGTACCCGCTTCGGGACGTCGGCTGGAACTTGTTCTGCGAAATTGATTTTTGAACGACCCAGTGTCTCAATAAGCGTCCGCTGTGTGGCTAATGTTTCGTGCCATGATCCTGGAACTATGTACAACATTTCGAGATTATTGCCATGTTTCTGCTTGAGATTACGCATAGCTGATGCTGTTTCTTGTATCCTGCTAAATTCGTAAACCGATTCGACTTCCCGAATCTTTGGCCAATTTGTTGAGATGAGCGGCTTAGACTCGCCAAGGAGTTGCCAAATGTGCTCGGTGACGAATGGTGTGAACGGATGCCAGAGCACGAGGAGTTCGCGGAGGATATGGCGCAGGATTGCGTCTTTGCCACCTTCCACTTTTGTCGTCTCAACGTACCAGTCGGCGAGCTTGGACCAGGTGAATTCATAAAGCGCCTCGCCGGCGGGAGAGAAGCGGTAGGCATCAATGTGTTTGGCGACCACATGTTTTAACTGTTCAAACTCAGCCAGGATCCAACGATCGGCGAGTGTTTTCGCTTTAGGTGGTGCGTCAGTTGCCGTGGTCGTCGTGAGGATGTAGCGGCTAATGTTCCAGAGCTTGTTCACAAAGTTACGGTAACCGGCAATTTTTTCTTCATAGAGCCTAACATCATTCCCTGGCGTTGTGCCGATGATTAGCGAGAGACGCACCGCATCCGCGCCGTACTTATCAATCATGTCAACCGGATCAATGACGTTGCCCAAGGATTTGCTCATTTTGCGGCCGTCTTTGTCTCGCACGAGGCCGTGGAGGTACACAGTGCGGAACGGCACCTCACCCAGGGCGTAAGTGGTCATGAGCACCATGCGCGCCACCCAGAAGAAAAGGATATCATAGCCGGTCTCAAGGACGGAGGTTGGGTGATAGCGTTTGAGGTCAGGCGACTCGGCTTGCCAATTTTCAAGTGTTGCCGCCGTGCCGTCCTGCTTCAAGAGTGTTGAAAACGTCCAGAGGCCAGACGAGAACCAGGTATCAAGCGTGTCGGGGTCCTGCTCCCAGCCATCGACTTTGGGAGGCTCAATACCGACGTAAATTTCGAGGCCAGCCCCAGGCTGGTCGGCCTTGGGCCGATACCAAACTGGAATGCGATGCCCGAACCAGATTTGCCGAGAGATGCACCAGTCGCGCAGGTTGTAAATCCATTGGAGGTAGGTCTTTTGAAATCGGTCGGGGATTATTGTAATTTGACCAGATTCAACGGCATTCTGCATGAGCACTTTTAGCGTAGCGATCGCTCCTTTTTCCGTTCTTACGTTCCCGAGTGTATCCTGGCGTAGTTCGAATAGTTTGTTCACGGCCACGAACCACTGCTTTGAGACGAGAGGCTCCACTGGCGTCTCGCAGCGGTAGCAGACGGTGAGGTTTTGGGGAACCGTTTCCTCCTTTTCAATGAGTTTGTGCTTGCGCAGCCATGCGACAACCTTGGTGCGTACATCACTCACGGGCAGTTCGGCGAAGTCCGGCCCGGCCTCATCCGTCATGGCGCCAGCCTCATCGACGACTTTAACGGCAGGCAGCTTGTGGCGTTCGGCGATCTCAGCGTCGGCCTGACTGTGTGCCGGAGTGACGCCGACTGCGCCCGTGCCGAACTCACGGTCAACAACCGGATCGGCGACAATGCGAATGGTAAGCTCTTTTCCGGCGAATGATACGGTGAGTGTTTGGCCGACGAACTGCCGGTAGCGCTCATCATCAGGATGCACCGCCACGGCAGTATCGCCAAGCTTTGTCTCGGGTCGGGTTGAGGCGATTAGTATAGGGAAGTCCTTGCTGTAGCGAAATGTGTAGAGCGTGGCAGTCGTCTCGCGGTGCTCTACCTCATCATCGGCTAGCGTCGTTTGGCAGCGCGTACACCAGTTGACGACGCGGTTGCCGCGGTAGATGAGGCCGTCATCGTACATCATCTTGAATATCATACGGACGCAACGCGAGAGCCCCTCGTCTAGCGTGTAGCGCTCATGCGACCAATCTAATGATGCGCCCATGCGTCGGAATTGGCTCCTAATCGTGCCGCGCGATTGCTCGACGAACTCCTCAATGCGTCGCAGGAGCGTCTCGCGGCCGAGATCGTGGCGCGTTTTTTTCTCTTCCTGCCAAATCTTTTTCTCCACGACGTTCTGCGTAGCGATGGCCGCATGGTCGGTGCCAGGTACCCATAGCACCTCCTCGCCCTTTAGTCGGTGGTAGCGGATCATCAGATCCTCAATGGCGAGCATCATGGCGTGGCCGAGGTGGAGCGTGCCGGTGGCGTTTGGTGGCGGCAAAGAGATGATGAATGGTTTTTTGGTCTTGGTGTTCGGGCGTCGTTTGGGCAAAAAATAGCCGCCCTTCTCCCATTGAGCATAAATATCTTGCTCAACCTTTTGGGCATTATAAGTTGGCGGGAGATTGGTCAATTTCTTCTTCATAATTAAAATTTGTATATCCTATTAGAAACTGATAACAGCTTGATGGGGCAAACCATTAAGACTTCCTTATGTTCGTTTTATGCTCCCATTTTAAATAACACCTCATTCACAGCCAATTTCCAGCGGGATGTAAACAAAATTATGTCATTTCTTTAGCATTTGAGCAAGCGAACGCACACCTTGACAGTTATTTTTAGGTGCAGTAGAGTAGCAGACTATTTATGTTAGAAACACAGGCGCAAATTATCCAACAAATTAAAAACGCCAAGCGCGTTCTTATTACCTGTCAAAAAAATGCTCACCTTGATTCTTTGGCTTCATGCGTGGCTCTGATGATGTTGCTGCAAAAGCTAGGCATTCCGGCGGAGATTGTAGTTAGCAGCTTGGATAATCATATTCAGGAATGTGCTTTCTTGCCAGGATTTAAGGCGATTATACATAGCGCAGTCGCCTTAAAGACACTTGTTATTAGTGTTTCTCCCAAACATGCGACTATAGGCAGTCTTAGTTATGACCGTTCTAATGGCGGAGTGATTATTTATCTCACCCCGGCGTCAGGCAGCCTGGAAGAATCAGACGCCAAAATTGAATTGGGTTATCCAACTCATGATCTTATTATCACTTGTGATACTCCTGACTTGAGTTCGCTTGGCCCCCTTTATCATGAACAGGCTGATTTTTTTTACCGTACGCCGATTATTAATATTGATCATAATCCAGCCAACGACCAGTACGGCCAAATAAACCACGTAGACATTACCGCAGTTTCCACGACGGAGGTAATTTTTCAATTGATAGATGCTTTTGGCGAACAACACTTTGATGCCGATATTGCCACAGCGCTTTTGGCCGGCATGATTGCCAAAACTCAGAGTTTTAAGACGCCATCAGTTACGCCGCGCGCTTTAGTGATTGCTTCAGAACTGGTTCAACACGGCGCGCGGCGCGATGAGATTATTGACCATCTCTATCGCCAGCGCGATCTCTCAACGCTTCGTTTATGGGGGAGAGTTTTGGCGCGTTTGCAATACGATCCGGAAAGCGAATTTGTTTGGTCGGCAGTGCGTCGCGACGACTTCCAGAAAGCCGGAGCTGATGAGCAGCATCTGCCGGGCGTTATTGACGAGCTCATCATGAGTTCGCCGCAGGTCAAAATCGCCGTTCTGCTTTATGAACGCAGTGATGGCAAGGTTGGCGGTTGGTTAAAGACCGGTCCTCATTTGAACGCCCTGGATCTCGCCAAACAATGGTCGGCCGAAGGATCTAGCACCTTGGCTATTTTTACTTTATCCACCTCGTCATTTGAAGAGGCCGAGCAGTTAGTGCGTGCGGCCATAAAGATAAAATCCATCACGTAATTCTCAAATTCTTAAGAATTTGAGAATACTTTAAGCCGTGCTTTAGCAATTGCGTTTTATTTGTTTGACTTGATATACTGTGAGTGCGACAAATTGAACCAAAACGTCCGTGTAATTTAATTGGGGCATATAGTTTCCGCCCATGGCGGATCCCGCTTTGTGGGACAGTTGGTTATCTGCCTACGGCAGACAGGAAGCAACCGTCTTATCGCGCCCCGCACCTTTAAGTTTGTAAATGGGCATGTAGCTCAGCTGGTTAGAGCACAGACCTTATAAGTCTGGGGTCGATGGTTCGAGTCCATCCATGCCCAAAGGTTAACAAAAGGTGCGGGGTAAGAATAGGTCCTTGGTTCTGCACCCGAGGTGCAGTGGCCTTGGGCCAAAAATCCAAGCAGGCGCATTGTAACAATTTTGGCAGGCGGGTAAGACGGGGGGAAGGGGTCGGGAAACGGGAGTTTCCCGTCGAGGAAATATTAAAACCGAGGGGTTTTAAGAAGTCCGCCGGCTGGCGGACGACTGGTTCTACAAGCGAAGCATCCATCCTGGCCCACAAGTTTCTTAAATACATAAACTAGATCAACACTGTGTCATCCTTAAAACCAATCTTATTTTGTGATTTCGACGGCACGCTTTGCAACGACCGGTATTGGCGGAGCTTGTTGCCTGCTGAGCATGCAAAGGTACAGCAGTTGCTTTTTGGAACTGATAAAACGATAGTCAGCGATTGGATGAGAGGGAAGTATACGGCCGAACAAGTGAATGAGTTTGTCGCTCGAGAAATAGGTTTACCTTTCGAAAAGTTGTGGAGCGTGTTTGTGCAGGATTGCCGTACCATGAAGGTCTCGCAACCGGCGCTTGAGAAGTTAAATACATTGCGTGACCAGTTCACGGTTGTACTGCTGACCGGGAATATGGATAGTTTCTCACGCTTCACCGTACCCGCACTCCAACTGGAGAAATATTTTGATCTTATCAGTAACTCCTATTTCGAGGGGAAACACAAGACCGATAATAGCGGTGAACTGTTCGTTGCATATGCTCAGAAGATTGGTGTACCATTGGAGAGCTGTCTTCTCATCGATAATTCTCCTCGGGCGTGTGCCATTTTTGAGAACTTGGGCGGCATAGCGTATCTGGCCACTCCGGAAAACGACATCAATTATCACTTGGCACAAATTCAGTAGAGGGCCCAGAAAGACACGAGTGATAGATTTCCCTCACTAAAGCTGTAAAGGTTTTTCATTTGTCCGTAACAGCTCCACCAGATGCGCATAGATTTCGCTGATCGTTCGTAAGATTCATTAAATAGGTTTTTAAATTTGGTTGCCAAAACAACATTTCCTATCTAGTTAGTTTATGCAATTTTCAGAAGCGAGCTTATGTCTCACACGTTAACGACTAGAATTATTTTTATTTGCGGCGTTGTTTTAATCGCCATTGGATTCGCCGGAGTATTCAAGAATCCGGTTTTTGGCCTTTTTGCCGTAAACAAAATTCATAATTTCATTCACCTGGCGGTAGGTTTGCTGGCCATTGCTTTTGTTGTGCATGGAGTGTCATCAGCTAAAAATTTTTCTAAAATATTCGGCGCAGTATTTGGCGCCTTGGCGATTATGGGATTCTTGATTCCCGACAAGATGCTGTTTGGAATAATTGAATCAAGTTTAGCCAATGATTCACTTCATGCGTTTTTAGGAATAATTTTTTTGATTGTTGGATTCACCCCGCACCTATCCCAACAATCAAATAACCGTTATGAACTACTATAAGGCGAAGCCGACCTCGTCTCTGGTCTCGCGAAGGTAATGATTAGTTATCAGGGTAGGTGCGGAGTTGCGTAATTTTTTATTAGTGATAAGATGGCACAGGTATCCGACCGTCTTCGGAAGGTCCGAAGTCGCACCGGTCGGATGTTTACAACTGCATAGGAATAGGAGAAGGAGGTAGCGAATCATGAGCAGGTGCTTTCGTGAGATGGTTCAAAGCCGACGACAGGGAGGTAGGCTCGTCTGCGTGGGCCTGGATCCTGACATCGGGAAGATCGGCAAGGCGGTAGGAACGTTTCCGTGGACCCAACTCCAGCTCGGCAAGTTCTTCACGGCGTTGATCGACGCTACGGCGGAGATTGCCGCCGCGTTCAAGCCGAACCGGGCGTTCTTCGGCGGTCTCGGGATCGACGGTTCGGTTGCGCTCCAGCACATCATCGCCTATATCAAGGCGGTGGCTCCAGAGGTGCCGATCATCATCGACCCCAAGTACGCCGACATCGGCAAAACGAACGACCACTACGTGCGGGAGGCATTCGAGGTGTTTGGGGCCGACGCCGTTACGGTGCACCCCTACCTCGGCTGCGAGGCGATGAAGCCCTTCCTTGCGCAGGAGAACAAGGGCATCATCGTTCTGTGTCGGACATCAAATCCCGGAGCGGGGGAGTTTCAGGACCTGGAAATTCCTCTGGCGGGAGCGTTGCTCGGTGAAGTCGAGCGCCACTTCGGCCGAGAGATTTCCACAGCGAGCCTCAAACTCTATGAGTACGTGGCGTACCGCGTCTGCACGGCGTGGAACATCAATAGGAACTGTGGCCTCGTCGTCGGTGCGACTTACCCCGAAGAGCTCAAGCGCGTGCGCGAGATTGTTAGAGAGCTGTTGATCCTCATCCCCGGCATCGGCACGCAGGGTGGCGACCTTGAGGCATCCGTCAGGAACAGTTTCGGCGGTGACGCACTCGTCAACTCGTCGAGCGGCATTCTCTACGCCTCCACGACCCCCAACGATTTCGCTGAGGTAGCAGGGCGAGAGGCGGAGAAACTTGACCTCGCCATCACTGATATCCTCACCCGCATTACCGCCGAGAATGTTGGGCAGGTTCAACACCTCAAAGTGGAAGGGGGAGGCCAATGAGTGAACTCGTTACTCCGTCCGGTGCTATCTACACACCGAGTGACCTTGAAGTGCTTCGCTACGCGGCGCGGGTGCGCTTCGTTGCTTACAACCCTCAACCGTTCACCTTGAAGTCAGGAGTCAAGTCCAACGTCTACGTCTTCGGACGTGAAGACCTGACCGACTACCCCGGTTTCGAGTGGCTCGTTGGTCGTAAGATCGCAGAGCTTATCTGCAAAAGCGTCGAAGCTGTGGATTCTCGGCCGTGCCTCATCGGCATTCCCACCGCCGGTACGGCCCTCGCCCAAGCGGCGGCAATGGTGAGCTGGCGTGAAGCTATCAAGACGCCAAGCGGGCACACGATCTGCCACCGCATCATGCGCGAGGCTCTGAAGCAGCATGGTGCCCACCCTGACTGGGTGAACGGAAAACCGAGCAGGGCTCACCGTTATTGGCTTGTGGACAACGTCGCTACGGACGGTCGCTCCAAACCGGAGGCACGCGAGAAGCTCCTCGCGAGCGGGTATCTTGCGGCAGATGAGTACCCGCCAGTCTTCATCTTCGTCGACCGGCAACAGGGAGCAGTTCGGCGCCTCCAAGAGGCTGGATTCACAAAAATCGTCGTGGCCTACAACCTCCTCGACGCGGCCTTCGCTTTCAAGGAGATGGGTCTCTGGCCCGGCCAAGTCGTGGAGCAGGTGGAGGAGGAGATTCGCGCCCACCAATTCTAGAGTGGGTGACCAGATACAATTGAAAGAGGCGGTACGCATGGAGGACGTGCCGCCTTTTCAAATATCTAGAAAGTTGGTATATATAAGGTTGTTTCTATGGGCTCGTAGCTCAGTTTGGTTAGAGCGCTTGCATGACACGCAAGAGGTCTCCAGTTCGAATCTGGACGAGCCCATTGACTGATTTTTAAGTTAGATATAATATAATGATCAATTAAATACTTTAATCACTACAGCCCCGCTATGCGGGGCCGAGGACTTCTAACGGGGTATGCAACACACAAGGTTGAACAATCAGTATTTTGGCTTCTTTTTTACCGATCCGGTAGGTTCGGCGGTTTGTCGCGTGCGATAAAATAGACACAAACGACAATTAGCTGACCTACCGGAAACGGTAGGTCAGTTTTTTATTCTACCTCACCCCCTATCACAAAAGATTAATAAAAAAGTGTGAGGAGAATAACCCTTTCGTAGCCCCGCGTTGCGGGGCGGAGAAGGGTATACAATCAAAAAGAGATCTTTGAAAAATTTTTCAGCAGCGATTTGGTCAGTTATCCGGCCAGATCGCTGCTGAAAATCAAATAACAGCAGCCACTCGGAATCATAGTGATCCGGGGCGCGCTTACTCTCAAGGGGGTGTGTATCATGAGCGGTCACAGCAAAGAGTGGTATCTTGAGCTCGCGTTCAAAAAAGCGCATCGCTGGTTGAGGAGGGGAAGATTGTCAAACAATGAGGCGGTTTTTGTGAGGGTTGAGGTGAGGTGGCTTGACGGCAGTAGGGGTGCTGTGCGTTGCCTCAAAGGTATGGAGAAAAAAACACGTCGGGCCTGCAGTAATTTTATGCCTGACGATGTTATGCGATGTGGGCCGCTCACAAAGCGGTTTAAGGACAAGGGGTTGCCCGCCGTATACATACCGAGCGAACCCGTATCTGTTTCTGCCGCTATGTAACACCGTCGCGCTTGGAGGAGGGGGCGATAAGGTCATGAGAACACAGGGCCGGTTGAGAGATTGCACTAGAATTGTGTATATCTCCAGCCGGCCTTTATCATTGCCTCGTTTTTTGAAAAAATGTATTGTAAATGTATTATGGGGGTATGCCCCGTTAGAAGGCCGTCTTAGTAGCTTTATCAGTCTTTAGATATGACACACTTTCTGAATCAATTAAATACTTTAATCACCGTCTTTATCATTAACTCCTCTTTGTTAATCGCCAACGCTTTTTATGATTATTTATTCAACCGCTTTTCTTATCAGCCCCGCCCCGCGGCGCGGGGGGCTGGGAAGAACTTCTAACGGGGTATGCTTGAAGTAATTTTTAATTTTTTTCTTACCTATCCAGAAGTGGGATATGTTATTGTTTTTTTTGCGGCGTTTTTTGAATCAGTAGCCTTCCTTGGCGTTTTTGTGCCTGGGACGATTATCGTTCTTTTTAGCGGCTTTGTCGCCGAACAGTGGCCATTGGCGTACGATGTTAGAGGACTCATGATTATTGTCGCCCTGGGCTGTTTTTTGGGCGCCGCAGCATCTTATTTGGTTGGTCGGTTTTATGGCCCGCCATTTTTTTCGGAAACCAGTTTTTATTTAAAAAGACGGTATTTAATTAGGGCCCAGCAATATTTTGCCGCTCATGGCGGTAAAAGTATTTTTTCCGGAAATTTCCTCGGACCAGTGCGTTCGCTGGTACCATTTACGGCCGGCATGTCAGAGATGCGTTATTGGCGATTTTTTTCTTGGAGTATCGTGGCGAGTTCTGTATGGGCGTTTCTTTATGTCGGTTTGGGCTACTTCTTTGGCGCAAGCTGGGAGGCCGTTGAGCTTTGGGGAACAAGACTGACTGTTTTCCTTTTTGGCCTGGCTCTGCTGATCGGTTTAAATTGGTTGATTGGTCGTTTTCTCGTTCGCCACGAACGGCAAGTGAGAGCTTTTTTTATGTCTTTGGGACGTTCTTTGATTCACGCGCTCCTTGAGAATGAATATATTGTTGCCTTTGCTGAACGTCATCCTCGTTTGTGTCGTTTTGTCGGGAAACGCTTCTCTCCTTACGAAATTTTGGGCTTATCTTTTACCCTCAGTTTCATTTTGAGTTTAGTGATTCTTGGCTACTTGCTCGTACTCATTCATGCCGTGGTGGTCAAAGGGCCATTTATTGGGTTGGATAACCGACTGTCGGGGTTGGTGCTATTCGTACGTGATCCGTTTTTAAATCGGATTATGCTTTTTGTAACGAATTTAGCTGGCCTGCCAGCCCTGGGTTTTGTCGTGGCCTTGACAGCGTTTCTTATAGCCCGTCGCGCCTGGATGCGCGCCACTGTTTTTGCGATTGGCGTCTCAACAGCGCTCGGGCTGCACAGTATTTTAAAATGGATATTTGATCGGCCGCGGCCGACTTTCAATCAGGTGCTCGTGTCAGTTTCGTCTTCAAGTTTTCCAAGTGGTCACGCGGTGATAGCCGTGGTGCTTTACGGTTTTTTTGCTTATGTCCTTATTGGTATTGTCCGTAACTGGCGAACCAAAATTACTGTTTTCTTGGCAACTGTTTTTCTCATTATTTTAGTTGGTATCAGTCGCGTTTATCTGGGGGTTCATTGGCCCAGTGATGTTTTAGGAGGTTATCTTTTGGGGGCGTGGTGGTTGGTGGTTATGATCACGGCCGTTTATCTGTATGAAAATTTTATTGCTGCAGACGTCAGTCAGCCAGCATTGACATGGCGATTTTTTGGTCTTAAGAATTTGGTAGTTATTGCCGCTCTGATCGGTTCGTTATTATTTTATGTGAACTATACAATGCAGCATCCGTTGTTGACAGTGAATGTTGGGCCAGTGGAAATTTTTCAACGCCGTATTGTAACGAACGTAAGTTCGCAAGAATTAGACAATCTCACTCGGACAACGGAAACTTTGCGCGGCCGCACCCAGACCCCCGTCAATATTATTATTGTTGGTTCGCGGGCTAAATTTGAAACAGCTTTTCAGGCCGCGGGATGGGAGACAGCCGATTCGTTGACCCTAAAAAATATTTTTAGGACTATCCATTCGTCGTTAGCCGATATAGCCTATCCGTCAGCGCCAATTAGCCCGTCATTTTACGAGGGACGCGTTCAGGATATTGGCGTGGAAAAAGAAACCGCTATGAAAAGCGCGCGTCAACGGCATCATGCCAGGTTTTGGCTGGCACCCATTGTTCTTGCCGACGGTCGTGACATTTGGCTAGGGACAGCCAGTTTTGATAGTGGTGTTGCTTATAGCCCAACCTTAAAGTTCCCTACTCATATCATCAGTCCAGACATAGATAAAGAGCGAGACTATATTCGTGACGATCTTGTAAGGACTGGTTATGTGGTAAGTGAAGAAATTATCACCTTCAGCGAACGAACTATTGGTACGTCGGGCGTAGGAGCGTTGTTTTTTACTGATGGACAAGCCAGAGTGCTGTGGCTCAAAGATTAGCCAAAATTTTTCAGCCGCAGCTTCTCATAATCGCTGCCGCGATTGTGGTGATTGCTTTGATTGGTTTATCGGTATCAGTATCGCGTAGCGTGGCGCCTAAGGATTTGCGCGTTGTGTTTCTAGATGTTGGTCAGGGTGATGCCATTTTGATTGAATTTCCTTCCGGCAGCAGGTGGCTAATAGATGGCGGTCCGGACGAACGGGTTGTGTCAGAGCTTGATTACTTCATGAGCTTGGCCAATCGGCGGCTGGCGGGCATTATTCTCACCCATCCTCACGCTGACCATGTGACCGGGCTTATTCACATTTTGCGCCGTTATCAGGTTGAGAGAGCGCTTTTGTCTTCAGCCATTCACACAACACCAGAATATCTGACATTTTTGAAAGAGTTGCGCGCCAGAAACATCCGGTCGATTCCAGCTGACCATCCATTCGCGTGGAGCGGTACAGACAATGGAGTGGCGTGGCGCTGGGAATTTTTGTATCCAGATAGAAAATTGCCCGACACAGTGCAGAACCTAAACGACGTTTCTGTCGTTAGCCGTTTGACTTTTGGCGAACAATCGTTTCTTTTTATGGGAGATGCTTCCATAGAGATAGAAAAATTGCTTTTGGCGGAAGGGCGCGATCTTAAGTCGTCAGTCTTAAAGATCGGACATCACGGAAGCGCGAGTTCAAGCGGCGATGATTTTATTCAGGCAGTTAATCCTAAATATGCCGTTATTTTGGTGGGCGAAGGCAATCAATTCGGCCATCCCGCACCTGAAACCATAGATCGACTTAGCTCCGACAAAATTAACATTTATAGAACCGACAAAAATGGCTGGATTCAGTTTAGAACTGACGGAAAGACATTGACCGTTTCTTCTGCGCGTTGAGCATCCAACATTGACTTTTTATTGATTTTAAAGTACTGTCCATCCGTTCTTTGACAATCAAAGGTAGCCGAGGCGAGTGCTCCGAAAGAGCGCCGTTTCGAGGTGTCCGCCTCGGTTACCAATAAACAAAAAACTCTACGGAACGAAAGTGTCAGAAGGAGGGCAAATGACGAAGAAAAAAAAGATGACATGGTGGGAAGTGATGCGCATAGCGTTTCTGAACGCGTCACGCGCTTCACGATGGAACTTTCGGCCTTTCGTCTATGGATGGTGCTTGATCACCAGCGACTTTCGAGCCCTTTGGTCGTTGGCTGTTCCCAAGCGGCCAAGCGGTCCAGACATGGCTGGCCGCCGAATCAATCGGAATGGAAGCTAGGCGTGACATTGACGGCACAGTAGTGCCATGAGGAGGTGTAATGCTCCACCATCGCACAGACGATCCCGCCCTGCGGGCAGAACACATTGCTGATCGCGAGGGAAAGAAAGTATGGCGGGCAAGCGCTACGTACGGTGACTATGAGACGTGGTCAGCCACGTACCTTGGCACCTACGAGGCCGTGCTCCGTGAGCTCCAGCCAGAGGCTGAAACGTAGAGCCTCTTGCTAAGTTTATGAGAGGCCTGAAGCATCTGCTTCAGGCCTCTTCTTGTTTTGAAACAATCACAGCTTACTGGCAATTGGTCAGGTTATCCATATCCATACTCTGTGTCAATAATTTTTACCCAGACGACAAAAACTATCTTTTCTCTATTAGCCCTTGCGAGTTTAAATTTTTATGTTATACTAGGCACAAGATTATGCCCCGCACCTTTCGGCGTTGCTCACTCTACAATCAAAAATAATCTGTGTTTATGAAGTATGAAGTATAACAACAACAACAATTTAATTAGTCTAAACTATTTGGCGAGCGTTCGCTTGGCAACTCGACTATCAATGGCTTTAGATGTTTATGGCAACTATGGCCGCTTAATTGCGCGTTGCTCTGGAACGCTAACGCCGTAAAGGTGCGGGGTATGGCAGATGAAAAAATAAAAGTTCTCATTGTTGAGGACGATTCCATGATCCTTGATATGTATGTTCATAAATTTGAGCAGGAAGGATTCATGGTGTTTCAACTTGAGCGGGGCGATAACGTGATTGAGCTGGTCGAAAAAGAGCAGCCCAATATTATTTTATTGGATGTGATTATGCCCGGGCTTGACGGTTTTTCTGTTTTGCAGGCTTTGAAAGTTAATGACAAAACATCAAAAATACCGGTAATTATACTCACCAATCTTGGGCAAGATGAAGACAGAACAAAAGGGCTGACAATGGGAGCGATCGGCTATATTGTTAAGTCCAATATGACTCCGGGCGACGTAGTTAGAAAAGTACGTGAATTCCTTAAGCAGTAAACAATAAAATCCCAATGACTCAATGACCATATTCTATATTCCATATTCTATATTCTCAATATTATGCCCCATCCCAAAGAAGAAAAAACCGTTGTTTTAGTTAAGCCAGACGGCGTAAAGCGCGGACTTGTCGGCGAAGTTATCCGTCGCATTGAACAGCGCGGCCTAAAGATTATTGCTTTGAGAATGGTTACACCAACCAAAGAACAAGCCCACGATCATTATCCCAATACCGAAATATGGATGCGCGGTATGGGAGAGAAAACCCTTGAGAATTACCGTACTTACGGAAAGGATCCAATCAAGGAAATCGGCACAAATGATCCGTTGGAGATCGGTAAAATGGCTGCGCAGTGGAATATTGAGTTTCTTATGTCTGGGCCGGTCGTGGCCATGATTGTTGAGGGTATCCATGCTATTGCCATGGTAAGAAAAATCGTAGGGAGCACCTTGCCCTCCAAAGCCGATATGGGCACCATCAGAGGTGATTATTCGGTTGATTCGCCGACTCTAGCTAATGCCGACAAGAGAGCAATTCATAACGTTGTTCATGCTTCTGGCGACGAGAGCGAAGCGGAGCACGAATTAAAGCACTGGTTTAGTAAGGAAGAGGTTCATTCATATAAGAGAGCGGAAGAAGATATAATGTTCTAGACGAGCCATAAGCTATAAGCCTTAAGCTGTAAGCTATATGAACAAGATGCCTCAAAATGTCTGGCAAGCATTGAGTTTGGCGTGGGAGCTTGGTTTTATTATTGCCATACCTCTTGTTGTTTTTGGCTCCATCGGAAAATATGCTGATGGTCAATTTGGCACAACGCCATGGCTGACCTTGGCCGGTGTTTTCTTGGCCATGGCGACAACCGTATTGTGGCTATATCGGCAATTTAAAGCACTAACAGAATTCAAAAATTCAAGTCAAAATTCAAAATTACCATGATTGTCATTATTGATTATGTGGCGTAACCTTGCCCCTGACCTCGTTCGGCAACGACTCATCGTCGAAGGACTTACCTCGAAGATCGTTGAACCTGAGCAGATGAAATCTTACCTGTTGGAGCTGGCTAATGTCGCAAAAATGGAGGTGTTGCATCAGCCCATGGCTTATAGTGCCCACGAAATGGGGTACGGTGGGTGGGTACACTGGAAGTCTTCCGGTGCACATTTCTACAGCTATCCCACGACCCCCCCATTATTCACTGTTGACATTTATACTTGTAAACCGTTTTCTGTTTCCGAAGTCGTCTATTTCACAAAAAAATATTTTAATGTTATAGAAATTGTTTGGAGAGAAATCAAAGCTTAACCTACTTAAAGCTACAAGCTACCAGCTACAAGCTAATAAGCTAATCATATGCATCTCCCGTCCCTCGCCGCTGAAATAGTGTTTTATATTGGTTCGTTTCCAATCACGAACACTTTGATTAACGCCGTTGTTGTCAGCGTGGGCTTGATTATTTTGGCTATTTATTTGCGAGGCCGGTTGCAGGAAGTTCCTAGCGGCGTACAAAATTTTACTGAAGCCGTGCTGGATACACTGTTTAGCTATATGGATCAAGTAACCGGAGACAGAAAAAAATCCATTCGTTTTTTGCCAATTGTCGGCACGCTTTTTATTTTTATCTTAATTTCAAATTTGCTCGGCGTTTTTCCGGGGATTGGTTCTATTGGACGCAATATGGTTGAACGCGGCGAGACTATGTTTATTCCAATTTTTCGGCCAGCCAACACGGATTTTAATTTAACATTGGCCATGGCTCTAGTAGCGGTTATTGGTTCGCATGTCATTGGGGTTATGGCCATAGGATTTTGGAAGTATGCTGATCGTTTTATTAAACTTGGCGGAATTTGGAGATCTTTCAAACATGGCGGCATCAGTATTATGGTTGCCTTTATTGAATTTTTTGTAGGTTTGATTGAGGTAGTGAGCGAAGTGGCCAAAATGATAAGTTTGTCCCTTCGTCTTTTTGGCAATGTTTTTGCGGGTGAGGTTTTGCTGACGGTCATCGCTGGCTTGGTCGCATTTTTTGTGCCCTTACCATTTTTGTTGCTGGAGTTTTTGGTTGGATTTATTCAAGCTACTGTTTTCTCCATGCTGACTTTAGTGTATTTAACCATGGCCACAACAGAGCACGCCGAGAGTCATTAGGTTTGAAAATTTTCGTGTTTTAGGCAGGCACATTTGGCGGGTTGATTAGTTGATAATTTGAAAGAAATTCGTTTGGTGTTTTACCA